>DATBFR010000099.1:0-79338 GCA_036558405.1 Nitrososphaeraceae archaeon | reverse complement strand
ACAGGGATTGCCGGTCTAGATTCACTTATCGAAGGCGGAATACCTAGGGGATTTACGGTACTCGTGGCAGGAAATCCCGGCACGGGCAAGACCATATTGACATCGCACTTTCTTTACGACGGGCTCAAAAAAGGAGAGTCTACTGTGTATGTCTCATTTGGAGAATCAAAGACGCAATACTACGATAATCTTGAGAAATTTGGAATGAACTTTGTCAATTTTGAAAAACAGAACAAATTCAGGTTCTTGGACCTTGCTACTGTAACTAAGGAAGGTATAGGAGATGCACTAGAGGAAATGATTGAAACCGTCCAAAATATAAAGGCTCAAAGGGTGGTAATAGATTCTTTTTCTGCAATTCTACTTGCTTTTAATGATATTAATGAAGCAAGAATTGCGTTACATGTTGTAATAGGAAAGATGCTTCGGGCTGAAGGTCTTACTAATATGTTGATAGCAGAGGTTCCTATAGGCGAGAACAGCATTGGTTCTGGTATGGAGGAATTCGTAGCAGATGGCATCATACACCTGGCCCACGGCACTAGTAATGCTGTCCCCTCTACCGTAAAAATAGTCAAGATGAGAGGCACTGCAATGGATAGAGAGCCACATGTCTCCATAATTGGAAAGGAAGGTATGATTGTGTATCCGAAGCAGTCGCTAAGTATCCTTGGCAACTCCTCGACTGACAGAGTCAAGACTGGTATTGACGGACTAGATGAAAGAGTCTTCGGTGGCTTTCTAATGGGGACATCAACGGCGTTGGTTGGGCCAACAGGTGCTGGTAAAACAACATTTGGCTTTCAATTTCTCGCAAATGCCGTATCAGAAGGTGAAAAAGCGATATTTTGTTTGCTTGAAGAATCGCCAGCTGAAATACGAACAATGGGTCAATCGATAGGCTATGACGTGGCCAGCCTTGAAAAGGCTGGGCTTCATTTCATTACTTGGATTCCAGAAAGTAAAAGTCCTGATGCGTTTATCGCTGAACTGACGTCTCAGATCGAAGCAATTAGACCTACAGTTGTGTTTATTGATAGCTTGACGGCGTTCGAGCATTTTTACAAGCAAGAAGCTTATCTCATTACGAAGAGGTTGTCTAACTTGTTTATCTATAATAATATCACTTCTATTTTCAGTATTTTAGCTCCTCAACAAATGGGTCTTAATATTACCACATTGGGACTTTCTTCTATTTTTCACAATATCATTCTAATGCGATATGTAGAGGCGGAAGGACAACTGAAGAGGTCAATGTTGATACTGAAAGCAAGAGCCAGTCCTCATGATCCATCCATATTTGAATTTTCAATAAGGAGTACTGGGGGAATAAAAATCCAAGCTGCCATGACTGAATATGAGGGAATTCTCAGCGGCACAGCGCGGAGGCGTTATGATCAATACGTGACGAAAGAACGAAAAATAGATGCCAGGCAAAAAGAACAAAAAATAAAAAGGATGTTAAAATTCGAAACACATCAAAAAGAACTTGCAAAAAAGCAAAAAAGAAATGATGTCAAAAGAAAAAGAAAAAGAAACTTAACTCACAACCGATGATTGAAAGTTGTCTAGTTACTATTTTCCTAGGATTTTAAGTGCCCATAATGAAAAGGTGAGCATGAGGTAAATTATGTCTCATAGAATTACATTCACTCAAGCATACTCGGATGCAGTAAGTCAAGCCTTCAAAATCCTGGGAGATCAAGTTTCAAAAATTGTAATCGACTACTTGGAGCAGAAACATTTAATAAAAATAGGCGAGACTTCGGTAAATCCCAAGGCACTTGACGAAGCATTAGATCGCGCAATAGATGGTGGCAGGTTCATCATCGAACGCAGAATAATTCGTTTACTCTATGAAAAATTAGGAATTAAAGATTCAATTAGCGATAGCTCGGTAAACTTCGAGAAAAAAATACTAGATGCGCAACAAAAGTACGAAGGTAGAGCATCCCAATGACTTTATTATATTGATATTCACAAATTCCTGCCCCGAATGGCACAGCGTCAAATTTCCTCACCCCTCCTATATATTCAAATTCTTTTTCGTAAATACCACCAAAGTATAGGTAACTTTGGTGCCTACTCTTTTTTAGTTTCTCTCAGAATGTTTGTTACCACCTCACCCTCCCCCAACAATTTCTTAGATGCAAACATCTATTATATAGCTAAGTTCGGAATGAACAGTTCGGCGATACATTCAGAGCGATACTTGAATAGGAACGTGGAGGGGATGACCGATGTATCTGATTGGCAGAATCAAAATGTCCCCAAGCAGAATTTAGTTAGTTTAAGAGCATCTCGGAAATTTTAAATAGAAGATATCACATTTAGTTTGCAGTACATTGGATAGCCAAAAAAACTCTCCAGTGTTTGTTGCTGTCGTGGATGATGAAAGTGACATTGCTTATTTATTTAAAGACGCTTTAGATAATATCCCAGGGGTGAAGGCGTTCGCCTTTAGTGACCCAAACCTAGCTTTAGAACATTTTCGCTATAATCAAAAAAAGTACAAATGCATCGTGTCGGATTACAGGATGCCTTCTATGAATGGTATTGAATTGCTGGAAAAAGTCAGGGAGTTGGATTCAACCGTCACAAGAGTATTAATAAGTGCTTTTGATGTACGGGATGGAGTATTCAACAGGTGCCAGTGCGTCGATTTATTTTTACAGAAACCCATAAGGATTAATGAATTGGTGGAAAAGGTTCAAAAGTATTTATTTCCTATAAAATAAAAATCTAAAAGTAACCAATTAGTTTCCAAGTAATAGATTCGTAAAGGTGCTTATAACAGAACCTATTTAGATTCAATGCCTTGTTTTACTTCGCCACTAATATTGCTCAACACATCTGCAATACCAATACCTATTTTTTTAGCAATTATTTCAGCAGTATTTATTGAATTTTCATTAACCATACCTTTGCTTTCATTGGCTAATTGGGAAGCTGTATTATTGATGGAAGATAGAGTACTCTTTAATAAACTCGTTGCATTTCCACCTGTCAGCTTTGTTAAACTTTTATTAAGATTGTCAGTAACGGACCTTAGGTCAAATTGGCTTGAATTAGCCGACGCGTTCGCCATCGATGTATTGACTAATGGGACTATAGTAAGGATGAATACAGCGCCTATTACAACAAAGTTGAATTCTGTCGTGTTAGATACCAACTCGATCACTGATCCTGGTTTTCAACCCTGTGAGTGTCTTGCCTAGCCTCTTCCACGGTCTTTTCAGAATCTGGTTCTATAACCCTCCTTTTAAACTGGAACCATTCTTTCTTGTCGGCGATATCATCCTGCGATAACACTTCACCTAGCCCCGATAAGACACCCGCCGCATCTGGCCTTGACTTTTTGAAAAGACTAGATAATCCTAATAGCACGCCTATTTCGCCATGATGAACCCGTCTATTGAAAATATAGGCTTTACCTGGGTTTTTCTGTGAGTTCCAAATATTAGTTGCAATTCTACCAATCGAGGAGCCTGCTCGAAGTGCTTCGTCATAGCTTACTTTTGTTTTCGCAATCTCCTTTGACTTTTCTACCTTACGACGTTTAAACAGGTTCATTGGTAGTATTTAGAATGCATTATAGTAGATATCAATTACGGTAGTGCCGTCCATGGTGAGGTTCCTTACTAAGGATGAGTGAAGTCCCTGAAACCTTGAAACTCAGTACTGAAGTGTTATATTTTATTGTGACTAATGTAGATCGTTGAACAGGTTATTTCCGATTATAATAGTAATATATTACGCAAGTACTGCGAGCTTAGCTTTCGCGCAGCTCAGTGTGGACAACCCGTCAGATAAGAAGGCTCTTTCCACCATTGGCTTCAGTTCTCCTTTGATTGCAAAAATCTCTGATAAGGGTATATACAATATAACGATAAAATCGGGGGTTTCTTCGATTCCAAGTGGGCTCAACTTTGAGATAGTTTTCCTAAATGCAAGTTCCTCTATTCTAGAAGGAGCTCCTGCTGGGGCAGAAACGAACACCAGCCTTGACAAGGAACAATCTGTAGGTCTAACTGTTCCTTCTGTAATAGAGCATGTCATCCCAGTAAAGAGTTTCGATATAAGGGTTTCCTCACCTGAGGGAAAGGATCTGTTGAATAGCACTGGGGAAATTCCTGCAGGTGGAAGGATTCTGGAAAATGTTAACTTGAATAACTATACGGGTAACGTTTCAATAGCTCTGAGTAATATAGTCCCAGACTCAAACGTTATTGATTCGATCAAAAAGCAATTGCAAACAACTTCAAATCAAACCGAAGTAAGTGATTCAGTAAAAATTGAAGCACAGGTCGTCAAGTCTTGACAGTCGTACCAATCATTTCGATGTTGAGCCTTATCAGAGACAAGTCTTCGCAAATAACTGACTACAGGTGTCACAAAAAATTCCTTATTAGCTAATTACACATTTGTAGAAAAGTAATTGTGTTAATTTGGTATCCCAAAACTCCAAATCGGACGCTCCTGAATCACCGTCTCGTCGAACGACCTTCTAGCTAGAAGAATGTGAAAGTTCCTGATAAATACTCTCGTTCATTCATTTGGAGAGTTATTCACACATTATATAGCTTAGCAATTTAATTTCATGTCTGAAAATGGCTCTAGTTCCCAATCAGGGGATGGATGCATCGGGAAAAGGGGGAACAATCAGTCACGTCATAAGTGCATTTAACCCGGCTGGATGCTATGTTAAAGCTATTAAAGAACCCACTCAGGAAGAACTATCGCATGACTTTTTGTGGCGCATACATAATTTTGTTCCCCAAAACGGTTTCATCGGGTATTCAATAGGTCACACTACGAAGACGTAATTGAAGTTCGAGTAAAGGAATTGGTGAAAAAATCTATATGGGAACCGAGGTACGACCAAATAAACCAATTCGAAAAGTATCTAAGTGAAAACAATGTCAAGATAGTGAAGTTTTATCTGCATATATCTAAACAGGAACAAAGGAAGAGGCTGGCTAAGAGACTATCTGACCCGATGAAACGTTGGAAAGTTGCTGAAAATGACTTTGAAAAGCACAGAAAATGGAAAGAGTATATGGATGCATATCAAGATGCAATTGTACGGTGTAGCACATCCGAGGCTCCCTGGTATATCATTCCTGCAAATAATAAGTGGTTTCGCAACTGGTTGGTATCAAGGATAATCTTAGAGACTATGAAGCAAATGAAGATCAAGTATCCAAAGTACGTAATCCCACGAAACAGCAGAATTCTGGAAAGTTCAGAAATATAGAATGATTGTAATCTGAGCCTTAGTTACCGGTAACAGGTCATCATAATTCAACTATTTTTACTCAAAATAGAGTTTTTGAGCCGAGATAGCAGACTAGGCGGCCCTGAAAGGATGTATTTTAGCAAACGAGCTAATTTACTCTTCCTTTATTGTTTCGTTTGTAACTTCCTCTGAGATTTTGTGCGTTTCGGTAACTGGCTTCTTACTGACCAGGACCTCTTCTTTGACATATGATTGCTTTGTGCTTTGAATTTCTTCTCTCTTTAGCGGTATCTTTATTTCTGTGCGGCTCTCGACGGGATTTTCATCAGTTGGTTGGGGCTCTGCAAGAGGCCTGCGTTCCAATACAAGCTCCTCATGAGTCAGGGTGACTTCTATTTCTTTGTTCTCCTTAATCGGTTCCTTTATGATTGTGGCATCTTCTATAATCTCTTTCTTCTTGGGTTCCAGTCGTTCCTCTATCAAAGGCACAGTCTCTTGCGATTCATGACTTATATCGTCTGAAGAAGAAGATGTAGCTTTCAAATACATATTTTTAGCATCGTTTTCAGTAACATTGAAAACTAATTTGTGGCCATCGAATTCTACAGCTAGACTCCTTGGAATTTCAAAGAGCTTTGTATCGATTAACCCTTTTTCCGTTAGAACGCTGTTCGAAGTTACTTCCTGGACTTCGCCAAGATCATAATCATTAATACCACGAGCCTCTTTTTTTATTACATCATCCCATCGAATACTTGGTCTTTCAGTTTCCATTATGCAGTACTCTTCTTCAACATATGATTTAATAGTTCAGTGTAAACATCGAATTGCAGAAATTATAATACAATTAAGAGATGATATACATTACAATGTAATTGGAAGAAGAGGAACAAAAGGAAGGAAAACCAGGCAACGTAAAAAGGCAACGGCGCAAACGACTCACAAAAGCAAAGAAAATGGCAAAACCAATTTCTGAAGCCGAAATGTCTGTTGATGTCAACAGTTCTATGATCCCAGTCGACTCCATCTCGCCCGCATCTATTACAAATTACGAGACTCTGCCTCTTCATGCTGTGGTCACACCAACCGAGATAATTGTTAAGCCCGAGACACCAAAGTCCATAGTTACAGTAATAAGGCCCAGATCGATTGTGAAAGAAGAGTCGATCAGCGGAAAAGCGGCAGAATTGGCTGAATCTGTTAGAGAAAAAACTGAGGATGCTATAGATACGTTAACTTCTTCTACTGGTCTCGGTGTTAAAAAAATGGAATCTAACCTAGGGTCTGAGCCTCTGATTATCCCTGTAATCGAACAAAAGATTCACATGAACACAAAGAGCTACACCGAAACTGTAAGAATAGAAAAGCGCATGGTTGAAAAGAATAAGAGTATAGATGTCACACTTGGTTGTGAGGAATTATTTGTCAACGGAAAACAAGTACACTCTGGATTCGCAGACACCCTCAAGGAAATAAAGGACAAGTTACTTGACGTTGTGTCACTTGATAAAGAAGATGAAGAGGAGTACGAAAGAATAACAGGCGAGAAAATCCCTCTTTATGGGGAAGGAACAGAAGCGTATAAAATGATACCAATCTATGCTGAAGAGGCGGTGTTGACAAAAAAATTAGTAAAAGTAGCCGAAGTTGTGATTCGGAAAAGGCAAGTGAAACAGGTAAAAAAAGTCGATGTAGGAACTACGACTGGACAGGTGACCGTTGTGAGCCCCGGCGAACAGAGCACTTTCTGATATTAACATCTCGATTGTCTCAAACAAACTCCAGTAAACGACAAAGTCCAGTTTTGAGCTAGATCGTTCATATCATCATTGCGCTTGTCTGACTGTACGCAGAAGTAGGGAATGTACCATCATTGAATTACTTAGCTTAAAGTTATGTATTGATTGGGTTACTTTTGCGATCCACTTAGAGCAGCCTTCACGAATCTTGCAAGTGTACTTTCTGTTCTTAACACTATAATCCTTTCGAGCATACCCATGAATCCTTATTAATAATTTTGTAGATAATACCGCAGTGCACGTTAGTTTGACATCGGTCGGGTCATGGACTGCTAGTCATGATCCAACATTTTACTTATAGATTTCTCTGAACCTGGTATAGGGGCAGATGTGTCCCTAACATATATTTTATCAGTTTGGGGACACAGCGACTTGGAATCCTTGAATAGTTGACGGGTAATATCACGTAGTGCAATACATTACGTCGATTCTGACGTTCGGTCTTTTCAATTAGTTCGTTGCTGAAAGAAATTATGGGAAAAGACTATTTTCCCGTTGCGTTACCGAATAGTTTGCCTATACCCTCAACCAGTCCTTTTAGAGGATTGCTTTGATTGCCGCTTGTTTGATTGCCGCTTGTTTGATTGCTGCCTAAGGTTGATTGATTATCTGTAGCATTTGATTCGGCTGCCATCTTTTCGGCAGTTGAGGCATTAGGGTTACCTATTGGCGTATTATTTGTTAGTAGTTCTGTATTATTACCTAGGGCTTGGGAAAGTTGTTGCGCGCTCCCAATTCCTTGAGAAGCATTGTTAGCCACCGATTGATTTCCTCCTGATTGATTGTTACCTCCTTGGCTATAAACAGAACTTGCCAATGGGAGAGTAACCGCCATCGCAATTGATATTACTGCCAAAACCATCTTTGTGTTGTGTTGTCTCATAATTTGGTATAAGCGATAAGATATAAAACTATTGTCTGCACCACTTAATATCCATCTCTAGAAAAGCTCGAAAATGTATCATTTTCTGTGTCGGAAACCGGCGGATTATTGATTTCTCATATTACAAATCGGCTCTGTAAGCCAATTCTATAACTATACATTATACTAATTCGGGGTAAACTATAAAACAGATGCTATGGTTAATTTCCAGACCATCAGTTTTCAACGAGACCGGCTTATCCGCATATGGCTATCGTGTGGAATGCTAGTAATTCATTCCGTCTTTTGAACTAGATTAAACACCACGGATGAATGATTTGTTGGGGATAAACATTAGTTCGTACTCACTAGCCAAGAATGGACTTGAGAGACAATAATGTGGTATTCAGTTAGGCTTTGTGAATATCAAGAAATCAAGTATTCCTAATGTAATCAATCGAAACTAAAGGTATGCCCTGCTCAGAATGGTACGAGTAGTTAGCAGATAATTATAACACTGGACACATAACAATTTCCTACGCCATTGAAATGGTGACATAGTTTTGTTCACAATTGTCGCAAATAACTTCTGTTACCAACTATTTTATTTATCTCATCATTATTTAATTTGGTTTTAAGCTCTTCCTTTTTCACATTTGAAATATAATATTCAACATGACTCTTGCTGCGTCGTAAACCCGTGTGGTCTTTTTTCATTATTAAGGATATTGTACCTTGAATATCATGGCTGATCAACAAATGATCCAGGAAAAAATTGGCGAGGCATTGGGATTGGAAAAAGCTGCGCAAAAAGCAGTAGAAGAACTAGGCTCCAGAGGATTATTGCAACCAGAGCAGACTGAAAAACTAGATAAAATGAGAGAACAAGCAGGGGAACAAGAACAAAAGATGCAGAAATTAGTTGAGGAGCTGACGGAATCCGATGGATTCGATTCTGGACAAATTGAAAGTACCGCAGCAGAAACAGCAGAGAAAGCCTCCAAAATAATGGAAACATATCTAGGTGACGATCCTGATACACAAGAAGCATTAGAGTTTCTATGTTTGGCAGAAGGCGGTGAAGTAGCTCACTATGAGGTTTTAGTTTCAATTGCCAAGGATGTTAAACATAAAAAATTTGGTACTACCGTCAGAGCAATACTGAAGGAAGAACAGAGACATTTGAATCTGTGCACAAAATTGGCCAAGACAAATGCTGCATCGGCATAGCCACTCTTCTTTTTTACTTTTTTACTTTGAGATCATTCCGACAGGACTTTTAATCAGATTGCCTCAGATGGTTAATATCTCTTCATTGTAGGAATGAAACTCGAAAATCAAAGGTATCTATTCACTCGCTATCTAGGGCCAAAACTATACATTCTGTTAAACGTAATGATTTGGGTTAGGCAAAAAAGCTTCGGCAGCTACATATCGTGTTTCTGTTTTTGGTGCTCTCCTAGTTCATCTAGACTTTTGAATTGCATTTTGCAGATGTCACATATCAGCGGATTAAGGTTTGGATCATCATAGTCAACACCTGGTTCGCCTTGGTCCATAATGATCCGTGTGCTTCATCTCTATTAAGAGTAGTACTCTCAACAGAAGGTAATGATGTACTATGAGTTAAAAGTAATTGGAGATTATTTTATTGAGGGAATATTTTAACTTCTCATTTCTGTCACTTTCATGTGCATTTGTGGTTATCGCGTTATCCAACTCGGCTAAGGCCGTGGTTGCCTTCGTTAATCTATTACTAAGAAGAAATACCGAAGAAAGAATGTAATTAATCTTGTCGCTTTCGATCTCTACCTTGTTTGAAGGCGGAAATATTGCGTCGAGACATTCACGTAACTGCTTGGAAGCAAGTTCTAAACAATTTGTGTCTCCCTTACAATTGACTGCCACCTTGGACCAATTTTCAATACATCTCGGAACCTCTTCAGAAAATTTAATCATGTATTATTTAGGTCATTATCTTAATTAACGATGCAGCGGACGTGAAGTAATTTAACCTCGAGTGAGTAAAGCCAATTGCAGAAACTGAATCCTTACAGCTTTTGCAATAGATCCCTCGTCTTGCCAAAACTAATAGCGGTTAAGTAAAAAAGCGTTAGATACAATGCCTTCTAAGTTACGTTAGATGACAAACGAGAACTATATTACAAAGGTCTTGCCGAATTCAGTAAAGTTCTATTTACCCAGGACGGAGGGCTATTTTGATATTGTAAAAGAAATTGCATCACAGTATGGCAGTATGTCGTTGATAGAATTCGATGGATATTTTGAGGGCAAATTCGAGCCTGTGAAGTATACAAGGGTGGAAGTTCATACTGTAACGGTTGATGAAAATGATATCGTAAAATATGCAAACACAATTCGATCAAAATTAAAACAAGAGTCTCTAGCATTAGAATTTAATAATAAGCTTATTCTGGTAATCAAGAACGAAAGAAATTCGTGATGGACGGCTCATGGTTTAAAGCCTTGTCACGATTGCGAAAATATCATGCCCTTGCCCCTTCCGCTTCTTAGTTTTTCTTTGAATTTAAGATTCCTGGGCTTTGTTCTCAATCTGTAGCCGCAACACGGACAGAACAGTTCGGGCCATTCAATAAAGATCTCACAGACTTGGCATCTCTTTTGTCCATTGACATATCTTCCTTCCCCCACCGGTTTTATTACTCTATGACGAAGGCAAATTCCTTTACAACCCATTGGTACCTGTACATATGTTTTATTCCTTATAACAGGAAAAAGGGGGATAATAAATAACAAAGAAAATAAATTTGACTACTGAAAGGGTGATCAAAGATATTTCATACAATATGTTGGGAATAACTTATTTTTCAGTACTACTCGGTCCTAGAATGATTAGTAATAAGACGTGGGGATATGTCAAGTGGGAATGCACCTTCAGAAGTGCATCGGGTTATCACGGATTGATCACTTATTGTGGTCAAACACAGGCCTTAAAGTGTTATAATAATTCATGCATTAGTACTAACTGATAGAAAATGGTCCTAGGGAGTCTGGTGTACATTGCTCTTATAATAGTAGTCATAATAGTGATAATTGTATTGCTCAAATTCCTATTTGGGATTTTATTTGTGGCACCAATTGCGACCGAAAATTTTATTGATCCACGAGCATTTTATGCCTTTAGCGGTCCACCCCTGATAGGCGGGTAGAATAGTCTCGTGGTAAATGGGATGAGGGCTTGCTAATAACTACACTTCCTATCTTTGCTGGCCAGCTGGAATTTACGAAGTCATACTTTTGGTTGTTGCTTCCCTACTCTACATAGGGTTCCTGTTTTGTGGAAAATGCGAGTGCGAATTGGCTAATGTGGATAACAATTAAGTAGGAAGGAAACAGAAGACAAAGCCTGCCGAGAGGCTACCTAGGTTTCTAACGTGGCCATCGCAAACCAAATTAGAAGGCTGGATGAAATGATATGCAACTTAAGAACGATAGTGCCCAAACTAATTTATTAAAAAATTGAAATCCTATGCAACAAAAATAATGATATCAAGGTTAAAGAGTTGAAAATCATTACTAAATTTCGAAATGTGAAAGTGCGGATTAGTGTCCGCATCCACATCCTTCGGAATGAACGTGCTCTGAAGCTTCCACATTTTCCTTTTTCTTCTTTTCGTTTGAGTTATCTTGATTTGATTCTACGTTATCTGTTTGACTCATCGATCTTATATGGATGATATACTATAAAATGATAATGTGCCTGACAAGTGGCTTCTTACTGTCCTCGAGTAGAAGTGTTCATTTTGACTCCATATTGAAATTAGCTTAATTCTATCCGCTCTATCAGATAATATGAACAATGAGTTTTGGTAACGGAAGTTGCTAGAGAGGACATAATAATGTTCAAGTGTTAATCTAATCAATAAATAGATTAATGGCAATAAGTCCTTATGATGAAAAATTTTTACTTGACTTACTCAGTCCTGATACTGCTAGGCCTTTTAGGAGCAACGTCGTTAGGTTTGGCGACGGCTCAATCGATGACAAACAATAGCAATCAGACTTTGGGAAACCAAACTTCCACTAATGCAACCAGTGTGTCTGATGCGGGTGCAAGTGGAGTTACTTCATTTGGACCAGAAACCGGGGGTGGTATTGCAACATCGGATGGTACGTCTTCAGAATCTGGTTCGGACACTGGTGGCGGAGGCCCGTATTAATTCGAGATACGAAACGAGTAGATAGATACTGATGAATTAGATTTTCTTGAAATGCTCAGGAACAACTATGTGATATTCAAATATCAAAAATGGCGTCTACTAGTTTCATTATGATATCCCAAGTGAATAAAGCGTCTCTAGTAGTAGTCTCCATGTTATTGCTGGCCACCCTGATTGTTTTTGGAATGGGCTCGATCGCAGGACAAAATTCGACTAATACTACTCTTCCTACAGGTGGTTTGAACTTGACGAACCTAACAGATATTGGAAATATATCTGACTCATCTGCGCTACAGGTAAATGAGCTTGTCATAAATAGTTCTTAATTTCAAAAGACCTTGAAGCTAGTTTAGCAGTCGCACAGCTTAGCTTGAGTAGAGTCACTGCCCGGAAGTGCTCAAATCGTCGTTATCAATGAATCGAAAATATTGAAGTAAACATTTTGGAAGTGCTCGCACTAAGGAAAGTCTCTTTTCTAGTCCATAGTAATACTAAGGTTAGATCAAAATTGCTCATTATTAGCCAAATCTGAAAGTATTAGCCACTTTGGAGACTATAGTTCAATTAGGACGAATCTTCATTCCATCTTATAGAATGGTACTTCATAAACTTTAATATTATTTGTGGGTCTTTAGTCAGTGATTTGAATTCTGAAAGAAAAATTGTTTTCGCTATGCTAATGGCTACTTTGCTCGTTCTTGGATTTTCATTCAAGACCGGCAATCAGTTCCTCTCCGTTTATTCACAAGAAGAAGATGATTCTGAAAGATCGCTCGGAGAAGATCAACTTAACACCCTTCTTCCTTTGGACAACCTGACTAACCGAACTGCTACAGGCCTTAATATCACTCAAACTGATGAAGAGGCCTTACCGGAGGATACTTCTGGTACCGCTGGCACAACAGATGAACCCGTTAATGAAGATACTGTGGGTGGTGTCGAAGATCAGAACCAGGCAGATACCACAGATGTGACGGACGCACCGGCAGACGATGAGGGGGTCCCTGTCTCTCGAGAATCAAGTGGAGAAGATGTATCCGGCACGAGTGATTCAGTAGAAAATATCACTACTAACGAAAATCTTACTGACCTCAATAATACCATGACTGATGAAGAAACGTCGCCCGAAGAAACGTCAGTTACCGGTGATACAGCAGGAGACGAACCAATTAGTGGCGATACTGAGGATACCGAAGTTACTAACGATACCGAAGTTACTAACGATACTATAGCTCAGAATCAAACAGATACCCCATTAGGAACTGGAGAGTCAACTGACAATACTAAACTTGGTGAAGATGAAGCGACCGATCAAGAAAATCAGGTCCCCGCAAACATAAGTGGCGAAACAGGTTTCAATTCGAGCGAAGCTGTCGGCTCGGACAACTCAGATAATGTGACACAAACTCTAGATGACCAAGGCGCCCCGACAAACAATTTAAGTGGAACAGAATCGGAACAGGATCTGGAATCCGCCGGCACACAATTGCAAAATGAATCTGAAAAAGCGTCGAACGTAATTCAAGAGAATGAAAGCAGCACTTCTGGCGGGACACTAAGCGTTACTAACGAGTCATCTGTTCCCTTAGCTAATTCATCTGATATAGATCTATTAGGAGAAAGTCTCAATGCCACTGAAGATCAAGCTCTTCCACCTGTAGAAGACGAGACAGAGAATCAGACGGAGACTCAGCCATCTAATGCAACGGCACAACCAGTACCCAACGAAGATGACACATTGGCGCCAATTGTTCCTACAGAAGATACCTTTGATAATCAAACATCCCAAGAAATTGAGGCTGCGTCGTCGAATGTTGCTGGGGTGACGACTTCTACCTCTACTGTTGAAAATAACCAGGTTTCCAACATACAGAATGTCATAAACAATATAGCGACTGGCGGTGGAAAAAGTGGTGGAAATACCAACCAGATAGCTACTCAAGTTTCAAAGGAGATAGCTGCCAACCCCACAGGCCCAGTTGCGAAGGCAATCCAAACTCTGGCTGGGGAATACTCTAAAGGAAATAGTGATGAAGTAAACATTGCAGCAAAACAGATCGGCACTTTGTTGGCTAAAGGTAATAACATACAGCAGACCTTAGTGCAAGTTACAAACAAAGTCGTTAATAATATTAAGAATATCAAAACGTCGATCGAAAATTATGAGAAGGTTATAGTAAACCCAAAAATTTCCTCTAGTGACAAGAACATCATTCAAGAAACTATTAATGAAATTAAAAAGTCAAAAACTGAAGTTGATGTACCCAGGGTCCATATCAAATTTCATACCCATGAAAGGAATTTGGTTCTGAGGATCTTGACTACTACAAACTACAAATATGAGATGCCCTTCAGCAAGTACAACGGTGCGTTCAAGCTAGACGACGATGAATTCAGGGTCAAGGTGTTGAGCGGTGACGGTTCTGTTAAGAGTGCCTCGGTTGCCAAGATGTTCAAAAGTGGCAAGATAGGCGACAGAGAATTTCTTGACAAGGATATTAGAAATGGCAAAGTATTTTTCTCACTCGACGATGTTAGTGATGGAAAATATCTTCTGGAAGTATATGTCAAGCTAAGCAATGGGAGTATAGGTACATTTGCCAGAGGCTCAGTTTCGATCGGATAATAATAGCACACTGCAATAAAAGGATAAAAAGAGGAAGAGAATAGAAGTCGGCGTCAACACATGGGGCTTATGCCGTATATGTCCTAATATCAACCAAAATCCTACTACGCAGCCTCACTTCTAACTCTCAAACATTCCTAGCGTTGAAGTCCTTGTAAAAAAGAGAATACTCTTACATTCATTTTGCTGTCTTTTACATTTCTTAAAAGTTCTGGTGAAGGATCGCCATAGATCGTTATCGAGTAAGGTGGGCCAAATTTCTTAAAAACTATTTTCTGTAATTCTCCGAGATGTTCCTGATGTTTTAAAGCAGCTTCAGAACTCGCATATACCTCTAAGATTTCAGCCTCCGTTCCATCATCACTAATGAACCAATCAAACTGAAGTGTCTCACTGTCCTTTTCCTTTACTTGATTGATATACTCAGACACATATCGCTTGTATTCCTCCAACTTCCCAGATGGGATTTTCATTTTAGCCCTAGCCTGTATTTTAGACAATAATTTGAAGAGTCAGATAAATTATTTAACAATCACATTACTGCTGGATGCCCGATTAAGTATTATATTCTATGAGACCGTAGTAGTGATATGGCTTCAATGTCTAAAACAGAGCTAAGGAAATTTCTGAACAAAGGTACTTTCACAGGAAAGCTTGCTACAGTTAAGAAGGACGGAAGTTCACATGTCGTTCCTATTTGGTTTGTCTACGATTACGGCAACGGCAGTGATAAGTTTGGAAGTATCTATATTACTACTGGCAGTGGCTCTATAAAAGCAGAAAATATTCAACGTGACAACAGAATTAGTTTGTGTGTGGATGATCAGACACCTCCATTTTCCTTTGTAACTATAAACGGTATCGCCAAGCTCCATCCATATAAGGAACAGGAAGTTCTAAAATGGGCAACTAAAATTGCAGAACGTTATATGGGTAAGAAAAAGGCAAAATCAATCGGCAAAAGAAATAGCGGTGAGGGGTCAGTTCTTGTTCAGATAAAACCTACAAAAATAATTGCCGTAAAAAATATCACTGGCTAGATTCGGCTAGAATTCATATTTGAGTCACAGTTTCTTGACTGACTGATTAAACAAGCAATCCGACCTAAGATCAGCGTTTAGGATACCAAAGTTTACAGGGCCTATATCAGTAGAGCATCACATCTTAGCACTTGCTTCTTATCGCATAGGTTTCTTTCGATCAAATACCATGGTTATTCCCCTCTTGTCATCGTGTTGCAGGGAGCAGACTTCATCAATGTTCATAGGTATTAGGGATACCCTACTTCCACAATTTGGACAGGTATAGACAATACCTTTGTGATTAATACACTGTAATGACCAGTAGCAGTTATCGCATAATTCAAGTATGACTTCTGGAAATTTCTCTCCACTCATCCTTAACTGGATAGCATTCATATCTTCGGTGGGAATTATCCTGCTTTCTGGTGATTCCATGCTACTATTTAATATATTCAACAAAGATAAAGAAGCTTCAGAATATGTTTATAAATAGTCAGGTCTGATTCCAGAATTCCATTGAGACACTCATATCGGCTATATTTATCTTGTATGCTTCTTTCCTAGATATTGGAATATTCTCCATTCGGCTACTGTTGCAGTCAGGACAATTCAGAATATAGCAGGGATCCCCTGAAAGATAAGAGGCGCACCAAAAACAAGTATTACAAATTAAGAACTGAGCGTCTTGGTATTTCCTTATTGTATTTGTTTTTTGATATTTGACCGCTGACATTTGAATTACCTTAAGAGCCGAAACCTTTAGGAATTAAACGACCTTATTTCATTATGGGATTAGGAGTATTTATTCGCTTGGTTGAAAAAAATTATGTGAGATTGACACTAAATTGCAATCTATAACAATGAGCAAGTTTGCATACGGGACAGTCTGATTGACTTTATGGAACTTTTATTGACCATCATGTCCTAGCTTGAAATCGAAACTATCTTGTATAACGTGTGCACTTGCAGAATTCCATTGCATTTCAATTAGTTGTTTGATATACTCGGCTACTTGTAGCTAATATTCACTAGTAACATCAACCAAACTTGTCTGCCTTATTGCTATTAGCATCAATCATTCTTTGGCATATTATTCCTTGTTTACCTTCCAGATGCCTCCAAAATCATAGTTAGTAATTATCTTGTTTCTAACAGAATATGTGGTTCTACTTCTCATCTGGAACCAATATTGCTCGTTGTCAAATTTAAAGATCAGGTTTTGCTTGTCTTTATAAATATAGATAGTAACGATAGTCAAAGTAATTAATCACTTTCAGAAGCTGATTCAAAGACTTTCTAATCAAGACGCTAAGCTTATACTCAGGAGTCGGTATAAATATAGCTTTCCATAAGTGGATTGTCGGAAAAATAAAATCTAACAGTTCCTCATTCCGGTCACAATTAGAGTAATCTCCAATACGGATACTTCGGAAGCCTGACTAATTTGCCCATGCAGTTAGAAGGGTTCAGTTTCCTTTTACTCATCTACAGAGGATAGTGGCCATTGGTAAGGCAGTATTTGTCCTCTGATTTCTCCGTCAGGATTGTTTTCTGTGTGAATGTTAACGTATGCAGTGCCATTAATTATTAAGTAAAGAAGATCTGCGAGTGTCTTATTCTGCATAGGTCCAATTAATGATGCCTTAGAGATATTTCCCTTTAATGATAATCTATCAGAATATTTCCTTTTATTTCCATCTAAAAGATCAACTATTACTTTGCCAATTTCCCCAGCGTTACCCATTTGAAGATTTGCTGCAGTAGCGTCTGAGAAGCCAGTAATATTCACCTTGTACCTCAGCACAGTGTCATCGATGGCCGTTCGAAACGTAGCCTTCCCTGTCGCAGTGCTAGCTACTTGTGGCACCTCTTGAGCACCAGACAAATTCGCTATAAACTTCTTCTCTGCAAACGTAAGTTTACCACTATTTGGAGCAATTCCATAAAAGAATCCTGAGGATATTAGTGCTACAAGTACGAATATTATGCATGAATCCTTAACTAGTTTCGGCACGTGCAATTCAGAGTTTTGAATGAAAATAGGGATATATTAAGTCATTTATACGAAGAAGATGAAAGGTCGTAATAAATTTTAATCACAGTTGACGATCTTTTGTTAGAAACTTAAGGTCTACCTTTATTGTATTTATGAGGCATAATAGCGTCCAGTGCCGTCGTAGATGACCTGTTAGAATACAATTAATCCCATTTATCTCGAACAGAGGATTCTCTAAACTGAATATCTAGACACATTTTATATACTTACCAATTACAATACCGGTTGAACAGTGTTTACTTCATTGGTTGTTTTGGGATTAACTATTATAGTATTGCTATTAGGTGCGGTTTGTAACTCAAACAATGCTGGCACTTTTGCATTCACACAAAAACCTTCTAAAGATGATTTTAGTTTTGCTGCTGCAGGTGACTGGGGTTGTGGACTAGATGCTTTCTCTACTGTACTTCAAATGATGCAAAAAAACCCCCAAATTATCATTTCTACTGGAGACCTTTCTTATTCTAAAAATGCGAATTGTTGGCTTGACCTTATTGCCCCTCTTGAAAAAAATAGGGAAATGAGGATCGCATTCGGCGATCACGACTTCGATTACAATCTGACGAAGTATAAACAGTATATTGAACACTTCAAATTAGACGAACCTTATTATTCATTCAATCATGGCAATGTTCATTTTCTTGCAATGGCTACAGGTAAAGAAGGAATTGTTCCGTATGTTAGTAAGTCCGCTCAATACGAGTTCGTGGTACAGGATTTGAGTAATGCCCATAACAATGAGAGTATCAAATGGATAATCGTTTATGGCTACATGCCACTTTACTCTTCACCTACCAGGCACCCGGGAGATCCGATGGTTGCTAAAATCTACCATTCAATTTTTGACAAGTATGGTGTTGACCTTGTAATTCAGGGACACAATCACAATTATCAACGAACATTTCAGTTGGCATACAACTTGGCCAATGACTCAAGTCCGATTATTACTTCGGCAGAAATGCGAGAATATGATACTGAGCTAGGAGGGCCCATATTTGTTACAGTGGGAACAGCAGGGCAGGATATGTATAATTTTACTGGACAAGCTCCCTATGTAATAAAACAATTCCTACGTCATGGCTTCCTTAGCGTAGATATTTTAGGCAACGGATCAACGTTGAATGCAACATTTGTTGAGAATGGATCCGGAAAGGTAAAAGACCAATTTACCATTGTAAAGCAAAATCGATAATACCATTAGATAAACAATTCTTTGAATTTGTCAAGAAGGCATCTGAAGATGAACACTGAGCTTCAAAAATTTCGTCTTCTTCATAACTTTCCAAAGGGAACGATTAACAATCCACTGCTTGTACATTTCATCATTAAAATAATCAAGCACTTACGATGCTGGGCATATTCAATACAAGCGGGGATTGTTTCAACATATTTTGGCAGTTATCTTAAACTAATTTAGTAATGCTTATAATTAAAAGTTGCAAGCTTCAGACATGTCATCATCAAACCCAAAAATAATCGCAAAGAGTATGAATAATCCTGACGAAGTAAGAACATTTGAAAAAGGAAAGGTAGAGCTTGTAGATTTTCCCGATAAGGGCATTACCATTGGCAGGGGGACCTTTGAGCCTGGATTTAGTTGGGAAAAATGCGTCAAACCAGTTGTGAAGACAAATAGCTGCCAAGCTCCACATACATCTTACATAATATCAGGAAGAATGAAAGTTGTTATGGATGATGGTACCGAATTTGAAGGCGGACCAGGCGACTGTGTCATTACTCCACCGGGGCACAATGCATGGGTTATAGGAGACGAGCCCGTAGTAACGATTGACTTCACAGGTTTCAAAGACTATGCCAAACCATCATAGTAACTAATACTCCCCTTTTTCGTTTATCAAAAACATGATTGTCCGGGTCAGAAATACATGTCAATTATGATTCACAAACCCGCGGATCCAGATTTGTGTCAATAACAAATTTACACCCTACAGGCGGCTATTGTGAGAGTTTGAAGATCTTATCAATTCATATGGTTGACTAATTTCCACACATTGCATATCGCATTCGATAGCAGTGTCTTAGATCTGCACTGACATTTGAGAATTATGGCTGCTTAAGATGTCGGCTTTGTTTCATAGTGAAGTAATACTATTCTACTGTCAAACACTATTGAATTGATCATATTGAATTTTTGAATGTCATTCAAGTCTTTAAATATAGTCATGCCGTTTCCAATTGCAACAGGATTGACGAGCAATAGTAATTCCTTCTAATAAAGAATGGTAAATTGGTTCTCACATCAGTTTTGTTTTAACTTTATTGCCATGTAGTCCTTAATACAATACCAGTGAGCTATATTTTCTTCTCTACTAGTTTTAATGATGGATTGTACTTCAGATTCATTACCACAAATTTCACATACTGGACTATCGTATGCCAATAAAATTCTAATGGCCTAATCTTAAATATTGACTACGTCGATTTCTTATACTACTTTCTTATATCATTTAATGCGGGGTCACTGTAGCCCGACTGTATAGTCAACGAAGAAGAAGCAGAAAGACGGCAACCGAATGGGATATTGCAATCCTACAGTCGCCTGCAGGCGTCGAGTTCAATTAAGAAACTAAACAATCTACGGTTCATAAAATATATACAGAATCTAGGAGCTGAGCAAGTTGGAATAGAACGAAGAAACCCTGTCCTATTACTATGATTTTTAGCAAATTTGATTAGTTGAAGTTTGGATTGATTTGTATAGCCTCATGCGATACCAATGTATTAATGTCTTCTGTAATTCAATCAGCAATAAGACTTGGAGTCTGTAATCTTAGGAAAATCAAAAGGCTGGAGTCAGCGACTAGACTGACTCCAGACTAGATGCCTTTACATGACAATAGATTCCTTTTGGAGTAGGAACTATTTTCTTTTATGCGTGTAGGTATTTATTACAACTATACGATTCTCTATCTCTAAAATGACTTAACTAAACATCATTACGCCAAGTTTATACTCTAGAGTCGACATAATCATAATAAAATCTAATCCCCCACAATTAAAAAGATTTATTAATTCGTCTCAGATGTTGTCAAATCACAAATTAGTGATTACTTAGAAAGTTGAATAAGAATAAAGTTGAATTAAATTTGAAGACGAAAATACAAACACCAACAAAGCTAGACGTATTAGAGGCAATATCTGATGAAAAGTCTCTCTATCTCCTGGACTCTATTGCAAAAATGAATACTTATAATTTATACGGATATGCTATGAAAATTATGACACACAAGCAATACTATTTGAGGATAACAAGATTTTTGAATGTGAATTTGATTAAGCGTGCCAAAGGATCATACAAATTAACTCATTTTGGAATGGTAATTTATGAAGCCCATTTGAGACTGGGTGTGGCTTTAAAAAATCGATGGAAATTAATGGCATTGGACAATCTTTATAATCTTTATTCCTCTAATCCAGTAATTATTAACAGGCGGTCTGATATCATGAATCTGATCATTACTAATTTGTAATTAATCATTTACAGAAATCTAAATGCCTCAGACAAGCGATATAGTCGTGTAATGTAACTTATTGCTTATATCATACTGAGAAGGTAACGTGTTACTATGGGATTAATCATATTCGAAATGGTGAAAGACATCTCCCGAGCCAAATTCTAGATCTTTGACAATAGTAAAGCGATCTATCGTAGTACCATGTTCTGTGTAAAATTCTGCGCTAAGCGATTTGTCATTAAGTTGCACATTCAGACATCCAAAGCCTTCGCTTATACTAGCCCTTTTGACTATTAGAGCCCCTTTCAGCTATTGTGATCGTTAAATTCCGAATATATTAATGTCCAGTTGTCTTAAAATTAGGAATATTTCTACCGTACAAAACAAAAAACCCAAAAAAAGCTTATTTGTACGCTGATTCATTCTTCCATCAAAAATATCATCTAGATTCTGGGAGTAACTAGGGAACCTGCATAATTAATTCATTATTCCCCCGCAAGGCAACTGTAGCCATAAAATGGGCCGATGCAGCGATATAACATCCAATGCAGCTTTTCTGGGTCGGTTTGGCTATATTCTTTATATAATTTAGCTGCCCAAGTGTGTCTCGACCACCTTATAGGGTTCAAGCCCAATCCATCTCGCACTGAATGTATTTTCTGTTTTGGGACACGTCTCATCCTTATTGTCCATCGTGCCTAGATCTTAAGTAAGGAATCAGACGCCGATAATAAAGGAATAAACTCGGGAAATTTCGCCTGTATAGATAAATTTCTACAAAAGCCCTTAAGGCTCAGTGACTTAATCGACCATGTTGGGCAATATGTGAGCGTTCCAGAAGTTAGAAACAACCAAACCTAATTTCCAATTCTCAACAGAGGCTTCTAATGTAGATCGCAATTAAGCGATGCTGTTAAACTACGTCTGTGGCTTCACTAATTTTATGACGTCTGGCCATCTCCAGGAATAAGAAATTTAGGACAGGCTCTTGAAGGTTCCAGTCGGTCACCATTATCCCATTAAGTATTCCCCTCTTGCATTTATACGCATGGTCTATTCAAAGTATGTTATATGAGGGATGAGTGAGAACCTGAATCACGTAATAGTCCTTTCGCTCCCTATGATATTACAGATAACGTGTGACAAATTCTCGAATCGAATGGTACGGCAACCAGGGAAGAAGAAAGGGAAGGTGCTCTCTAATAATTATCGATATTGGGAAACTTATCAAAAATCCATATTTTAAGATCCCACTCAGTGTAAACTGCTGATACGGACGAATAAAAGGCCAAAACTAGCCAGTTTTTCAGAATTAAAAGACTATAGATTAATTAATTATAGAAGTGTGATATACCCAAGAAAGCGAATACACTTCTTGGCAAATTACGAACACGTAGAACTGGGACATAAGGCTCTTCTTTTTTTGGCTTCGGTTGGTCTCAAATGCTTCCTTATGGCGATTGTTGCAAGTGCGGTTTTCTGCGGAGGAATTGATCCAAATAACCTTTTTCGAAATTGTTACAACAATGTAGCATACGTAGGCGCAAGCGTAGGCGCTATTGCAGTAATGGGCTCTGTATTTGGTTACTATATAATTCGATTGAAATCATTTGATTCAATTTTTGCGAAAGTAATAAAAGCCGATTTTATAGTCACTGCGATGTACTTTGGTGCGGCATTTATTGCTCCCGCAACGATCTCAGGTAGAGTCATGATCTGGCTATTCGGAATATGGATCTTGGGCATACTTTTGGCACCCTTCGATAAAGAAAGGACACGGTTGAAGAAAATTACAGAATACGGGGCCATAATCGCACTTGGTATAATATTGGCAATTGAATTAATGCCTCGATTTGAAGTATTTCAAGAATCTTCAACGTTGGGAATGTTACTAAGCAGCATCCTCTCTGTCTTTGGTGCAGGTCGACAAAAGTAAGTATCAGCATAGATCCGACCTTAATTAATAGAAATTCTTAATATTCCGTGACTTTAAATAAATGTCAGTATTTACTGTCATGAAATCGTGCTAAAAGTGAATAGGGGAGGGACAAGGTACAATGCACAAGAAAAGAGTCGGATTTTCGTATCATTGTCAGATTGTATCCACAGAGCACATAAGGAACTGCTAGTATAGGTAAAGGAAATTTATCGTAAAGGTAAACCTATCAGTGCATTCTAAGTCTCATGAATATCAGAGCAGCGTAGAAGCGTGGGTGAGTTTATTCAGAAGCCTATCCATATGTCAAACCTTTTAGCTGGGTAGTATTCGATGATCATCTTTATAAGAAGAAGCTACTACTAGTTTTTTGTGATTCTTAAAGCGGCAGTACTGCTAATCTACTTAGGATCCATATCCCTTGCTGTTTTTGCTTCTAGTATAACCTTTGTTTTTGGTCAGAGTGGATGTGGTCCGGGTACAACGTTAGTTCCCTCAACAAACGAGTGTGTACCTGCAACTGTAAAGTGTGGTGCTGGTACTATGCTAAATGTGGCAACAAATCAGTGTGACCTAGTAACAACTTCACAAACGACTCAACCAAACGCCACAACTTCACAAACGACTCAACCAAACGCAACTGGTGTCGGAGAAGTTGGCAATGCCACGGCAGGAACAACTGTAGCAACTGGGGGAGCATCTGAGCAATGCAAAGCCGATGAAGAAGGTCTAGGGGACTTATGCGTGCCACGTAGCTGTACTGAGTTACTCAATTCTTTTGCTATGAACTTGCGTGGTCTTACTCAGGAACAAGTATACAATCAATGTATGGAAAAGGGTCTACTGTCAAAATAATTGGATATACCCCAAACCAATTGTTTGTCTAAATCCCATTAAATTTGACTTATAACGAAAAAGTACAGAATTGGTAACAATATCTAGTATAAGAAGTACTGATCCCCTTTGCGGCAAGCAAACACGCGGATCTTCCGATCTGTAATCCTTTTCTTGAAAATAATTTATCCGGACAAGCAACAGGCAATTTAAAATAAGCGGCATGACTGTATTTACTTTTCGCGAGTCAAAATGCATAGAACGTTGGAATTTGGTAGATAACCTGTCATTGACGGAACAGTTGATGCTTCTTACTTGAGAAATTGGGATCTACGGAAAATGGTGAAAATCTGGGCCCAATGATGGACTTGCAGCTAAATAATGATATAACATCGAACTGTCCTTAATGATTACCACGCAGATCCGGCGGACTGTCACGTGTCAGAATGGCCTACCGTAGTAAGGAAGTTGGCTCTGTCTATTATAAGTTTAAGAAGAAATTAAAAATTAGGGATTGCAAGTAGTAGGGTAGAAAGTCCAGTTGAGGAAATTAAGATTTCTAGCAGCTACCTGACTTGCAAGTGTCCATATATGAATCTACTATTTTTTCCAAGGCATCAGTGTCAGCATCATCCACGTCTTCGGATCCTTTGATGTTATGATTGTTGATATAGTCTATTAATGCAGCTCTATAGTTAGCAAGTCTATCCTCCAACGTATTCGCTTGCGCTAACTGATTCTCTAATTCTTCTAGACTAGTAGCTGATTGTCCGTAGGCAACACCTACAAGGTTAGCTGGTTGTTGACCTGAAAATTGAAGTGCTGTGGCCACAGTTACAACTACGATACTCATTAGAACGCTGTGTATTCTATTCAAGTTCTCTTAATGCATGTAGACAAACTTGTTTTTATCTTCATTGTCTTTTCATTACTCTGATTTCTTCACTAGAAAACTAGTTATTAGAATATTATAAGAAAAAGTTCTGGGTGCCAGTGGATTAGGTTGACTCTAAATTATTTAGGCATTCTAACTTGATGGTATTGCGGCAAATAGGAACAGTTTACTCTTGGCTCCATAGGTATTTGTCTCAAGTGTATACTTCTCCAATTCGAAATAACATATCTATCTAATACTATTATATGGAACTGTATAAGCAAATAGAACTAATCAACTGAGAGCTGGGAGTCTTGTGTAATTATTTATCTTTAGTAAACCAGAACCTAGACGTATCCTTTCGAATTGGAACCAGATAATATATTGGAATGGCCATGAACAATACGAGACTTAGAACAAGATTGACAAAAGATAGAGCCACTGCGATCAAATAAAAAATAGGACCTATAAGACTGCTTCGAGACAATATAGTAATAAAAGTAGGATCAAGATCAGGATCAACTAGACAATGATCTTTAGTTGCATACCGCCATTGAACAAAAGTCCAAAATGCAGCGATGGCTATATTTAATCCATAAACCACTACTGAGATCTGTTGATCATGATACTCCCCAAGCAGAGCTGTTGAAAAGGGTATAAACGCCACAAACATTAGATAAAAGACGGTGAGCCATACAAATACTCGATTTACTCGTTTGATGTAGTGAAATAGAACGTGGTGATAAATCCAAAAGAATCCTAATATTATGAAGCTCATTCCGTAGCTCATGAACAGCGGCCACAAATCGAGGAGCCGTCTTGGAAGCTCACCAGCAGCCACGTCTGAATGAGTTAACTGTGGAACTCCTATCTCCAGCACCAACAGAGTCATAACTATAGCATATACTCCATCAATAAGGAACTCTGTACGAGATTTGCTTAATTCATTTCCAAGTTCATGGGACATAGAGATTTCAGTAAGGTTTTCAATCCATATATTAGTTATATTATAAATTCACTTGGATCGCTTATCTAAGCCAAGGATTTTCACCTGTTTCAAGGATCCTGATATCAACTACCAGAAACAAGACATTGTCAAATTAGTTCTCGTAGGCGTAGTCTGGGAAGAAAAATGGAATATGCTACTTTCCCTTTTCAGGGCCACCTTTGACTACTATGGCACATATTACTTTGACTACTATGGCACATATTGTCTAAAGACGCCGCCGTTCTCTAATTGTTTAATTTGTATACCCTGTTCCCGCTGTATTGTCGGAAGTCCGTAAACTCCATCTCCATTATCGCGTGCGCTAATATATAATTTAATCCCGTTATATTGTCCTAAATAAACTCCAGTGTGATGCCCATTTGACCATATGTCACCCATTTGAGTATCAAGGTTATCTACAATAAAATGTGGTATTGTTACGGCTGTATTGGCCCAATCTGCAGCTCGAAAAGGAAAATATTTACCAGCTTGTTCTTCAGACTGATATTCCTTAAAGGTAACGCCTGTTGCAAGGTATATTGCTTCTGCCACATAAATATTACACTTATAACGATTATAAGGAACAGATGCGTAACACGATGCAGTGGGTGTCAGGTCTTGAGGGCCTACGTCTACGTCATTTGGATCCTTGCTTGTACCCCACAAGTACCCTGGATCCTCTAACCACAGCTTTAGTGATTCTAATGTTATCAAGAGAGGTGGTGCTCTAGTGGAACCTGTTTGTAATAGTTGCTCCAATGAAGTTCTGAATGCCGTGACAGAATTACTAAAATCCAAATTCTCTGAAACTCCTGCAAGGTCAGTTAGCTTTTTCAAAATCATTGCCTCTTGCTCCTCAGAGCCCTTGCCAGGAACAAAATCAACTCCTGGTTCCTGACTCTCGTCAATACTGGTGGTACCATCGCCGGGATTTTGTTCCGGAATTTGATCTTGACTGGGCTCCCCGGTTGATACAAGGTACTGGGAGCATTCAGATCCAATACTTGGATCACATACTACGTTACCGCTGTCGTCCAGTAATACATCAGTGGCGGTACATGTCCCAGATGATAAGACACATTCTCTATTCGTAGTTTGGGCTTGTATTTGATTGGTAGAACTAATATCCTGTCCTTGTGTCTGATTAGAACAATCAGTAACGAATGTCCCATCTGGACACGGAACCAGGTTATTAGGCTCATTACCATCACAACTGTTCATCGGATCATCTGGACACAAATCCAGCTGATCTTCAAGCCCATCATTATCTTTGTCACTAATAAGCTGAGCGTATACTTCTAAGCTAGTTAAAACAAAAAATCCTGAGATTGATGTAGATAAGATAAATACCATACTCATAGAGTACAGAAAAATTCGTTGCTTTGATTCTAACTTGCATTTTCTAAAGATTGTTCCAAACATTGGAGTAAGCAATTTCGCCTAGTTTAAAATTTATTGAACCTGTACTTAAGGCTTTAAAATTAATCAATTGATCACTCAACATTCTGTGGCGGGCAGTAGTGAGAAATGGAGATAAGCTAAATCTTAATCTGTCAGGAAAATTGAGACTTTTCGGAGTAAATTACATCATAATCTGAGCGATATTGAACATGGCCCTAGCATGGATATATAGAAACCCTGATAGACCGCATTAGCTAGTCTGTAAGTAACAGGAAAAAGGGATTAATTTGATTGTGGAAATATTCCATGAACGACTTTCGTCACTAAAAAATGGTTACATAAAACTTGTCACATCAAAGAATTTGAGAACGGATGATTCAAAACATCGGCGATTATCCATGAAAGTTTTTATTTCAATCTACAAGATATATTTAAGTTGAAAAAACCCAACGTATTAGTTATCATCGAGAATGAATATGCCTCAACCGTATTGATTGGCACACTTTGGATGAAAGGTTGTGATGTCTATTTAGCAAAATCACCTGACGAATGTCTAAAAAAAATCAAGGAGCTAGAAAGAGTTGATGTAGTAATAATAGGAGCTGAATTTGCGTTAGACAGAGTCACTCAATTGATTATAAATATTAAGAAAATAAATTTTGATATAAAAATACTAGTTGTGGGTGATGAAAACAATGACAAAACACGCATAATAGATTATGGAGCAGATGAATTTGCTCTAAAGCCAATGAGTATGGAGAATATGGCTGACAAGGTATTCATGCTAATTGCCCGCGAGGCATTGACTGACAAATGACGTTATCTACATACTTAGTATGTGTTCCCTCTTAGCATATCTGACACTCTACACTACCATTATCATTACTATTCGACAATATCGCAATTCTCAATATATGATGTCACTTTAATATGATACTGATTGAGCGTTTTCTACAAGCGTACTCACGCGTACCCGTTTTTTAATCAGATATTGATCCTGAAATGGAATACAAGTGTCAAAGAACGGCTGTGGTTTGCTGTACCTTAGAAATCATCTATTTCAAAAATCGTTAAGGTTCAATCTAAAATTATCAGTAGATTATATGAAATTTTAATACATTAATTTTGATTGACTCGCAGTCGAAAAAATATTTCTCTTAGACGGTTCTATTCAGCCAATTTATAAGCTACAAGTTTGTTATCCTGCATGAGAGGTATTATAATGATGCTTTGACTTGGTACAAGTCCTAGGTCGGCTGCACCACGTGTATGTAGATCTATCAATGTTCCGTATCCTGTTCCGTCGGCATTAACAATAAACACCTTTCCTGCAGGGTTGTCAGTAACATAGTACTGACTATCAGTAGTGTCAGATTCTATTCCATCAAGACCGCCATATGGAGAGCTTGTTCCTTCCTTTCCTAAATTAGTAATTGTCTTTTCTTTCAAATCAACAACCTCTATGCCAGCCCCAGGTTTACTCATATTTCCTAATGAAGCGACGATTAGTCTATTTTTACTATTGTCAATGTGCAAACCATTAGGACCATTCAATAGCGGGCTTTGCAACCAAGCTTGTAATGAGGACGTATTATTATCAGCACTAGCAGCCAGCTTGTATATAGTATTGGTAATCGTATCAGATACATAGATATTTCCCTGATTATCTGATACAACATCATTAAGAAAAGAGCTTCCCGTTGCATTGAAGCGCTTAATTATTTTTCCAGTGTCGATATCTATCTCGACTAAATCTGTGATATCTGAAACATACAATCTACTGTTATTATTAGAAATAGCTAATCCCTTAGGTGCATTTAGTCCTGTTACCCAATTTAATGAAATTATGCTCCCATTAGATGGTAAAACCTTAGAAATGAATCCATTTTGATCTTTTTGATCTGGTTTTCCATTTATGTTAGAAACAAACAGGATATCTTGCTTGGGCGCATAGGCTACTGACTCTGGGTTCTTGAATTCATTTCGTGTTTCCCATAATTTATTAAACTTTATATCTTCTACTCCTTGTTGTTGTGCTTGTGCGTGATTATTGTTGTCAAATAAATTGATGTTGATCCCACTGAATAATAATACTACTCCGGATGTTGCTACAATTAACAATGAGGTCAAAACAAATGATTTATGTGAACGCCTCTTAGCAGCTGCAATCAATATTCAAACATCACTAAACATAACTAATAAATCTTCATTTTAGACAGTATATAATTTCTAGATATTGCAACGAAATATTGAACATATCTCTTACTTTGTGAATGTTAAGGATATAGGTTTATTTTCGAAATGTTTGATTACGGTCATTTGATCTGAAGTTATTCCTTCTAGAGGTTCAAGTGAAATACTTAATGACTCATTTTGGAAATTCCTGATAATGACAGGAATGCCAAAGACTGGACCTAGGTTCATACTTACAGATAGGCTACCTTCATACGCAGTCGAATTATTTTGTGTAGACATATTGGTTAATGTAAAATCGGCTAGTTTATGTTTGTGTGGGGAAGATCCATTTGCCATTACCATATTAATAGTGGCGGAAAATTTGGCCGGATTCGTGTCATTAAATTTCGTATTAACGAACAAGTTGCTTTTCCATTTACCAGAAAGCAACCAAGTCGTATTTCCAGTTGCATCTTTCAGACTACTATTTATTTGTCCATTGGTTAACATTCTGTCTTTATTATCTTCAACTTGTGCATAAGCGATGACAGCAAGAACATTGACTGCTGTCAAACAAATTATGACTGTGATAAGCATCACCACAATCATAATCCTATTGTCAAGATGAATTTTTAATGTCGTCGTTACCTTAATCTTGATAAAGAATGTATAAAAATGTAATGAAACCGAAAGCGCCATTATCATGCTAGAAAATATGAAATATGATATCAGTGAAGCTATCTACATTTCTTAGCCAAATTTGAAAAGTATTGAAGACTTTAGATGCCGCCCCTTTGCATAACACAATTCCTACCGTGAACGGATGTGGAGCCGGGCACTGAGGTACAATATACTTATTAGAATGCCCGAAATTCATAGAATAGTGTTTTCAAGCAATTTAGAATTAGATAGAGCGATCAAGTTGAGTGCCTTATTCCTGTTAGTTACTTCAGGGTTTGCGTTTCTAACACCTCCTATTATATTGGCATCTGCCCAGTCACCGGTCACGGAGACTAGTGCACCTGGAATGTTGACAAATGAATACTACATTTTTACTCAGGAACTAAATGCTAGCGCAGAAAAACTTGGTACACCTACTGCAGTATACACACTAACAAACATTATAGTTCATTTGGGAGATACCGTGACTATTCATTTTTATAATACTGGAGTCAATGTTGAAAATAGACACACTTTTACAATGCAATCACCGTACGACATGAATTATGATCTTGCCGGTGGGGAAGATACAACCTTTAGTTTCACTGCCAATACAATTGGGGGTTTTACCTACTACAGTACTTATGATATACCGACCATGATTGGGCATTTAGAAGTACTACCATAGAATTACTACTAAAGAGGAAATGAGGCATTTTTGAATATATCAAAACAGAATTCCTAAATCATATCTGGTTATTCCATAGCAACGTGAGTACTAACTTAGATTTTTTACTAAACTGTAAAAACTCATCTCGAATCTTGTGGTCCTGTTATAAATAATTGCTGAACTTGGTTAATACATCCTAAAATATCTTTTTAGATGAGATCTGAACGGCTTGTTCGACTTCTCCTGGTTTTTAACTGTCTGCGGTCTATCAGCTGGGGCTTGGACTGGAATCGTAGTTGTACTGCTGTTTCTTGATTGATTGATTGATTGATTGATGAAAATCAAATGGAAAAAGCGGGGAAGGCGTTAGCATCTAATTTCTTGCATGTCTCTTTGCTTGAACATTACTTGCTCAGATGTCCTTTGTACTAAATCACTTTGACGTTTTTATGTTATTCAGTTACGTCCCAAAGCTTTCTCATTAATAACTTGGTCTCTTCAATCCTATCTGGATGAATACCCATATCTTTCTGATGCTGTATGAATATCTCTATTGCCGCTCGAAGTATCCATAATTCATTATCTGTAAACTCTGCCATACTTGTATTTCCTTGAATTCATTATTTTACTAACAACGATACATGCACATATCTCTAACATTGTCAAACCGATTCCCGCTATTATGATAGTCTGGAAATCCAACAAATTACAAAATCCAATTTGGGAGATAAGGGTTTAGTAACATTCCAAGGCTAACAAGTGACGTAAGAATTTTCAATTTGACTCTTTTGAAATAAAAGCTATGGTGAATGTGTTCATAATATACACCATGTTGTTAATTAACTCATGAATGCATCGAAGCGACCCATGGCTTATTCATACAGGACAAAACTGCCCCAGCAGTCAATTGATTAAAATCAAGCCGAATAAGAGTAGCAAGCTGGCCACATTAACTAATATACGTCGGCTGTCCGTTCTAGTTGATTCTTTCAGCAACCAAGCACTACTCCCTGACCATGAGGGAAGGATTCGGATCCCGCTCCATGTATTCCGAACAGGGTTATTGACTATATTGACTAGAATGATGTCAATTCATATTAAAAATATTGATTCATCTTAAGTCTTCATTTTTGCGATTTCACCAAGAATTCTAGCATGATCAGCCTTAGGTTCGGTTGTAATGTATAGTAGGTGACCTTCACCGAATGGCATCGTAATTCTCTTTATCTTTTCGTATTCAGCTAGGACATATTTTCCCTTGCCTATTTTCGGAGCTAATTCGCTTCGTGATTTCCAGGCGTTCACTGCCATTTCTAGAGATTTTTTGCTTTCATCAGTTGATAATAGATTGGATACTCCTGGCTTATGATCAGAATACATTATTTTTCCATTAAGATCGCAAATAGTAACAAGTCTTATGTTTGGATCTAACTTCATTATTTCGGAATGAATTCCCTGATAATTCATCAAGTTATGTTCAGCAATTCATCATATATAAACACAGTCCATGTTCTATCACCAGAATCCACTAAATTTAGACGATATTCGGCGGTATTCGATAAACCATTATTTTAGATTTAATAGAGAACAGGTATCAAAAAACTGTAAGGAATTAAAAGTGATTTCCAGGCCTGGATGGATTTAGTAAAATGCTAAAACAATTTTCTGATGATCTCAAATTCAGTAATGATCCTACTGTAATTATGCGAAAAAGCATACAAAGCGATTAAACCTATTCCATTCTTCATTTGTAAGAGGAGGTTTGTAACTGTCCTAACTTATGAATTGAAATTTAGAAATTTCTCTTATGACTATATATACATGATCCAACTAGTCTATCGGGTACCTTCTCATGACATATTGTGTGCAAATGTTCAAAAACTACTGAGGACTACCTCGGCCTTTCATTTCACCAATGTCAATAACCCTCTGAAAATTCCTGGCTTTCTATACTAAAGTGTCTTCCAGAAATTTCGCTACCTATGACTTCAAAAAGTGAGAATCCGTCATATTTAGATCCGGTAAGCTGCGAATCGCAATTGTCGTCAGTTGAAGAACCCCAAGGATAAGGATCACGACCACCAGTCCCATCTGTCACTACTGTTATGTTAGGACTGTCGGGTTTACAAACCTGATACCCATGATTATGTCCTTGCAACAACAATGTAAATTTTGGGTATTGCTCCTTCATATCTACATAAAAATCCCTGAAGCCTTCTATTTCACTTTCAGGATGATGAGCAGAAGGATTTGTTACAGCCGGCTTATGCTGGGCCACTACTATAGTTCCGATATTTGGGTCGGCTTGCCACTTTTTAAAGTTACTCTCAATCTGTTTCTGTTGCGATGATATGGAAGTCTCAGTATTAACTATCTGGAATGCCACATTCTCATGAATGAATCCAAAGGTACTTGGATGTCCAGACAAGTTTGCGATTTCCCCACAATCATCGTGATTTCCACATGCCGCTAGAATTTTGACTCCCTGTTCTTGAAAGTAATCAAAAACACATTTAGCTTGACCATATCCAATATCGCCCAATAATAAATGAATAACAGCTTCAGTACTTTTCATTCCTTCCCCCACCTTCATTCCCGTATCATTACAATCTATATCACCAACTGCAGCAAATTGCCATGCGAATACTCTATCACCTTGCAACAGTAACGGAGTCAGGACGAGACTTACCGCTATAAAGGTCATGAGCCATGGTTTATTTGTTAGCATAAGTTATCCTTAATCCTTTTTTGCCAAATATATATTAACACATTAGAAATTACCATAGAATCACTTATTTATAGGGTAAAGCTTCCATCAAAGGTAATAGTTTTTCTATCGCAGCTTTGAGTGGCTGTGACGTAGAATATATTAGTAATGTATTCTCACCGGAAAGATCTTTTTGAACAGATTCTGTAGAGAAATCAAAACTAGATAGCACATTAAAACCTGCTTCAGCAAATTCGGATTTATATTTGTCAAGGTCCTTTGTTGGTACAAAAAATCCTCCAACTGTGAGACTCCCTGTAGACTTTACGGGGGAGATATTAATTTGTCCCTTCATGTTTGCAAATTCTTTATCTGAAATAGAAAAAGGTGACCCACTTGAACTTAGCGCCTTTGTATCAGAGCCGCCGGGGTGCTCTACTGGAATAGTCTCCCATGCAACATTTCCCTCTTTGTCCCTCACAATTTCTACATGTGTATGAGATGGATCACCGTGAACAAATGCTATTTCTGTTCCATCCAGAGCTTCCAAGGTAGTTGGTAAGAAGTTAGGATTTTTAGGGCTTATTGTCTTGTCATCTCCTGGAGGATGATGCGCCTCATCTGGAATCATAATAATGAAACTTTTAACTGTAGCAGGTACTGACATTGTACCAGTCTCATAGACGGATCTGGCATCGGATATAGAATTCAATTCAGAAGTGATTTTGGTTTGACTACTAGTATCATTGGTTCCAGTTTCATTTGAACTAGAATCGAACTGCGCTTGAGCTAATTGATTACCTAGCATAGAGATACCAAGTATTAGTAATCCTAATATGATCTTAATATCTAATGCATAAGCCTTCATAGGTCAAAGCAAAGTATATAGTAATTAATAAGCCCTGTGGTACATTTGGCTAAGGTTATTTACCTAAATACAGACAGTTGCTTTATAATTCTTCGCAAATTTGTGTATTACAGTAAGGTCTATTTAATGGTGAAAATAATAGTTAGCTTGTCAATCCCACAGTGATCTATCTTGAACGAGGAGAGAATCTTACAATTTATTGAGAGTCATCCTGGTACTTATGTGAGAGAGATAAGAAGAAGCCTCGAGATTTCCATGGGTTCTACGCAATATAATCTATATAGACTTGAAAATAAAAATAAAGTAGTTTCGCTCAGACGCGGCCTGCATAAGTTTTACTTTCTAAGAGGCGTATTTGGCGATCATGAGAAAAATATTTTGCAGATTCTTAATCAGGGAACTTCAAGGAAAATTCTGCTGGCGATAATTGAGGGAAATAATCCTACTCAAACAGACATTGTTGACAAAGTTGGCATATCGTATGCTTCACTGCATAGACATATTGAATTATTGTTAAAATTCAAGATAATAAAAGAAGAGCCAAGTGGACGCCATAAGAGATATTTATTGTATAGCAAAAGATCGACTCATCTCATACTTGCATTATTCAAGAACTACTACTCCAATTCTTGGTTAAGATGGAGTGAAGGTTTGGCTGATATGTATCTTGCTCTGTCAGAAGATCCTGATATTGCTGATGCTGATAGACGATCGCTGAAATGACCAATATTGGTCCTATAAATATAGAGGGCGCCATTTATTTATCTTCTACAGCATTATCTGTCATACTCTTTATGTTGTCTTTAACTGCATATTCGAAAACCAAGAACAAAAGATTAGTGTATGCCGCCGCTGCTTTTGGAATCTTTTCGATTTACCTTTTTTCAGAATTCTTGGAGGAATTATTCTCAGAATCATATGTACATTTTATGATACCGGTATTAGTCCTTTTTGCACTAATTCTCTTTTTTAGGGGAATTGCAGTAAAATAGCTCCTTACAATAGATGTGTCATGCCTTGCTGCACTTACTAATTATGTGAGTACCATATTGATCAATTAATTTAACTCTTCTATGGTACTGTAATTTTTTATTTCAATTAGCTAATCGTACCTCAACGCCTATAATCATAAATAGTGATTATATATTATTCCAATGTGTCCCAGATTACATAGTCATACGATAGGTAATGGATTGAAATCTGCTAGGCAAATGTCTAGAATTAATCATCTAGGTTTGAAACCAATCTTACAGATTACAATTGGACTATTCTTCATTACCATCCTCTTTTCTTCATCGGTCGCTGGACTTGATCCAATGGCCGATAAATATACTTTAATTAAAAAATGGGGCTCAGAAGGATCTGGTAACGGTCAATTTCAAAGAATCCATGATCTAGATTTCGATCCGTCGGAAAGTTTGCTGTATGTAGTAGACAGAGATGGTAATCGAATTCAAGTCTTTGATAAGAATGGAATGTTCATAACTAAATGGGGCAAAGAAGGATCCGGCAATGGAGAGTTTAGAGTACCCTATAGTGTGGATGTGGACTCTAAAGGAGATGTTTGGGTGGCTGACAGAAACAATAATCGGGTGCAAAAATTTGATAAGGATGGCAATTTCTTGCTCAAATTTGGAAGTGAAGGTAGCGGAAATGGTGAATTCAATTTACCAAGGCAGGTTGCAGTTGATGCAAATGTTCAGTATGTCTACGTTGTAGATAGTGAAAATAACAGGGTACAGGTTTTTGATACTAGTGGTAAATACATAAAACAATGGGGTGGGAAGGGAAAGACAGATGGAAAATTTGAATTACCCATTTCAATCATAATGGATAGCAGCGGTAATTTGATAGTGAATGATAGAGGTACTGGTAGGGTCCAAAAATTTGATCCACACGGTAATTTTATCATGAAATTTGGCAGCATTGGAAAAGGTCCAGAGGACTTTGGAATTGCTGAACATATGGCAGTTGATAGGTTTAATAATATTTACGTCAATAATGCAGGGCCTGAAGCGGGCATTCATAGCCAAGCCAAAGTTATGAAATTCTCACCAACAGGTAAATTCATTACTAAATGGGGTGACGATGGCACATTTGAGGATCCTGAACATATCGCAGTAGATTTGCAAGGAAATGTTTATGTTTCAGATAGAGCAAACAATAACATACAAGTATTCAAAGCATCAAACGCATAAAAAAATGATATTGCCCTAACTTTAGTTATACGTATGTGCTCAAACTGTTTTGTTCTTAACGTGGTACTAAACAACTTAACATCGCTAGAAAATTCAGAAATAAAAAAAGGGTGTGGGCTTTCCTTGTCTGATTTTGCTCACTTTCACTGCTGGAATTGTTTTTTTCTTACTGATCGCCGTCCATTCAGGAATACTTTGCATCTACATCCTGAAAGAGGAGGAAGGTAAAGTACAGTGGTTGTTTAGGATTCGCAACAGGCCAAATTGCCGACTGGGAATCTGGTTGATTTACTTCACCTTCTCTTGGTGGATCAAACTTTACCGGATATGTGAAGGGTGGTGAACTGTCGAGCGAAGGGTCACTTGATACAGGTGTGAATGATTGGGCCTTTTCTGCACTTAATTTACCAACACCAGGAAGCTCCGTATCGTTTGGAACGTTAACTGCAAAGAGAGCTACCAGAGTTGGACTAGCTGCTTCATCTCTCATGGCTCTATAGTATGCATTCTCATTCATCACGTGTCCTACCATCAGATGAGTAAAGATATCATTTGCTACTACCGTATTGTTCCCATTAGTGATATCAGTGACTGTGGCGTGTCCATAGAGGAAGGCAAGGTTAGACAACTGTGGCACATCTGATCTATCAATGTGTGAAGAGCCATGCTGAATCTGGTTGAATCCTACATTGTTAACGGCTTCTGCAAAGCCAGCATTCTTGGTTGGTAACGCTGAATCAGGTGAATTCCATTGGGTGTCGCTTAGAGTGATCTTATATGTATGGTCTTTTATTTGGTGTGGACCGTACGTGACTGGCGAAGTATAGGTAGCTTCAAAGCTAGTCATATTGTCTTTGTTTCCATGTTCAAAGGTACCTGTGAATTTTGCATCATTTCCGGCTGAGACTCCGCATGTCAATGCATTGGCACAATTGAAGACGTCTGTGAAGGGGAATAATCCTTCAGGGCCAAATACATTGGTCAAACCAACACCTGGTTCAAATAGGGCTTTACTTGCTTCTACCTTTAGGAGTGTACCATTTGCATTGGGTTGAGGAAGCGACGCTCCCACTGATGAAGAAGAGGAAGAAGACATCTTCATCATTGATTCGTCTTTAGACATTTCTGAGTCGCTGCCTTGTGCGAAAGTCAATTGATGCGTCATCTGTGTTGCTGCTAAAACAGCCAATGATAGGAGAAATATTGTTGATATTACTCCTATCATTTTTTTCTTTTGTTTTTGTACTTGAGGTTTATTCATTGATAGGCAAATTTCCAGAATGATAGTTAAGGAATTTCCCGAATCTTTCCCAGATCATGCCCAAATTCTACCCAAATTTCTCAGTGGTTCAAAAAGGCAGAATATTATATCCTTGTTCCTATCTTTCATCGCCGAACTATAGCACAGAAAAGAAGGAGTTTTACATTTGTAAACTCCACTTATTATATTTGGCTATGGTTTAGTATAATCTATGGGCAAAGATCCTATTTGCGGCATGTTCGTAGAGGAAAAACCTGACTCCATAAGATACGCCTCAGATGGAAAGGAATATTTCTTTTGCAGCTCTCAATGTCTAAACGAATTTAGAGAACCTGAAAAGGAGCTCAAAAAACTGAAAATCCATGTGGCAGCAAGTATAGCTCTAACAATCCCCATAATTTTTCTGAGCTTGCCCCATATGTTACCAGCGCAATTCGGAAATTTGTTTCCAATGTGGTTAACGCATAGCTCGAGCTACATTATGCTCATTCTAGCTACCCCACTACAATTTTGGGTTGGTTGGAGATTTTATAAGGGTTTTTGGGATGGGATAAAAGCTAAGGCATCGAACATGGATACACTTATTGCTATTGGAACTACAGCAGCCTATTTATATAGCGCAGCAGTAACAATGGCTCCAAACCTTTTTCCGTTCGATTCAGTATATTTTGAAACGTCAGCTGTAATTATTACATTAATACTAGTTGGTAAATTACTCGAAACAAGAACAAAGGAAAAGGCATCCCAAGCTGTTAGGAAACTACTTGACCTACGACCCCGCGTGGCAAAAGTACTTCGTTCGGGTATGAATTCAGCGGAACAAACTGTTGTAGAAGAGGAGATAGAAATCCCCGTTGAAGAAATCAAAGAAGGAAATATTTTGATTGTAAGACCTGGTGAGAGTATTCCTACAGACGGAACAATAATAGACGGACATTCTACCCTTGACGAATCCGCTATTACTGGTGAGAGCATTCCTGTAGACAAATCTTCTGGAGAGGAAGTAATTGGAGCAACTATTACCAAAACTGGGTTATTGAAGGTGAAGGCAACCAAAGTGGGGCAAGATACAGTACTTTCGCAAATCATAAGTCTTGTGGAAGATGCTCGCACAGGCAAGGCTCAAATGCAGAGGATGGTCGATCAAGTTGCAAAATACTTTGTTCCTGCAATTGTAATTACTTCTGTAGGGGTTGGGTTGGGATGGTATATCATTGGAGGTATCGGATTTACGTATAGTCTTTTGGCCTTTGTCTCAGTCATAATTATTGCATGTCCTTGTGCTCTGGGCATTGCCACTCCTGCCGCGTTGATGATGGGTACTGGAAAGGCTGCAGCGTACGGCATATTGTTCAAGGGCGGAGAATATTTGGAAATATCTAGTAAAGTGAATACCGTCATTTTTGATGAGACGGGAACCCTAACAGAAGGAAGGCCATCTGTTACTGATATTTATAATATTTCAGGAATGGAGGAAAAAGAGTTACTAAGATTGGCAGCCATTGGGGAATCAGGTTCTGAACATCCTTTAGGACAAGCAATCGTAAGGAAAGCTAAGGAGAATGCCATAATTACAAATCCAGAATCGTTTGAGGCTCTGTCAGGTCAAGGATTAAAGGCGGTACATGAAGGCCACAATATAGTAGTTGGAACTAGGAAATTGATGCTAAATAATGGTATACCTATTCCAGAAGATGTTGAACTTAAATTGAAGCACCTAGAAGATGGAGGTAAAACTGCCGTGCTAGTCGCAATAGACTCTAAACTTGCTGGCATCCTGGCGCTTGCTGACACAATTAAGGAGAGTGCGAAGGAAGCAATTGATACTTTGAAGTCAATGGGCAAGGAAGTCATAATGCTTACCGGCGACAACGAGAGAACTGCAAATTTTATAGCGTTAATATTGGGGATCGAGAGAGTCATGGCGCAACTGCTACCGCAACAGAAAGAGGAAGCAGTATCAAGGCTAAAAACTGAGGGGAAAATAGTCGCAATGGTTGGTGACGGAATTAATGATGCACCTGCTTTAGCAAAAGCCGATTTGGGAATTGCAATCGGGTCGGGTACCGATGTTGCCAAGGAAACCGGAGGAATCATTTTGATAAAGGGAGATGGTAGAGATGTCCCAATAGCATTGGAGATAGGTAAAAAAACAGTTTCCAAGATTAGACAAAATCTTTTTTTGGGCGTTTGCTTACAATACCGGATTAATACCAATTGCAGGTGGAGCTTTGGTTCCAATCCTAGGCGTAGGAATATTCTCTTGGCTCCCTATGTTAGCAGCTATTGCAATGGCATTGAGTTCTGTAACAGTGGTCGGAAATTCAATACTACTAGGAAGTTACAAACCCAGGTTACTTGATAGGAAGGAAGTGAAAAAAAATAGCTTTCATAAAATAGTAACTGAAGAAGAGGAACATCTCCTGACAAGATAATGCCAATGCAGTAATCTCTTCTTATCATTCATTCAAATAACGAGAAGTTAGAGCCTCTATCCAGCCTCTATACTTTTCCTTATATGCCACTCGACATTGAGTGCAACAAAAGAACCTCTCAAGATTGGCAATTTTAAATATGTGGGGTTGCCCAGAAATTGGCCCATCACACAAATCACATAAGAGATTAACTTTTATATTTTTGGTAATTTTTGATTTGCCAGTTGTTGTGTAACGTGGCATAAGTGATGTGATGTGGACTGTTTGGTTTTGAGTATTCCTGAATTTGGATCATTCTCTACTTTTGTAAAGTCAAAAACTGGAGATATTGATTTCAAGAATCCAATGTTAACTAGCCTGTCAAATCTTGCTTTTGCAGTCGGAGCGGTAATACCAGTTTCACTGGCGATTTGTCTAAAAGATTTTCGTCCATCCTTCATTAAAGTATTGATAATGGCCAAATCTGTATCGTCAAGCTGTACAGGAAATAAGGTAATTACGCCATTCAGCATATTTCAATTTTGGGGGACATGTATACTGGGCAGGATTTTTTTGACATTTAGACATACAGTAAATCATATACTGAGATAATCTTACCCCATACTTTTCCAGATAATTATGCCGCAAATCACTATGAATGCGCCTTGAAAAACCTCGGCCACTAATCCTAACACAAAAATTGGATATTCCACAAAAATAAAGATAGAGATCATGCTACTAATCATTCCTGCATAATACCAATATTTTCCCCAATTTCTTAGCAAAGGAATAATCCAAAATAACTGAAGTAGTCCTGAAATTAAGTAAAATAGCGATGGCCAACTAATCTTCATGTCAAAAAAATACAGAGTTAGAAGCAGGGATCCTGCCAAAAGTGAGAGAGCAGATGCCAGATAATAAAAATTTCTATACAGAAATATTACTTAGATAGGCTTGTATATTAGGAGTGGTAATAGTTTTAGGTTAGCCCAAATTTGACCTACTGTATTTATTCGTGAGCCGCTTTAGGAATTACTGATTTCAAGTGAATTTATACCAGCCTGACAATCTAAATTATGTGTTGTGGGAGTTCACCCAGGGGGATTGTTTCACTTCCGTTATCATCACTAAAGTTATCTTGTTTTTCTGAGCTCATTGTTGAATTTGATTTTATAGTCTTGCAGGGTTCGTCATTAATGCAAATTGTTGTCATACAAGTGCCATCGGGGTTACATACCGATGATGTATAATTAGATTGTACTTGTGCATACAGTAGAGGCGATGTTCCAATAAATGCAAGTGACATGACAAAAGTATAACAAGCAATTACGTGTACTGTAAATAGGAGATGCAGGTTCTATACTTACAAGGGAAAGGTTATAAATGTTAAAATCCTGTTGGTAAGGAATAGTCAATGCCTATAAAGCACCTATTTACGGTGCACAGACATTTGAAACATTCTAAGCTCTGGCTTTTTAAATTGCCAATAGGCTACCATAACAAAATTATCTCATTTCTTGGTGGGTTAATAACTCAAGATGATTGGCGAAAATTACTGATGTTCCTCCATAGGGATTTAATATACCATAATTCAGTTGGAATCCACAATTATCTTGAAACCACCGTAGGCCATTCGCTTCATGTCAAACGGCATTGACTTGGGATCCATATCGCTTAGACGAGGATCTTTCATTACTCTGGCGTTAACACTATCTCTATGAGCTCGTGATTTGAAGGTAATCCATGAAAACACGACAGTCTCTTTAGGTTTAAGCTTCATTATTTTTGGAAATGGCATTCCCATTTTTACTGCCAAGTCGTCACCTATGCATTCACGGAAATCAAGTGCGCCGTGCTCTCGCCATACTTTAGCCCCTAGCTTAGCCATCCGGCGGTAAGCTTCGATATTACGTTTTGGAACAGCCAAGACAAATCCATCGACATATCTGGCCCTAATGTCCTTCTTCATAAGGGATGATTTAACACCCAGTCTTATTTTAAATGTAAGATAACGTAATGGTAATTAAGTGAAGATTCTGTAAGTTGCATTTACAAGGAGTGATGCTTCCGGACTAATGACTGCGTCTTGAAACATATTCGAGCATCTTTTTCCTTTAATTGTACTAGCCAGCCTTCGAGAGATCATATGTGGAGCTGATTATTATCTTAGTTTTTAGCTATGATTTGCATATGTGCAGTTGCAATTAGACCTCATACACTCACTATGTTGTCCATGGACACAAGGTTTACACGTACATCCTGTACTCATGAAACTATTCGTTTCATCTTTGTCATAATGTTGTTCTTGTTCTGCGCCTTGTGAAAAATTCAAATTGGATTTGTCCCCTCTATTTCGGTCCAAAATTGTGATGCCATCTGACTAAATTCATCATTATTAATCCAGCAAGATTGCGGAAAGGATGTTGGTAACAATTCCATTTTGTCGCTGCCACAAATCGGGCAAGTCAAAATATCTACTCCATGGTTTGGCAGGCACGACGCGCACCATAGGCAAGAATTACACATCAAGAACCTTTTGTACGCAGGAGCAATTTCGTCTTGTTTTTCGTGACCAAGTAATTCCACATCGAATATGCTTACTATTTTTGATCACCCTCCGGTGAGCAATTAAGCATAGCTGTATTGAGAGGCAAGCAAATTAAGTATATCTCAGATTCAACCTAGTCTTATCAATACTACATTGTGTTACTTGACAAAATCCTATATCATTGCGACTGCTGCAGTCTTCATTACGAATTGATTTTTAACAGGGGAAAGAATTGGCCTTAATGAAACGATGTAAGCTTATGTACTTTATGTATATAAAATAAGTAGTAGCTTATAAACGAACATAATCGAAAATGCAGGACCAACAATTGGAAGAAGATTCTGAAGCTTACTATAATTTCATCCACTCACTAAAAACAGATGCAAGATCAAAATCATAAGCTTTGCCTATTGTAATTTGATCAAACTTGTAATCTGTAGAAAGTATTCAATTTTATGTCTTATGATACGGAAAAACCTAGATTAAAAAACAAGGTACTATTTTGTGGTTACCAGAGATGTCTAACCCAAGGGGAAAATCTACAGGTGAATATTGTATGAAACTTTAAACTGTTCATCTTTCTGGTAATACTACTAATTGACCGTCATTGTAGGTTCATGATATCATTTATCGCTGAACAACCCTGGCATTTAGCAATTCTATTGTGAAAATATTGTTGTCCTTTCTGATCGATCTTAGATATTCGTCTGAGTCAAATTAGTAACTGAAGTTTTGTCCCTTATTGCAAAAATACCCGCTGCAGCAAAAAGAATGAATGCTGGGATCCCTAAATAAGTTGTTGTAATCAATATGATAACTCCGCATATTATTAATAATATCCCTCCAATCTTAGTGTTTTTGACCTTGAATGTAATATAGAGAGAGGCTAGGTTCACAATAATTAGTAGAAAAACATGGAGTATTATACCACCTACGAACAGTCCTAATATGGGGAAACCGATAAGACTGTTGACATACGCGAAGCCTACAACAATAGGTACCAGTACTACCAGTCCTAATATTGCCGTGATTAGTGCAAGCTTTTGATATAATTTCATATTTTCTCAGTCTCGTTGAATTTTTATGCTTATCTACCTTATGGCAGTTAAGAATTATGTCGGATATAACAATTTCACAAGCTTAATTAGGTCACAGAGCAAATAAACTAGCATGCCTACAATAGTGCATTTCGAAATACCTTCAGACGACTTAGAAAGATCGAAGGCGTTTTACAAAGAGCTTTTCGGGTGGAATATTGAAAAATGGCCAGGGAATGAGACTGGTGATGGTTCTCAAAGAATGGAATATTTGCTCATAACTACTACTGACTCGAACGGCTATAAGGCATTATCTGGAGGGATGATGAAAAGACAAAATCCACAGCAGCAAGGAATGGCAAATTATATAGACGTAACCTCTGTTGACGAGTACTCAGCTAAAATTGAAAAGTTGGGAGGTAAAGTCGTTATGCAGAAAACACCGGTGCCTGGAATGGGTTATTTCTCAGTATGTCTTGATACGGAAGGAAACAGGTTTGGGATCTGGGAAACCGACAGTACTGCTAAGGGGTAATTTGCAAACACTGCTAGAGCGAAACCAAAACCCATTTATCTTGTTTATCGATCCTCATACATTTATGACAACACCATTACTCTTGATTATTTCTCTTACCGCAATCTTATCGAATCTCGCTTTACCATGGCTAGTATTGACAGGTGAGCAAAATATGTCTGTGGGTGCCAGTAATATCACCCATGGAGTAAATCCTACTAACGGTATACAAGTCGGAAACGCTACATATGATAATATGACGGCTACAGAGTCAACAAATACTACTGCAACTAATACAACTACTAGTTCGCCGAGTGTATTTCTCCAAGAAGTAATTAGAGCACTGCAAACTGGAGACAATGAAGAAGCAGAGACACTCCTAGACGGAGGGCAAGCAGTCATGTCAGCAGCACCTGAGGATGCAAGAAAGCAATTTGAAATAGGGCTTCGGGTTCTGAGTGGTGGAGATATTAGCGAAGCAATAAAGTACTTCGAACAAGCTAATCAAACTCTTGGCTGAAGCCTGAAATATACTGTTCTATTTTCCTAACTAATCTTTGTTGGGCAGACTAGTCAAAGCAACATATTATTATTATTATACACTTACTTACAATTGGTAAATTAATATATTTCCTGTCCGTTCTAAATTGAATATTTAAGATTTTAAATGAAAATCACTGGCTAGACTTACTTCAGTAATCCACTCGCATTTAATATTTGCCCTCTCATGATGCTTTTCAACAGCTTCTTTGTCTGGTGCATCAAGAAGACAGAAGCAGACGTTGGCATCATAATTGTAAAGTAGATTAACATGACTTACACCAAACTCATCCCTCGGTGCTTGACATAATTCCTTTAGATGTCCTTCGGCAAACGGAACCTTATGGACGTCCAAAAATATAGGCATTAATTGCAATATCACTCACCAGGTATAAATGAATTTTGCATTTTTGGGCCAGATTTTGAAAAGTGGTCATTTAATATGTCGATCGCGGGAGTATCAAAATTGGCAATTAGTTACCTTTTTTCCATATTTCGAGGCGAATAATATACCTTACATAATATCAGGCTTTAAACAGTAATCCATTGGGGAATAGCATTATTGCTTTGCATCTAGCGTTTAGACTTAACTGCGCAGCACAATGATAACCCCGGCATTTTGCTGAAACTTTTTAGATTATATTTAACAAAGAATATACTCACGTGATATGATTCTAAAGAGACTGCGCTACCACATTCGATAACCATGATACTTTTAGTTACCAGAGTAAACAAAGATATCAAAAACATAGTGATATTGTGTTCACTATATTAGACTAATTTCAGTTTCGTTTTGGATCTAGTTAGCCCGAATCTATTTTATTTCCAAATCTTTAGCATTCAATGCTATTCAAAATCCTCCTCCCAGATGAAATGAATGGCATATTGTCCCCCCACTCAATGCCCTAGAAAAAACTGTTAATTTTGACAATTGTATTTATATTTCGCTAGTTCAATAATGTAGTAGCGAGAGACTAGTAATTATGTCTGGTGAGCGTGTACATGTCATAAAAGGCGACCAGATGGCCAAAATAACTGCAGAATTAATTACCAAAGCAAATTACCGAGTCGATTGCTTATTTGAGCAGCATAACACATTTGCTTCCGGGCTGGCGGGATTCTTGAACAATTTGATAGGAATCAAGAAACAATATATCAAGATCAAACTTATTACAGAGGTGACAAACGATAGTTTAGAATATTATAAGAATATAGCAAAGCATATTGATATTCGACACCTTGACGGAGTCAAAGGAAATTTTTTGATATGTGATGGTATCGAATACTTTGGCTACATCCTTGGCAATAAATTACTGCATGAGGAAATGATTCATGTTAACGACGAATCATTCGTTTCTGCCCAACAATACATCTTTGATAGTCTCTGGTCAGTTGCTGTTGCGTTAAAGGATAAAATTGTGGAGAGCCAAGAACCATATAAACGACAATTTACAGAGAGAATTGCCGAAGCACTAGAAACTCAAAGACTAATCATGAAAATAATAAATTCTGCGACTGATGAAATTCTTCTCTTATTTTCTACAACAAATTCATTCATGCGCGCCAAGCATGATGGATTGCTGGAAATGCTAAGAGCGGCCTCTGAAAAAGGTGTAAAAGTTAGGGTATTGTTACATATTGATGATCGTCAATTGAAAGAAAAGCTCAAAGAGGAATTGAAGAAGAATTTTGCTTTACTTTCTGTTCAATACATGAGCAAACCTCTAGAAAAAACGGTTACCACGCTTGTAAGAGACAAGCAAGCTTGCCTGCTAATAAAAGTCAATGACGATTCAAAAGCAAGTTATACTGACGCCACTGTTGATAGCACCTATTCTAATAGTGATGCTACGATAAATTCATGTGTATCCATATTTGAATCGTTGTGGATTCAAACAGAATTAGAGAGTCAGAAAAAGGTTAAGCAAGCTTACTTCAAAATGTTCAAGGGATTTGAACTTAAGGATGAGTCTTATGTCCGTCAATGGTCTTTTGATAGTGAAAAGCAAGAAGAGTAGCAGTTACCTAAATAGGGGAATCTTAGGTAATATCAACAAAATCATCCGGAGGTGTAGCAATAATTACTATAGTGAAAATGAAGATTGGCATCCACTTCATAATATCAGACAGATAATCCTCAAGCAGTAGTGATTTGACTTAACCCATTTTGAATTCAAGCGAACTGCCAGAGCTTTTTGCGTAAAGACCCAGATAACTAACTAATTCATTTATATTCTTTGATTGAAGGTAAATCAAGCCAGGGCCAGTTACTTCCGTTACCAGTCCTTCTCCTCCCAGGATAGTCGATTTTAGTCCTCCAAATTTTTTAATCTCATAGCTTGCGTTACTGCTCATTGCTACAAGATGATAGTTATCAATTGACAATTTTTCTGCGGTTCCCAATTCTCGCTTAATAATGCCACCATATACATTTGCAAATAATTCTCCTTGCCCACTTACCTTTAGCATGAAAAGTGAACTTCCAAAAATTCCTTTCGTAAATCCCTGCCACTCAGTATCCAAAATGACACCAGGAGTTGACGCAATGTATGCACCTGATTGTAATATTAATCCTTCTTCCTGTCCTATTGAGAGGGTAAATATATCGCCAATAGTTTGTCCTGTCAGTCCTATCTGAGATCCGTCCTCTTGAGCTTCATATTCGTTTACAAAGAACGATTCACGACCTAAAGCCTTAAGTTTAAATTTCTGGAACAAGCCTCCTTCTCTAGTCTTTGTCTTGATTTGTATATTTCCTTTCATGTAAACAAACGATCCGGCTTCCGCAGTCACTTTTTCGCCTCGGTTAAGAGTAACTTCAAGAAGTCCAAATGGCTCTTTGACGATTTTATATTCCATTACATTCTCACCAAACCCACTAATAATACTTTAACCCGTCGGAGGTGATACTAAGCAGTAATGAATAATTGAATTTTCTTTTATTTCAGGTTCAAAACATAAAAGATAATTGCAAGACGATTTCTGTATTTATCGTGTGAACAAGCATTGAGTCTTCAAGAAATTGAAAGTGTGAAAATAACAATCTTGGTAGATAACATAACGGATAGGTTACTAGCTAGTTCAACCTTAGTAAAGCGGCCTCCTTTTACAAGCGATCAGCGGATTACCAAATCGCCACGTGCAGAGCATGGTTTTTCAGCATTTTGTGAAATTACTTATATCGCTGACAATGATGTAACCATCACTAGCAAATTCTTATTCGATACTGGTGTCACCGAAGACGCGATAATTTACAATTCAGACATTTTTGGGATTAACCTCCAAGATATTGAAACAATAATACTAAGCCACGGTCATTTTGATCATATTTCGGGATTGATTAGTAGTCTACAAAGAGTAAAAAAATCAATCGACATTATAGTACACCCTGATGCCTTTCTAAAACGTTGGCTAGTATTTCCAGATGGTAACAAAGCTAGATTAGACACTATAGACGAAAAGGCCGTTGAACAGTCAGGTGGTATAATACGAAAAACAAAACAAGCAAGTTACTTTCCCGGCAACAAATCCGATAAGGATGCAAATAATAACAGAGTGTTAATTACCGGGGAAATCCCTCGGATTACAGATTTTGAGAAAGGCTTTCCATTGCAATATAAAGAAGGTAAAAATGAATCTGATCTCATTCCTGATCCTCTTGTTAATGATGATCAAGCAATAGTTATGAACGTAAGAGGCAAAGGACTAGTAATCTTAACTGGTTGCGGCCATGCTGGAATCATAAACACAATCAATTACGCAAGGAAAGTAACGGGTATTGAAAAAATATATGCACTTATCGGTGGCTTTCATCTTACAGGAGAAGCATATGAAAGACTAATTCCCGAGACAGTAGAAGAATTAAAAAAAGCAAAGCCATCTTACATAGTTCCGTGTCACTGTAGCGGATGGAAGGCGGCTAACGAGATAATCAAAGCAATGCCTGAAAGTTATGTACAAAATAGTGTAGGTTCTACATTCTTTTTTTGACACTAGTAGTATTGATAAGGGGTGTTTCAAGACATCAAAATCATCTTACCATTGAAAATACCATAGTCGCAAATTGTTGATTAGAAATAATTAGAATGTTACATGGCGGCTTTGTTATCTTCTTATATTAATATGATAAAGTATTGAATGGTGGGATAAATGGACACATCAAGTTCTATTTCTTCAGTTCTGATATTTCTTATCGGTTTACTTGTTTCTACAGCACTGATTTATTTGTCTTCATTATTCCTGGGCACAAGAAGAAGTTTCAAAGTCGCATTCTTTACAGCTATAATGGGGTCAATTATTTATGCAATCGCTCATTATCTGCTGGGTAACGGGTTGATTGCAGCAATTCTTGGTGGAATAGCCTGGCTAATAGCATTAAAATCTATCTATAGGATAGGTTGGTTTCATGCGCTTATTATGGCGGTTGTTATTTGGATAATTACTTCAATTATTGGAATATTGCTGCCTACTGCTCCTGGTCCGGTATGAGGCAATTACTGTATGATTGCATTCCTTGTAATGCAATCTCATATTGCAGTGAAAAAAGGTTTTATTTTCAAGTCATCATTAATTCAAGCTGAAAGTTACTTTGGTTTTATTTTCTTCCCTCCAATTTAGTCACTGTTTAAATAGTTACTAAATGCGTAAGCCCCTTATGCAGAAAATTACGCCATGTTTATGGTTTGATGATAACGCTGAAGAAGCGTCGAAATTTTATACCTCTATCTTTAAGGGTTCAAAGATAGGCGATATTACGAGGTACGGAGAAGAAGGATACGAAATTCACAGAAAGGAGCCCGGTACAGTAATGACTATAGAATTTGATATTGAAGGGCAAAATTTTCTGGCCCTCAATGGAGGACCATTATTCAAATTTAATGAAGCTATTTCATTTCAGGTGCATTGCGAAACACAAGAAGAAGTGGATTATTACTGGGAGAAACTTTCAGAAGGAGGAGATGAGAAGGCGCAAATATGCGGCTGGCTAAAAGACAAATACGGACTTTCTTGGCAAATAGTTCCCAGTATTTTACCAAAAATGCTCAAAGACAGTGATATTCAAAAATCTCAAAGAGTGATGAAGGCAATGCTTCAAATGCGCAAGCTCGACATTAAGATTCTAGAGAAAGCGTATCAGGGAAGTAACTAATAGCAAGATCTGATTTTTAATTTAGGCCAAAATGACTAGACAGTCAATCAAATGTCCACTCTGGAATATTAGACTCCAAAAAAATCAACGTAATCTTGTTGAGCGTCAAGCAAATCTATTATTTTAGAAGAAATATATTCTACATTTGTGGCTCGTTGCAGCACCAGCCCCACCATAATTGCCCTAGATTTTATTGGGATTAACATCAATATAGAACCTTTGTGCAATGTTATTATTGCATCAACTGGGCCAAATACTCTGCTTGATCGTTCTACTAGCCCCAGAATTATAGTAGCCCACAAACCATACGTGTCATCATATCTATCTATTTCAAACTTTTTTGCCAATGCGTCTGTTCCATATGATGACAAAATATTGCCTTCTTTACTCATTATGGAGACTCCCAAAATGGAGTCGTCAACGTTTAAGATATCTTCAACAATCATTTTTGGTATATTTGATTCTGGCAATAAGCTTGTAGAATTTCTTTGAGTGATATAATCATTTTCATAAAAGAGAGAACATATTACTCTCAGGTTGGCCTCAAACATTGAATCAAAAACTAACAAACATAATGAATGTTAAAACCAGATACCAGGCATAACCCTGTCCGAGACCGAAGTTACCCGTAAATATTGATGTATTTCGCCAAGATTGCACTCAATTATATCTCGAATGGTATATGCAATGGGATCTGTAATATAAGTACTAACGGTATTTTGCCATTATTTGAACAAATTAAGTAGCATTGAAGAAATCTGGTTCACTCTTCGGCGTCTGGTTCTTGCCGTTCATTAAAATCGAATGACTTTAGCTCTTCAAGTCCTGTTTTTTCACCCTCCATAATTATTCGCTTTATTGTATTGACTGAGAAGTCCGAATTTTGTTGGGAGTATGGTCGCTCTGGGCTCCTGCGCACTATTCTGGTAACGCTTAGTATCTTTGCCCCATGTCTCCTTACCAACAAGTCATACCCATTTTCAATCTCCATCATTTGTTCCTTCGTAAGATGAGAGTGTGAGCACTGATGAAGTGCACCATACAATTTCTCCATTAAATCAACTTGCTTGTTAATTAGCCGAGAAAGCTTTATGAGGCTGGAAGTTTTGTCGCAGAACATTATATCTTTTGCCCGAGATTGTACTTCAGTCATGTTGGCTGGCAATCTATCTATGATTCGTGGATAATTTTCAACCATAAAGACGTGTTTGTCAATTCTAGGAGACCCGTCTAGCACTTCTCTAATTGGACTATTGCTCAAGAGTGCTCCATCCCATCCAAATTGGTTTTGCTGGGTTTCTATCCAAGGGAAACCATACTGGGGATACCCCGTACTTGCCAGTAAATGCTTTATTGTAATTGGTATCTTTGCCGAATCAAAGATTATGGGCTCTGCAGTAAGTACATTGACTGCAGTTACTATTAAACGAATTGTATTTGGATCATTATCTTCATCAGCGTTTAGTGATCTAGGCGAGAGCTTTTTAAAGTCGACATATTTTTCTATGGTACTTGCTAGAGGCGTATTGTCATAAAGATACGTCCAGTCCTGCGGAGGTTCTGACATGTCTCCTCCTAGACCGAAATCCAAACCTAACTCAAACCATCGCGGAATGAAAAATTTTGGTACTCCAAATATTGCAGAATTCAAAGAGGCTGATGGCGACTTGACGACAGCCATGGCATTATTTTTTCGATCGTATTCCAAAGTATAGAAATCTGGAATGAAGCTAACGCTACTTTCAGCTAGTTCGAGCCAAAAATTTTCCAGATCGTCGACAGGATTTTGGCTCCTGCTGCCTGCAATAATGGCTCCATTTATAGCGCCTATAGAAGTTCCTGAAATAATGTCAAATTTGATCTTTTTCTTGACAAATGCCTTCACAACACCGCAAGCAAAGGCTCCTAAAGACCCTCCGCCTTGCAAAACCAGGACATTTTCGACAGTCTGTTTCAATTTGTCGGCCATCAACTATGTTAATATGTGCAAACAATATTTACGTTGATACTTTTGATGCCAACACCCTTAGAGATGTCCATATGCTCCCGACAATTAGGTTCTAAACAGCCTCTTGTAACTTTGAAAGCACTACAATCCAAAATATTCTAGGTCGTAGCCAGATTTTTTAGGGTTTCAACCACAAAATCTTTAATTTCGATGTCAGGACCCCAGGTACATTCTGAGCCAAATAATATTAATCTACGAAATCTTTCAGTAAAGGATTGTTCGGAATTCATTTTATTATATTTTAGACGTAGTTTTTTCGATCTCAGAGATATCGGCCTACGCCATGCCCAGAAAACGCCATGCCCAGAAAAGGTGAAAATATCCGGCATATGGGCTGTATGTCAAAAATAAATGAAAGTCTCTCATTTAAACAACTGAGCTTTTTTTTAGAGGGGACGAGTATTTTCATGAGGTTCTCATGATTTAAGGTATATTTACTTCATAACGATATTAGGTAGCTGTTGTTCCAAAAAGTCATCTTAACGTATGCTTCTTTCTATGACAAGGGGTACATAATGCTCTACAATTTGAAAGTCGGTTATCTCCTCTGTCTCCATTCTTGTGGTCAAAATCGATGTTGAATTTTGCCAAGCCTTTACCACAGATATTACACCTTTGCCTTTGTCTTCGTAGTGCCTGATTCTTTGTGGAGGTTGTAAAGTATAAGCGAATTTTCTTCTTTGATTTATAGAACAAAGTCAGAAAGGCTAGAGACAGAATCGCAAGGCTGATGGTTTTTTGTTGAGGAACATTGAACCCATAATTCTTCGGCATATCAGCTATGGAGGTTAGATATGCAATAGCTACAATGGATATCGTCAATCCTATCCTTAAGTAAGGTTTCTTTACCTTTAGCCAGACATAGGCAAGACCTACGCAAATCATAACATATAACAACGATGTCAATGCTTGAAGTAAGTGGTAATCTGGCAATGGGTTCACTAATCGCATTCTACTATTTGAAGGATTTATTTTTCATTCAACGAAGCGCTTACCTGTAAAGATATCTATAACAAATATCCGGTTTTCTTTTTTCTACTGAATAAACAATAGAGATAATTTCATAAAATTTCGTTCGTTTAACTTTGCGGACTTTGAATAAATGAATATATTATACAACAATACAGCACTTGGAGAATTACAAGTATGCTCTAAAGGCTGCCGGTACATACTACAAATGAAATCATAAAAAAAGTGGTGTTACTAATTATGGTTTCGACATACTCGTAAATATCATATCTTTTTTCTTGCCTCAACATCAATTTTTTTGGGTCTTGAATTTGTGATTCGAGAAGAATAATGCATCTCTGAATAAATCAGCTCTTTAAAATTCCATTTAGATTGTAAGTTATTACTCGATTATTTTAATTTGCGCAACGCGACAGATTTTTCCAATACATAACTAATACAGGGTGGCATCTGACAAACTAGCTGTGAGCGAAATCCCACTAACGATAGAGTATGAATTCAGTTTCTGCATCATTTATACCTATTTATACTCCTAATTTTTTTACTGATTGTTATGATTGAAACAATAAAGCAATGTGGATACATTGCATTTATGATAGATAATGAAGTACCATAAGGAAGAGATTCGAGATTTTAAATGTCGTTTGTGTGGCGCAAATTGGTTAAGTTATATTGAAAACAAGAATTCATGTAACAACTCATCTCTTGGGGACGGAAGGCACAATTTTGACTTTGGAAAACCCATAAAAAAAGGCCACGATGTTATTGAAAGCAGCGAAACGGCTGACAGTGCGTATCCAAAAAATAAGATCGTATTTCAGTAGCTTTTGGTTAATACTAATCTCATTTCATCTCAAGTGGATCATTTGAAAATTTCTAAAGAGAAAGACTTAACACGCGTTACAACTCTATCCTGCAATTCAGTCCTGAAGACCTATTCTGAGGTAATAGAGGCAAAGAAGCAACTTAAAGAGCTCAAGCTTTTCCTACATCACGATCCGTACAAGTCGTGGGACACAAACAGGATGATCCGGTTAATAAACAAAGCCGATAGAGATTCATTTGTATTAGATGTTGGCTGTAATGATTCTCCTATACTGCCTATGCTAAAGAGACTTGGATTCACTAATCTCTATGGTTGTGATTTGCTCTTAAAGCCAAGAATCAAGCGTAACTTGGTTGATAAAATATATACACTATTCAGGCAGGAATTTAGGTCGGTAATTCTCATGCACCGTGACAAGTCCTTAAAGCTCTCAATCCAAAATCTTGAGAATACTAATTATCAAGATAATATGTTTGACTTTGTCACGTCCTTATCTGTAATTGAACATGGAGTTGATATTGGAAAATACTTCAAAGAGATGAATAGAATTCTTAAGAATGGTGGAATGTTACTTACTTCCACAGACTATTGGCCAATTAAAACTACTAACACGAAGCGCGTTCTCTCTGAGGGAACACCTGACAAGGTGTTTAATAGGGAACAGGTAGAAGAACTAGTAATAATTGCAGATAATGCGGGGTTCAAATTAGTTGAACCTATCGATTTTTCGTACAAGGATAGAGTGGTACATTGGAAAAGAACAGGTCTTAATTACACGTTCATTTTCCTAGCTATGATCAAGTACTAGTTGATATGCGCAGATCCGTAATGCTCAGAAATATTAATTGGGTTTCAGGGCAACGGGGTTTACTAGAAAAATAATGATTTCACGTGTTGTAGAGTAGTGTATGATTCCTTATGGATAAATGGATGTTTTATTATGAAGCGGTGATTAATGTTTTACGGGCAAATTATAAACATGTTCATGGCAGATAATACGTTTGTACTTAGACTAACAGTGACATGTACATGTTTATTTGGGATCTCAAAAATCGACACAGTAGCTGATAAATCATAAGCATAGCTTACATGACCTTATAGCCTTAAGTTGCCAACATCTGGCTATGGAATTAATAGAAATAATCGGATGGATTGCACTTGGCTTTGCACCTATGCTTGGAGGTCTTGAAATTGCCAGTAGAAAAATGCATGACAGAGGCAGGATGGTCCTTAGAACTTACATAAAGGAAGGAGTAGACCACCATGGCCTTTGAGAGCGGAACAGATGCACTGAGGCAGCTAATGATACTAAAAGCATACGGAGGATCCATTACGAGGACCTCTGAAAAAATTCTAACCATGCCTTGTGGATCATATTATTTTGTTGAGGTAACCTCAAAGGAAGGTACCAAATACGTAATAGAAGCACATGGCGAAGCACCCATCGAATTAGAACGTGAGACGCTACATAGAAAACTCGATGAGGAGTTGGTCATAGGGCCCAAATAGATAATACTTCTGGTTCACTACAGATCTGAAGTCAGCCGTGTCATTATTTTATTTTGATTTACCATAATTTGTTATTATTAATCGTATGATGTGTCAAGTAAACTTTGTTTGAACAGTATTTAATGCAACTTTATAGTTTTGTATTATTACCCTACAAGAATTTTCCGCTCTACCAATAATTTGCCGGAGCATTCTCCGATGTTGTCACTTTTCTTAAATTAGTAAAGATGTTCGATGATTACGACTGGAACTTCTTTTACCTAAGATAATCCAATAAATGGATTTGCTGTAATACTTAGTAAAGGATCAATTGTTACGAAGATTTCGCAGACGCTTAGATCGATAACTGATTTAACTGCCATACTGCTAGATTGAAGTTTTTGAGACCAATGAAACATAGGTTGTTTATTCATGCTTATTAATAGCACACAATTTTAACCTATGAGATTATCACAAAAATATTTGATACATCTTAAGATGCAATATTGTTGACTCTATGGTCGTGGGACATAGGTATTCCTGGATTAAATAATGGAAATATTCAATTCTGATGCATGCTAACAGTTTCCTGCAAGGATATTGCGGCAGATTGTGATTTTATAGGAAAAGCGAACACGGAAGAAGAATTAATGATGCAACTAGTAGGCCATGTAGTAAAAATGCATGATTATAATTTTGAAGACATTATGAAGCCAGAAGTGAGAGAAAAAATTAGAGCCAATATTCACAGGCGTATTAGATAATTATCGAAAATATCATCACAAATTAATAATATGATAAAAATGAAATATTATTATGAATCTCCAATTAAGAATCCAGTATTCGTAACTAGAATCAAAGTGATAGCTATCCTGGTTCCACAGACAGGAACATATAGTTTAGTCCTTTCCATCCTAATTTTGTGTAATAATAAGTATTTGGAATCGAGCTATTGACTTTAAGACTAATTGAATGGCTCAAACATAGCTATAGAAAAGCCATTTTCCTAGATCTCTTTGAATAGCAGTAGGCGATATAAACTAGAATATATTAGAAAATGCGGATTAGTGTCCGCATCCACAGCCGCTTGAATGAGCGTACTCTGAAGTTTCGGTATTTTGTTTTTTCTTCTTTTCGTTTGTATTTTCTTGATTTGATTCTACGTTTTCTGTTTGACTCATCGGCTCTCTATCTACAACTACTAATATAATTCTAAGTTTTACTTCTAATATTCAAGAGTGAATTCAATAACGTCGATGGGGTCGCTGCGGTTAAATCTTAATTTAAGATACATACTATAATGGACCACAAGCTATAATGGTGTGTGTGGGAGCCTACACTGAAAGTTAGACAGTCAGAGAACTCCACTCAGGTCCGCAATTAAACAAGACAAACTTTTAATTGTTAGTATATGATACTCTAACGTGATGATATTAAATCCAGCAGACATAGTTGCATGTTCGGACTGTGGTACTGTGTTCAATACTAGAAAGGGAAAATGCCCAGTTTGCATGAATGATGGCTTCGACATAATAATATCACCATGATTTTGATCGTTACTAAATCGAATCGATATATGCCTTAACATAGATTTGAAACATGGAAATCTAAAAGATTTCACTATTCATTATTTTACCCACTGCATCTGAAGTCTTGTCTACGTAGCTATGACACGTTCTAATACCCCATCATAGATACTTCCACTACTACGTGTCTGTTGTTGCTTTAACTACATTCACTGAAATGAAGACTTGTCCAGTCTACATACTTCAATGCCTAAAGGCGTGGGTCGGATCTGTTTGTTATCTATTCCTATAATGCCTTTCTGAACTTGCTTTTTCAAGACCTCTAATGTTCTGTTTGGATCAAGTTCACTGTAGTTCTTGTGAAATTCGTCAACTTCGAGATGCATTTTTCCATTATCACGTGCATCCTTAAAGGCTTCGCAAAGTTTTTGGACTAGAGCATCATCATTTCCACTTGAAGGGCGTCCTTTAAAATCCATACGTATTATTGACACTCTTCATATTTGAAACTTTACCTCGATTTTTCCATATTTTCAAGGGTATTTACGAAAAATTCGATGCTTGTTATCTTTAACATGTTGGGAATTTAAGCAACAAATGCGTTGCAATAAGTGTTCCCCACCCGCAGAATAATATAAACTCCTTGTTACATCCAATTTTCTTTCTTAACATGTTATCTGTTCAATACTTTGTGTAATTTCCATCAATGTTACCTGCAATTCGTTAAACAATAAGATTTCAGAAACCATCTGGTTTTAATACTTTAGTGCAAGCGCCTAGTATTAATAACTTGCACGTGAATATTTTATTGCACTAAATGGTAGGAAACACAGGGTTCTGTGAAAGGTGTAAAAGGCAAGTAGATATTATCAACATCATTCCAAGTAGCAACTATGATCAACTAGTATTTAGTTGTGGAGATATTTCAAAAGTCATCAAACGCTCTACAGAAATGCCTGCCTCTATAGAAGACAAAATATGGGTATCCAAGCATATAAAGATTGAACCACTCAATAGTATTAGCATACCTGTGATAGTTTCTGGAGACAATGGGATTAAGGCAAGTGGTATTCTTGTCCCAACGCTCAAGATAAATATGGAAAATGGTAACTATATTGTTGACAAACCACAAATTTCTAATTTGTCGCAACACGACGACAAATCAGATCCTATCTCCTATCTGCCTAATACTTTGGACGATATTTTCCTCAAGCTGGATGAAAGTAACCGTTCTCAAAATGAGAAAATAAATATAAGAAAAATACTTAATCAAATTGACAGGCAGATAAAACTTAAGCCACTTCCTAGTATAATCTCTTCTTTGGGAACTTTAGCTACTTTTGTTCCCATGGCAGCACCTTATTTGCAATTACTTATTAGCAAGTACTTTAGTACAGATCTTACAACCAATAGTAGAAGATAGTTTCTAATATACCTAAAATAGGCGTTCGCTACTATATGGAAAAATCAGTATGAGTTTCTCAATATTCATTTCTTCACATGGTTAACTTGTTCGAGTGCAGCTGGAGTAGTGATTCTCACCATATTTTGTCAAGACAAGATAAGGAAGACCGATGCAAAGTCGTGGTAATACTTGTACTTACTATTTTTTCTTACTATGGTCATGAGTTTTTTGCATATCACGCCCCAATTTTGCAGCTTGTTTCACGCTATTAATTTGAATATCGTCACTGCGAGAAAGTATTCTACTAAGTGTTGGATGTGCCCCCTTTCCAAGAGTAAACGCTTTCTTACCTTTCCTCAAAACTGAAAGAGTGATGTCATTGTCATCAAAAATTTGAGCTACTGTCTTGGCTGTTTTTAATTTGTCTAATAACCCAACGTTCTCCTGACCATCATCATCGTCTACATGCGTCCCTGAAAAAATCGTAGCGTCCTGTATATCTATATCGACATTATTACCCTTAAAATCTAATGAAATGGCTGGTTTACCATCGACTTGAATGTTAATTTTGCCCTTTGGTACTTTCAGCATCTTTGCTATATTATCAATGAGTTCACTCTCTTTCCCATTCTTTTGTTCCTTCTCATGGGACATACTAGTTACCTATACATTATCAATCTTTGGTATCGCGTAACTGACTGGAAATCGTAAACTTGCCAGCTATTTTCCATTTGGCACTGCCTATTTCTTTTCCTCCAGGTCCAGTTGCTTTAGGGACATCAATCTCCAAATCGTGAAATTCATAAGTTACTGCCATATCTTTTCCGGTTAATTTCTCTACGAGCTGTGATACTAATTCTGTCCAATCAGATGTATCCTCATTAGCGCCTTTTCTGAGCTCCCCTATCTTATTCGAAGCATTCTTCTCGAATTGATCCATATCTTCTATATTCACATCCTAGGTAATATACAATTACCCCATCCCTGCTATGAATCAAAGGTAAAATGAAATAAATACTTGGTAATTGTAGAGTCATTTTTCTTCTTTCCTAATGGGGTACTAATTAGCAGACTGCAAAGAACCATATCGAAGCTATTGTATTGTCAAGAAAGCTCAATGTCACCGGGACACTGTAAATTGTCCGCGTCCAACTAGTCATTTTGAAAATGAGGGAGGACTTTATTGCCAAATTCTTCAATAAATTCTAATTCGTTTGGGCTTGTACTTTGTACATAGATTTTTGTAAATCCTGCCTTGAGATATTCCTCAATTGGCTTTATACAATCCTCAATTGTAGTAATGATGAGATTAGACTGCCTGAATTCTTCATCCGGTACTTCCATTTTTGCTTTACCCTCTAGATCTCGGGGATCGTTAATTTCAAGATTGAAGGCATCTTCCAGCGATGTAGTTCTCCAAAATTCACAAGCTCTAAATGCCTTATCATAATCTTTGTTGTATGAAATTCTAGGCTTGCCTATTTTTTCTAGTTTTCTGGGATCTTTTCCCGTGCTTATAGCCTGCTCATCAAAGACTCGAAAAATCTTGTCTGACTTATTAGGCTTTGATACCGTAATGATCCCATCTGTAAATTCGGCAGCTATTTTTGCTGCTGCTTCACCTATTGCAGCCATATAAAGTGGAATATTTGTCTTAGGAGGAGTATACAGCTTTGCCTTATGAGTTTTAAAATACTTACCACTATAGGTAACACACCCCTTGTTATCTAATTCTTTAATTTTATCCGTTTTTATTTGGCCACTTTTTCCTTTCCATAAGCATTGGATAATTTGAATAGACTCTTTTGTTCTTTCTAAGCGAACATCTGGTGGAGGCCAATCAAACCCAACTGAAACTTCATTCATTGCCTCGCCAGAACCTACGCCTAGGCCAATCCTACCATTATACAATGCATCCAAAGATGCAAAGGCTTGCGCAACAATTGCTGGATTATAACGATAAACTATAGCCGTCACACCTGTAACAAACTTCATTGATCTAGTTCTTTCAGCTGCTGCGGCCAACCAGATCCAGGTAAAATTACCGTAACCGCCAGTATGAGACCAAGGATGAAAATGGTCACTTGTCATGCAGTCAGTAAAACCTTTTTTTTCTGCATGCGTGACAAAGGTTAGAAGGTCTGCCATTGAATATTGTTCCTGAGAGGCCCAGTATCCAATCTTTGGCTCAGGATGAGCTATCATGATATTGAATATTCAGAAAACCTTATAATAGATCGATGTATTGGTTGAAGATTCCCTTACTTAATTTAGCCCTTTATCAGATTGAGCTTGTTTGTATTGAAGAGAAGTAACGTTCTGAAGTGATGTGACAAAGTAGTAGTTTTTATAATTCATATACACCTAAAAATTAATCCTCAGTGTGCAATGGTTTTCCCATAAATTCCGACCGATAAAAACAAAAACCTCATAATCAAGATGTGGCAAGTAAGAATAACCGGTCGTGCCCACATTAACAATTCCATGTCCAGTAGTTGCAATTTCGTCCTCTTTTATCTCGCTGTTGTGTAAATCAAGGTATCGTAGCAAGTTATTCTTTATGTGGATGTCCAATGAAAGTAAAGTTAGAATGGCCCCAAAACTCTTTCGATGGACCTACAATAGATGAGTTTGTTAAGATCATGTTTTTACCAGAGCCAGCGGCGTTAGGTATTGTTGCATAGATCTCGATTCGGCTTCGTTAATTCATGTTAATATCACGATCCTAGTAGCTAACATAAGATGTAGTCACCTCAGGGCAAGTTTAACCACACTATGATGTAACTTAACGATAATGTCTCCTCCTTGAATCAAACATAAGTGTCACAATATATTCTAGACATGAAATCGACAGTCATTAAAATTCAAACCATCCCTACAGCTATACCCTTGTTTAAGATATCAATTGAAAAATCAGGTACTAAATTAGTTGTTGAATGATATTCTCAGGCAAATAAGACGTAATTAAAGGTGCTATATCATCTGTCTTGCAAAAAAATTTACTTTTATATCCAAATCATTAATTACATTATCGTGTAGGTTATTGCATGTCCATAGATATTGATCCAGGAGCCAAGTCCTCTAGGAAATTTGCTATTTCAAATAATGGTGCAAAAATAGATTTCTTTGAAATAGATAGGGTTGTGGAGGATCTCGCAAAGTGTTATGCTGCACCATGTGCCACCACCTGGTTTAAGATAATGAATAACAAAAGACCCTTTATACAGGAGTATCGTGCTAAAGTTATTGAATTCATGAAAGAATTTGAAAACATTTTGTCTTCAAAACTGCCTGTGCGCGAGGAAACTGAAATCTGTTTGGAACGTGTAAGGAAATCATTAGAGGGCCAAATCATACTGGTCAGTAATGGAAAAAATAAAGATGTAGAAAAAAGATTCGAGTACTACACAAAACACAATTAATTGAAATTTTCGCTTCATTGTAAATATTAGTAATATTGCAATACCTGCAATAAGCGTATTAGTTGTTGTAAGAGTAATTGGTTTTTTCTTGCCTTTAATCCTTATCCTGAAAAACACGTAAATATAGAAGTTCAATTTGAGTCTGATGAATCGTTATATGAAGCCAATCTCCATTATCAGAATCTTGTTTCAATGAATGAGATAGATGAATTAAGATTCCTCTTACATTGATAATAATAACACCAGACACTGATGAAGTTAGTACTAGATCAGAGTACTACTTAATTCTACAAATATACTATCCATCAGTAACGCCCTACTATGCATGAAAGTCGGATTTTTGAGGAAGCATTTCAAACCATGCATCTATGAGGGATTTGTTAAATGATATCATCATTTCGTTCCCCGACTTAATTGCTATCTTTATTTGACTTTGGAGCAGCTCTATTTGTCCAATTATATATGTTCTGTACTGTTCATTTGTCTTCTTAAGAAATTCATCAAGATTTTGTTTATTAGCTTCTAAGTATTCAGTCAGGGATCTTTCCACCTCCTTCTGATTTTGCTGGACTCTTTCAATGTCGTTTTTGGACACGTCGTTAATTTAATCTAGAAAATAATAAGGCTTTCTGAATTACTTTAGTTAGATCGTGTGTTTAACGTAAGCCCTTTGGGATCAGGATCTCGTAAGATTAGAAGTTGCGGTCAGATTTGTCGTCTCAGGGTTTGGTAACTGAAAGAATGGGACACCTCCGCCACTTGCACCTCCCAATGAATAAGGCAATTGACCATTCCACCTGTTAATTGCCTGCCACTGAAGATATTCTGGACTAGAACGCAATTGCTTTGTGATTATGCTAATTGCTTGTGCCTCCCCATCTGCCTTGGCGACATTTGACTTGGCAGCGGCTTCGGCTTGAATTACATTTTGGTTCGCAATGACTTGTACCGTTCTCAAGTTATTTTGTTCTGTAAGGTATTTCTGTAGAGCTACAACTTTTTGTTCAATCTGATCAGCAAATGATTCAGAAAACTGAAAATCTGTGATGAATACATTCTGAACAATTATATCATTTGAGGCAAGTGTATTTCGTATTGCCTGAGCAATCACATCTTTGGCAGTTTCCCTCTTGGTAATAAGTTCCTCGGCATTGAACTTTGCAACGCTAGCCTTTACGGATTCCTGTATAGTAGGAGAGATAACACGATCTTGGTAATTAACACCCAAAACCTGATAAACCTTGTTAACCTGTTGTGGATCTACTCGATAGTTTACTGCTATCACAGTATGGACCTCCTGCAAATCCTTTGAAGCAGCTGAAGCCTCAGCTTGGTATTTCTGCGTCCTCACTTCCATTTGGACTACCTGCTCTACAAAAGGAGTGACAAAGTGTAAGCCCTCCCCTAATACACGATCTTCTACCGCCCCCAGGTATAGTACTACACCCCTGTATCCTGCTTGTACTGTTGCGACTGATTGTACAATGACGAAAATAATGATAATTATGGCAATTACTACGCCAGCAACTCTTAGTTTATTCACTGGTGGAAGGCGTGGTACGCGTCCGTAAGACATAATGAATTTAAAATTATAAAAGTATCCACATATATGTTCAATGTTTCTCGATATGTATCAAGTAAAAAAAAGGAGTATAATATTTTTCTAGATAGGGTAATCACAAAAGTAAGGATCAAGTGTAGACCCTTTTCACGTGCCCATATCTATCAAGTTCCAACTTTTCATCCCTTATTTGTCCTAGGTCTGAACCATAGTATAACAATCTCACATGTCATATCTTCTGGATCAATTCCATCAGTATCTCTTTCTAGTAAACTATTTGCAAATGTATCCCCTCGAGTTTTTAACCTTTCATTCGTGGCAATAATATTGGCTCTATCTATTCCGACGTTTGGAGTTGATTCTTGGTTATAGGTGACAGAATCGATCCAATACCTGACATTCAATAGGCCCATCTTTAGCATAGTCAACTACATGTAACTAACTTCCCTGCATGATGACGTAAAGTAGAGAGGTGAATAGAAAAGTCGATGATCTTTCATTGGATATATTTGAGGAATCTCCAACCATTTAATCATCGAAACAGACTACTCGGATGCCGTAAGACAACATCTACTTACTATACAGAGTTTGTTGGCACTAGCTCGATAGGCCACTGGTAGTTTAAATGGAATAATTGACTATTAACTACTATAAGCCAGTCCTTTGGTTTAGAAATGAGCTTAGGTGAAAGTTACATCGAGGGAATTGCAATTTGTGATTATAAGGAGTATAAAAATAATATTCAAAGCAGTTAAACTTGCTTGATTCTACCAAGCGAATTTGGAGGAGCAGATGATGCAGTTATTAATTTTGGTACCAATAGTGGTAATAATCAGAAATTAGAAACAAAAATTGAATATAATAATGAGTGGATTCAAATTTATGACGATAATTTGACGATAACCCTATCAAGCGATTTGCCGACTTCAATGATTATAGACCGTGTTTGATATAGAATTCAAATTGGGTAATTGTGAGCTAGATAATTTTTATTCGGAACGAATAGTTTGATATGAAGATAGGATATCCATGCATAAGCACAAGTATTACTAGAGTAACGAGGTCAACGTTTAGGCTAACCTCCTACTCTGAACATAATTTAATTGAAGTAGCGTAGAACAATCTTGATCATTTAGAAAAAATATTGCAATATAACGCAAAAAAATCGCTCTTATTTTTCCGACCCTCCTAGGATTTTGTACCTTTCGCTTTTCATGCAGTATGTAAATTCAATTGGCAAAAACAATTCGTCGATAGATTCAGAAAATTGGGTGATTACATCAAAAAGAACAGGATTAGAATTTCAATGCATCCTGACCAGTTTGTGCTGATCAACTCGCCTAAGCAGCATATAGTTGAAAATAGTGATAGAGAACTTGAGTATCACTGTTCAATCTTAGCTCTTATGAGTCTTGACAATAGTGCAAAAATCCAAATTCAATTCTCGATGTGCATTTTTTTCAAAATGTAATAATGAGTTAATTCATTTGTTGTATTTCTCTTTGACAATAGTAAGAAGACCAGACAAAGAAGTGTTCTTCAGAAATTCTACTCCAGAGATACTATAATCATTTTGCTCTTTTTTTATCAAGCTAACTCCAGCTCCACCAACTAATATTTCAGGGATTTTTCCATTAGATACTAAAATATCATTAATCAATCTCTTTGCAGAACCAAGGTTCTCAGTCAGAGTTATCGAAATTATTACAATGTCTGGCTCTAGTTTCTTTATAAAAGAAATGACAGAGTCGGAAGGGACAGAAGGTGCGATGTTAAAGACTGCATATCCTTTGCTAACAAGAAGGGATTCGATAATCATGCAACCTAAACTATGCAATTCACCTTCTGGTGTACATAACATTATTTTCTTAGTATTTATGGATGATGAGCCGACTCGCCTTGAAACCTTCTCATTTATCAATTTTACAAGCGTGTGTGCAGCATTGCTACAGATATGCTCTGTGGCAACATCTAAGACTCCTTTGCTCCATAAATCGCCCACCGTGTACATAACGGGAGTTAGTAGCCTTTCAAAGAATTTGGCAAGTCCAAAATTATGACAATATTTTTCAAAAATTTCGAATAAGCTTTGGATCTCGTAGTTTTTAAGTAGGGTTAACATTTTATCCTTCATAAATGATTCCAATTTCTCTGTTTTCTTTGTATCAGTAGAATAGCGAGCTAGGAAGGAGATGACATTTGGATCCTGATGAAATTCCTTCGGAATGTCCTTAAGCGTTACCAATGAAGATTTTCCAAGGTATTTGACGATTTCCTGCCTTACTTTTTTATTTTCATTGTCCCACGAATTCTTGACAATATAAGCATAGGAGTGACCCTTAACTTTTTTATCTCGTATGAATACCAATCAATCTCACATTATTATCTTTTACAATTTGAATGAAGGTTCAAACTTCTGTATATCAAGGCGTGAACGACAGATTTGAATATGTAGATCATGAAATTATTTTTCCACAACTAGTATCCCTTACTACCACTAGATACAATGTATGCGCAGTTTATGAAAAAGATTATGCGAAGACATTATAACTAGGACAGCCAATATAGCACCGACAAAATTTCTAATTTCCATAACATACCCTGGGGGTGAGGCTATCAACGATGTGCCAAATACAATTACCAGATTATCAATGAGCCAAAATGCCAGTGTAATCCATCCTAGGGTCCCTGCAATTATTGACCCTAGTCGAGCACCACTATGAATGAAGTAAACTGAAATTGCGATACCAAAGTACCATAGTATAGCTAGTACCAACCATAGCGGTTGAAAGATTTCAGGCCTTGGATCTAAAAAGTAGTAGGTAGATCCTATAATGGCCAGTGCAATCGTTGATATCATTAAAATTTGCTTATTGACAGAGAACGAAGTCCTTTCTTTCATTAGGGCCCTATCGATTCTCTTTTTTTCACCCATAGCAGACTTGATTGATTCTTCAAAATTTTTCAACTTGACTGGGATAACATTTACAATTGTGTTGTTCTTTACTATAGCCTCATGTTTTAGGCTATCGATGAGGGGCCTTGCCAAAGAGGCCTTTACAGGTGTAATAAGGTCAACCCAATATGACGAAAGCCTCGGAGTTAGGAACGGAATTATCAAAATTCGGATCGATTTTTTCAGAATAGCCGCATAACGCTTCATCATATCGATATATGTGAGGACTTCAGGTCCCCCAATTTCAAAAGTCCTACCCTTGGTCTCATTTTCATCAATTGATCTGACTAGATATTCTACTACATCGTCAACTGCAATTGGCTGGGATTTGGTCAATACCCATTTGGGGCAGATCATTAAGGGTAGTCGCTCAACCAGGTATTGTAGCATTTGAAATGATCCTCCCCCTTGACCTAGTATAATGGCTGCTCTAAATATCGTCACCTCAGCTGTAGATTTCCTTAAGATATCACCTACTTCTATTCTACTTCGCATATGCACCGACAATTCCTCTTCTTTCCCCTGACTCAAGCCGCCAAGGTAAATTACCCTTTGAATACCAGAGGCAGAAGCTGCTCGAGAAAAATTTTCCGCGGCAACTCTGTCACGGTCAGCGAATTTCTTCCATTCCTTTGAAGAACCTTCCATTGAATGTATTAGATAGAACGAAATGTCAACATCTTTCATTACCCTCATTAGATCAGAATAATTTTGAACGTCGGCATTAACAATTTCCAAATGTTTACTTGTTCCACCAAAAAAATGAGAAAGTGATTTTGTATCCCTTGTCATGCATCTTATCTTGTAGTTTGCAGTGACAGTAAGTAATCTTTTTACTACTCTGCTGCCAATAAAACCGCTAGCTCCAGTTACCAGTACAGTAGTCCTTGCATTTTTTGAACTGGAACTTGATTTCGTATTTTGCAGAGTGTCGTCGTTACTGCTTTTCAAACTTCATCCTGTTCCCGTGACTTCATTGGATTGCAATTTCCCTTAGCCTAGATTGGACAATTGTCTTCCTGTTCTACTTGTGGCCTTCTTTTCATCTTATTTCTTAGTAGCTCATTCGACAATTCTGCTACCTATGACATCACGCGAGAAGAGTCTTAGCTCTGCCATTCTGCCAGCTAAGAATCCCAGAATTGCGCCATAAACGGTGTGAAATAGTAACGACCCGCCTACTATCAGTGGGTATAGCCCAGCGAAATGACTAGCTATATTTTCTACATAAGGATTAGGTGCAGAGACTAACAATGCATCTAGTCTTGGTTGTATACCAAACGTTGCTAGTGGCAAGAACAATACTGTCCATAGCGTTACTCCCACAATCAACCCAATAGATACTCCTTTCCGGATGTCATACGGAAATAATTTGGGCCAAAAGAGTCCTATCTGGCCAATAATGTTCCCTGCTACAGTGCCAGTTAAGATATGTAATGCTAAGCCAATGTATTGGGCAGAGATAGGATCATTAAATCCCAATGATAGTCCAATTACTGCAAAAAAAGTACCTGGTGGCATGTCGGATACAGTATCTACCATTACTAAGAGTCCAGAGATTCCCCATGCAGAGATCAGCCCCGCAAGCGTGCAATATACTACGATCATTTTTGGTGTGTTGTGCCATTCCATACAAAAATAATCATAGTCGAAATATATAAACTAGAGCCAACCTGCCATTCCTAGTGCCAACTCGAACAAGACAGCTATGATTTAGAAGGAATCTTAAATTTAGGTAAAATTGCATTCATAAAATAGTTGAATTTTCTAGATGTAATTTCAGAATTAACATTGAATTGAAGGCTCTATCTGTTTGTTAGCGAATCTACTTTAGCACTGTACTTATACTTTGTTTAGAATCGAATGTCGAATACAAACATGTATACAAAGAATTTATTGTTGTTTCTGGCCCTGTCTGCGACAATGTTGGCAGGACTAATGGCGACTGGGACATCACTAGTAACACCAGCCTTCGCAAATGATGGGAAACACTGTAAGGACAACGGAGATAATAACTGCAATGATATTCATAAAACTCAGAAAATAAAAGAAAAGAATGATTGCAGTATCGAGAATTACAATAAAGACCATAGCAACGGTAACGAAAACACAAATGAACTTGTCTGCGTTAATGAAGGCCAAAATCTGAAGGATGTATTTCAAGAGTTCTTAGAAGATGATGGTCTTCAAGAAGAACCGCAGGTCGAATAAGTAACGTCTCACAAGTAGATAGCACGCAAAAAGAAGGAAGAAAACATAGTCAAGAGGTAGTTATATAAAAAGTAACTACTCATAAATTTTTTTACGCGATCTTCATTTATTATAAATTTGATTGTGGATCCGAAAATATCAATGTCATTTATACCATAGGGCAAATTAAGGTTACCCAATTTTATTATTGTGAATTAAAAACTAGATCAACATTAAGCCGGCAGTATTATGGAAATTGTAGAGCTAGTGGTATCAATGTGTATTTTATCTGAAAAACTGTCGTTATAGAGTTCAGAAACTAGTGTTTTTATATATAGCGACCAATTTTTTCCAAGTTCATGGCGGATCGTAAAGTAATAGTTACCATCGTCTCTAAGTTCCAAGCTGTGTTGCATCCATGACACGGACAACCAAGTTCGCAATATCCTAACAAACTCTTCCTTACTGCGTTCGCGTTTCATAAAAACTAGAATACTCTTGAAAGTTTCCTTTTCGATCTTCTCTGCTAAATTCATTATCTCTTGATCGGTCATTTTATCAATTACATTTTCCAAAAAAGATTTAGTCATCGGCAGTAAGCCAACCTTTCTTTCATATTTTTCCCACAACAAGTGATTTGAGAATATTTTTATGGCGAGGGTGTTCGCACTAATTCCCTCAAATTGAGCATCTCTCTTTAATCCTTTAATTATCGAAATAGGTAAGCGGAAAGTTATTGTTTCAGTTTTTTCAGGGTGCTCAGCTTGCAAATTAGAGTAAATGTCAATAATCTATCCTAAGTTAAAAGAATTTTCAATTTGAGGATTTGGCACTGCAAAGAATAAGCCAGAATATGCAACGATAATATCTGGCGTCTAAAATACCTAACCTGAGTTAATAGGACACGAGCTTACTTTTATGGGGATGAAGATGTTCAATAAATTGAAACTGAACCAACAGTAGTATACATGATATTCAATTCTTTTTCTAGCGAGCTTCCTCGCATATGAATGCACAGATGCAAATCCTTTTCCTGCGATACTGGTGCAACTGTCAAGCTTGTGCCGCGAAACCGGGATAATGAAAAGTGAACTTTATTGCAGGGTTGCGGACAGCTAACATCACATCTTGTATTCTGAACGAGATCAACTAGCCAGAACCAAAAAAAATCATAGAGTGCGGAATTTTGGCAATGGGGACATATTTTTGTAGGTATCAAGTAGTTACAGCTTTCGCCCACCAAAAGCTTTCCTCCATGATCAACAATGCCAACAAATATTATATCATCACTCAATTTTAGTGCGGATCGGCATAATTCTCTAAGACTACGTTCCTTTCTTGGTATCATTTTACTAGCACTTGCCTCCTAGATTTATCCAATAAGCTTTTTAATATCTTGTTCCACAATTTCCTAATTATATTCTAATTCCACATTCCTTTTGCTTCACATCATTAGTTTTTCAGGCATCAATTGTAATTTTGATAAAGTCTTTTCTAACAACAGGCCTCCCATAACGACCGCCTTTTATTTTAATGACGCACTTGCAATCACATAGCATTTTAAGCTTTTCGATATTTAGCTTCGAATTAAAGTGATACCTATTGCCAGTATTGCTGCGATAAACATCATTTGAGAATGATGAAATTAGATTTTCCAAATCCCTGCTTGGAAACCCTCTCTTTAAAAATACTTCTAAAGAGAATATACGATCATCATACAAAGCTAACTGCTGTTGCTTAAATACCTGTTTTATCAACTCCGGATCCGCCTTTGACAGGGAATAGAGATCGACTGTTGGATGATTTTTCTCATAATACAAATTACTAATATTCTCTCTATATCATATTTAAGAAACAAGTATACTATGTAGTGCAATGTATACTTGTGTGGCTTGTGGCTAATGTAGTTAAGTTTTTTCTGTAACGAATAAAATTGATACCGCACATTATATTGTAGGAGTACAGAAAATAAGAGCCCTCGTAAACGAGACCAGGCACTCAATGACGCTACTAGCGGACAGCTTGGAGAAGCGCCGCCCTCAGACATACCTGAATTCTATACTGAGAATCAAGAAACTAAAAATTCACGTAGCAAGGCTGCCAGGAAAATGTCTAGGAAAGTGGATTTACTATCAAATACTGGTTTGTAAATTTTATAATCTTTTAAGCAGTGAGGGATTCTTCTTTAAAAGATTAATGAATTCCTCTAGTTTTCTTATTGTTTGCGGATGTAAATGATGCTCGATACCTTCAGCATCATTATTGGCAGATTCTTCGTCAACTCCAATTATTCTGAAAAATTCTGCTAACAGACCATGTCTACTGCGAATATTTTGAGCAATACGTATCCCCTCATCAGTTAGTCTAATGCCTCTATACTTTTCGTACTTCAGATAACCTGTTTCATCCAGCTTTTGCATCATTTTTGTCACACTTGATGAACTAACATTAAGAATATTGGAAATGTCTACAGTTGTCGCATATCCCTTCTGTTCTACTAGTTCATATATGACTTCAAGATAATCCTCCATTCTATCCGTCCTATCTTCTTTCTTTACACTATTAGCCTCTCGAATGGCATCCAGTCTGTTTTCTTCCTGAACTCCTGCGATTCCATCGAGCTTATTTATCAATTGAACCCCGCTCCTTAGTACGCTGGATTCTAATTAAATTTATGATTTCTAATTCTATATTCCTCAAATCAGCAACCCCGTAAGGTACATTATTAACATCCCGGCGGCGAACCCCCCTATAATAGATGCATTAGTAAACAATGCCCTTCCTCCGCTTGAGTGATACATCCAAGATCCAATGCCATAAACAACTTGGAATATGGCGCCGGCTCCTACAGACAAGAAAATTATAGTCGCAATGGGAGAATACAAGAATCCCCCTAACCATGTTCCAAGTATGGTAGGCACCCCGGCAATCAATCCCATAATCAATAGTTTTGTTATTGGAACCCGTCTACTCTTAGCCATAGGTGCAACTATTGCAAATCCCTCAGTAGTATTATGTAGCGCAAATCCCAAAATCAGGAAAGAACTTAGAGCTACTTCTCCTAGCAAAACTGCCGCCCCAATTGCCAGACCCTCGCCGAAATTGTGTAGCCCTATTCCTATTGATATCATCAGAGATATCGCAACTGGTCTTATCAGTAACTGCTGTTGTTGGCGAGAAGATGACACGACAGGCGTCGTGGAAGTATCTGTGTCTCTCCCTAATTCTGTACCTGAACGATTCATATATTCAATATCAGACTTAGGTCTAGCTGCTCTGATAACTAACTTTTGTGACACATACAACAACGAAAGTAATGAAAGGGCTGCTACAATTATAGTCAAAATCTGCGCGTTAAAGGCCGGTGCAAGACTTGATGCAATATCGTTACTCTCTAGCAGCGCGTCGATCCCCAGAAAAACTAGTAACCCCAAAGTTAGGCTGAGGAAAAAGTTATACTTGTTGGGGCTCAATCTTCTTATGAAAGGATACCACAACAAGCCCATCATTACAGGAATTACGCCAACATACGTGCCGATTAGAGCAAATGTCGAGGCTTGTCCGATTGTAGGTGAAGGTGCCGGAGCTGCAGATTCTATTGTATGGCTGAATCGAGTCCCATCCGCAGTAGTTATTCCTATTTCATAAGGCTCTCCAGCGTTCCAGACGAAAGGTATCATTACTTTTGCATCCGCAAGTCTAGCTAATGTCCGCCCTGGCTCTATTGCAGCAGGATGTATTCTATCGTTGACATCTGCCTGTGCAATAGTAATCTCTGACGGTCCGGTATTTCTTACAAAGACTTGTATAAGACCATCTGTCAACTCAACTTTTTCGATTGAGACCTCAGGTAAGGGCTTAATTGAATTTTGGAAAAGAACTTCAGGAGAGCTTAATAGAAATGCGATCATTACAGCTAGAATTGCAAAAGGAACAAATCCTAAAATTATAGTTCTGGTCGATAGTCTGTTTGTTTTTCTAGTACTACTAGTACTACCTTCCTCTCTTTCCATTACCTTATACCTCCCGTTGGCTTGGGGTCAATTGTATCATTACTAACTTGGCGCAAATAATCAGGGGAACTTGGGGATGATAAGTTGTTGTCGTTTGAATTCGCATTGGTTTTGGTTTGCTCATCTACTGAATCCTTTACTAGAAATGTCCCCATCCAGCCCTTTTCAGCAAATTCAGTCTTGTGAGCGTGGAACATGTACTTACCTGGATACTTGTAAGTAAATTCCATTATTCCTCTTTCTCCTTGATTCAAAGTAGCGATGTCAGAATAATCAGTTGGCGTTCGGAGCGTTCCGCTTGGATAAAAGTAGAACATGTTGGCGTGAAGATGAAAGTTGTTCAAGGGATCAAATTCAAGCATGTTCAAGAGGTAAATGCGAATAGGTTTGTTCTTCTCTATCTGGATAGGATGGTGCATGTAATAATATGGAATAGTGTTTACGGCGTAGAAATTATTCTCTGCATCGAAATCAGTATCAAACCCGTTCATTATCATTACCATTTCGTCTGCCTTAGGTCTTGGCTCTTTAGGATCGATTATTAGGGCACCGTACAGACCATGTGATATATGCTCCTCTAATGGTTGGATGTGACAGTGATAAGGAAATAGGCCGAATGGCTCGGCCGTAAATTCGTAGGTAAATTTGCCACCTGGTGCAATTCCTTCAAAGACACCGTCCATCTCAGCTGGATGAATGCCATGAAAGTGAAGAGTGTGAAAGTGAGTACCGTTGTTAATGAAATTAATTCGAATCAAATCTCCTTCCGTTGCTCTCAAAGTTGGAGCAGGAACTGTTCCATTAAAAGTCCAGACATTATAGAATACTCCAGGTGAAATTTCTTTCGTGTCTTGATCTGAAGCTATTAGTGTGAATTCCCTAATGGTTGTTCCATTAGGTGCTTTTGAAATGCGACCATAATTAAATTCTCTAAGGTATTTGGCTGGGTCAAGTGGAGCGTTCTTCGGCTCAATTGGCAAAGATGTAGGATCTAAAACATCCCCCGTTGTCTTGACTATAGGGTATCCTGGAGTATGTCCACCTAATTGCTCAGTTTTTGACTGCTCCTGTGCACTAATTGGACTTCTCTGCAAAGCTGCAACGATTGTTCCAGAAATAACAGCAACTGCAATGCCAAATAGGGCCAGCATTGTATAATTCATAACTTCTTAACTATATATAAGTTGTTTAGTTTTACTAATAAATGTTGCCTAAGGCTAACAAATGTGATGGTGGTTCAAAAAGAAGGAATCGTGAAAGTATAATGGATAGGGGAAATAAATAATGAATGGCAGATATTCAGGGGCATCCCCGTACCAGTAAAACCGATTCTATTGTATTGTATTTGTTTCAAAATGGATTAATTCGAACTTAATTGAGGAGGAAGTAGCTGCTATTTTAAAACCAGGATGGTAAGTGGGCCAAAGTTCATATCTAAATTAATTTCGCTCATGTAATGAGTCAATACTAAGCCACGTTGGTTACATTTTGCGTGTTGATTGCTTTAAGAGTTGTCGCGAGAGTATTGCCCTCGCACTAGAGGAATCAGGTCAACCTGAATCCTTGAAGTCGATTGTGCTATGTGTTCCATCACAGAAAGGTTTATTGTTGGAATGTCCACACCTACAAAGGGCATAGTGCTCTCTGGATACTGTTTCTGGCCAGGAAACTCCAACTAATTCAATTCCACCAGTAACATTCAAGGGTCCATTTTTAGTAACAATTACCTTAGGCGTTCTATCTTGGTCCTTGTACTCGATACCATCAATAGTGTAGCTCAAGGCACCCGAAGGGCATTTATTGACTATTTCAATTATTTTTTCCAATGAAGAACCATCTGGACTAATCCAAGGTCTTTCGGTAAACCTAAAAACAGCTGGAAGATTATTAACACATTCTTTTGCGTGAGAACAAATTCTTCTTACGTCGTGGACAACGATCTTTTTTCCAACATAATCCTTTCTTTTGTAGTCAATTTTATGTTCCGAATTGGCGTCTGAGAATCTAATTTCCCCGTGGGTTCCATCACAAAAGGGTTTGCTTCTCGAAGCTCCGCACCTGCACAACGCTGTCCCGTGCACTGTAGAAATTGGTTGTCCATTTGAATCTTCAAGATCAGGTACCACTTTCTTTTCAAAATCATTCATAAAATACAAAGGCCCGTTGTGAAGTGGAATAATTTTCGGTTTTTTTGCCTCCTTGCTCATTCTGCTATTTGCTACATGGGGCTATTTTTACTCTTTGGAGTATTATTCCTCTGACTGACTAAGTACTAAATTTTAGGACTGCGCAGCGTCGTTTGTTTCTTATCACTTTTGGATGCATCAAAATCAGTAATCTTTGCTGTGTTTGGTACCACACAAAATAAGCATATGGACCAGGACTTCCAGTTAATTCATAATCATCATAAGTGACGTCAATTATTGTTCATTTTCCTTAGCCGTCCCTATCTCGCAATGTCTTTGTTGTCCCCCAAGTCATGACGACCTCCTGCATATTCTTTCTTAGAATCAGTCGGTTTGAGATTACTATGGTATTTATTGAGAGTATAGGTTAGTTTATCAATAACCAGTTTTCTTATGCATTTCAATTCTTTTTGTTTTATCTAACTATATTGAGTATTATTACACAGAAATAATTAAAGATAATATTATCTTTGAAAATTAAAATAAATAGTTACTGGTTTAAAGGATTATGAAATTTGCGATTATATTCATTTTAGTACTGAGTGTTTCATTAATTACCGCTAACGTAGCTAGGGGAGAAAACCCTAGGTATAGGATTGTTTTTGTTGGTGATGTAGGCACATCGAAACCGGGTAAAGCAACCATTAACGCTATCGCAAAAGAAAAACCAAATGCCGTGATTCTACTAGGAGATATGGGCTATAGCAGTACTTCAAGTCAATTCGCGAAATTAATTAAACCTTTAAAGTCAAACGGCATCCAAGTAATGTGCGATATAGGAAACCATGACAGTGGAGAGGAGGAAAAAGACTCAACCGAAGAAGGATACTGGAAGTTGTGTTCTCCTGGTCAAGGCTTCTGGGACCTTAAAGGGGGACCGATGACAATCATTGGAGTCAATACTCAGTGTGAAGGTAGCACTTTACTTAGTAAAAGTAATTGCAGTTCAACTACCATTGCTAACGACCTAAATAGTATAAAGAAAAATGATCTTGTTATCACCACCTCTCACAAACCGTTATGTGAAACTCCAGCGTCAAAGCACGAGGCGTACAAATGTACCCCTTCTATGATGAGAGAATTTAAACGTCTAAATGTTGATGCGGACATTGGAGCACACAACCATTGTATGGCTACTGACGGAAAAGGCAATTTTGTTTCTGGTGGTGGAGGTAGATCTCACGATAAATGTGGTGGCTGGGCATTTACTAATTCCAAGGACTACGGATACTTGTTGCTATCAGTTTATAATAATAAACTTGATTTTGTGTTCAAGGATCAAAAGAACACTGAAATTTCTAAACACTATATTAGATAAGCATGCCAGTGTTCATAACTAACCTTCCAGTAGTTTGCTTCGCCCTCATTATCGCAAGTGTGGGTCCAATCTAGTCAAGCCTTGGGTTATACCCGAATCGCCCTAATCGCGGGAATCCCCAACTAATTAGTCAAAATTGTTTACTGGATTAAGCTTTTCAATTTCCTTAATTACTGAATGGTCAATTTCATCTGAATTACTATCTGTTCTTTCTCCTTTCAAGATATCCCATTATGTGTTTCATAACATAGAGAATTGCAAATGTACCCCCAACAGATAACAGAATGACAGAAACAAGCCATATTAGATTATTTGCACTGTACGTCAAAGTAGATCAGCTACCCCACCATACATTGAATTCATAGAGGTGCGGTCCCATCTTCAGCGTAAACTTGTGTAGTTACATTCATAGACCGATGTATCATAATCATAAATGAGAGAATTGCTGCTACTATCATCCAGCCTGATAGACTCAAGAGAACGACTACATACTGGTATGATACTTCATCTGAAGAAGGGGCGACTTGAATAAATACATCTCCTATTCCTCTAAGACCCAAGGATATAATAACAAGCCAGATAGGAAATTTACTAAAATAGGAAAACCTGACAGTTCGTCCTAAGATCGGAGGCAACATCAATGGCAAATACAAGGTGATAGTCAGTCCAATGAAACCTATGGCTATAACATGTATCCACATGTCATATAATACAAATATGTTGGAAAAGTATACCGACATTACGGTTAAGATAATCCCTGTCAAGAGGAACGCAAATGACAGTTTAGCAATAACAAGAGTGTATTTGTACCTTGCCTTTTTTTCGCCCATACTGAGTTGCATAATTTTGCTTGTATCGAAACCAACAAAAATATTGAGGGCACAAACAAAACAAAACGTTCCGGCCAAAAATAAAAAGTGAAATAAGATGCGAATATGTTGATTTTCGAAATGCAAAGAGCTAGCAAGGCCAAAGGCAATCGATAGTGTCAATAATATTGCTGATATAATTGCCCACCGTTTCCTAGGCCAAATGAATCCAATGAATGAGGGTAGTGTCTTGTACTCCACGCCAAAAATCATCATGATAGGAAACATTAACCATAGCAGTATATTCTGTGATGTCAGGTTATAGTTCAAAGATTGTAAAACAGTCAAAGTGGTAAACAAAATTATGGATAGTCCTATGAAATAATCTGCCATTTTAAGTAGCTTTGGCCTTATTCTTAATACTAATACAATCATAATACAGAAGACACCAACGCCAATTACTCTGAGGACATTTGCAATAAATGTGCCAGTAGTTTGAATTTCGTTGGATATGCTAGCTGATGATACTGTTATAGAGAATATAATGGATACGAGAATAAAAGCGAAGGACACATATGCTAGCTTCACTGAAGGTACTGAAATATTTCTAAACCGAGGAACTAGCAGGTAACCGATACCCATTATGATTAGGGTAATAAAACCATCAAATTGTATTAATGCATGCAAGCTCACAATGTTGATTAGTTCTGCGGGAAATGCCATACCATATAGGTTCATCATCCAGATGGAACCCAGCGTAGATCCTATGATTAACATGACAAGAGCTGTAATTACAAAGGGTTTGCTGGGGTTGAAAATATGGTTATTCGCCATATAGTAGATATCAACCAGTTACCAGCGAGTATTATATACTTACGCCAGGTAGAAACCAGCGGTAATAGTTTTCAAACTCTATCTCACTGTGAGTGTAGTAAGCGTTAATGTTGTCAAGCCAATTTTTCAATTTACGTATTTCTATATTTTTCCAGATAAATCATCAATACCTGATCACCAACTGGCTCTCGCTTAAACTCCCTATATCCTAGCTTATTGTACAGCTTTAGATTGTTTACGCTCTTATTTCCTGTGAATAACTCATATCTTTCTGCAGTTGGGAAATACGCTTCGATAAAGCTGATAAGCTGTGTTCCTATTCCTAGATTTTGGAATTTTGGTTCTACTGCTAGCCTGCCAATATGTACTGTTTCTCTTTTTAAGTATCCACGAACTGATCCAACAATTCTACTGTCCAATACCGCCTTCAGAAAGACCTTATGCTCATATTGTTCTTGCAATTGTAGAGGAGTTTCAATTAGTGGTTCAATCGAATAATCGTTGTAAATTTCTGCCTCACTCTGATAAGCTCTGACTTGAAGCTCAAGGATTTCAGTAAGGTCATCTACGTTTGCTATTTCAACTCTTAAAGTTTGGTGAGGTGAGGCCAATTTAAGTTTATTAATTTGTTAGATGTCAGGTCTATTTCTTTAATTATTCGTATAACAGGAGCAGCTAAGTTAACAGCTTACTCCATCAAACTTTGGTTTTGTAATTTGGAACGTATTTAACATGGCTTCAAATGTGGAAATATTGTTATCATAGTTGTCGGGGTTATTTGCATGAAGTGTAATCACATATTCTCTGTCAAAAGCAACTAATATTACTTTCATTTTCTTGAATCCCTCATTGTCAGATATTGCTTTTGATCCATCGGCATAAACTATCTTTTCCGCTGGATAGCCAGCAATCTGTGTGGGCTCCGTCATTATGATTTTTTTCAAATCTCCTTGTGCGGCTAATGTTCCTTCCTCAAAATTCTTGACTCCCGTAAACGTTCTATCAGAACGGTTTGAAATATCATTAAGTTCGACACTAGCTGCGGTCTTGTAACCATCAGGACTGTTTGGTTGAATTTCAACTATGAAATTATTTACAGAAGCATCATCATCATTATCTTCCCCACTTATCCAGTTAGAAGGATATTGAATGGATATTCCACATTTAGAATTTGCATATGTTTCATCTAAGGATTGTCCTAAGACTTCATTATAGTTGCAGATAACGTATAGCATAGAAATCAAGCTGACAATAATAGGAAGCCACGAAATGTGAAACTGCAAGGAGTATAAAGATACGAGAGACAACTATTTAAGAAGACCCGATGATAAGACCAGGTTGTTTATATTATATTATTATCCGAATTTTTAGACTACACTCATATAACTGCCCTTATTAATTGGTTGCAATTGGGAGAGTAACGGTAAAGGTAGCACCTTTACCATCGGTGTTGTTTTGAGCATCAATTCTACCTCCGTGAGCTTCAACAATATTCTTTGATATATATAATCCAAGCCCAGTTCCTTTATCAGAGCTTGTTTTAAATTTTGAAAATATATGAGTCAGCATTTTAGGATCCAGTCCAGTGCCACGGTCCGTGATCGTAACTATGGCTTCAGCAGTTTTGACATTCTTCATTGCATTTATATTAATAATATTACCATTTCGCGTGAACGTCATGGCGTTGTTGATCAAGTTTGCAAATACTTGAAGTACTCTAGCCTTGTCTGCAAAAATCATAATTTTCTCCATCGGTTCAAATACGATCGGT
>DATBFR010000098.1:0-11917 GCA_036558405.1 Nitrososphaeraceae archaeon | reverse complement strand
AAGGATCAGTGATACGGGTAGCGGGATATCCAAAGATATTCTCCCAAGGTTGTATGGTAAATTTGTTACGAAAAGCATTAGTGGAAAGACAAAAGCTAGTCAACATGGTACCGGTCTTGGACTGTTCATCACTAAAGCAATCATAACCGCACACAATGGACAGATTAAAGCGTTTAACAATCATCGAGGTGGGGCTACATTTGTCATCTCTTTGCCAATAGACAGCAACAGCAATATTTTGGAAAAGTGGAATACTAAGATGATGCTGTAGTATTAATGATAGCTATAACGGCAATATTCAAATCAAATAGCTTTTAAAACGTTCTACCCTTCTGAAGCTTTCGCAAGCCTTCAAAAAGACTGCTTATTTGATCTGTTGTAGGCCTTTCAAGATCAAACTTTTTAATGCTTACAATCAATCCCTTTAATGCTTCGAATGACTCTCTGTCTTCGATAGTGTCAACCAGTGCGTCTGCCTCAAATGGTTTTTGCATCAGCTCTACAACCTTCTTTAATTCTTTTACCGAGTCTTCAAGGGTTTCCTTGACATAAGCAGAGGCAAAGATGATTCGCTGTCTTGGATCCAATTCTAATATCTCTTTTGCTGTTTGCAGTCCATCTTTCTTTGGCATTCTGTAGTCTAAAACTACGGCATCAAATAGTGGTGTTGGTAGGATCCAGGCCGATGAACCGTTCTTGGTAACTTCTTTTTTCGGCTTTTGGTGATACGAAGATGACGTGACTGTCGTGGCTGCTGCTTTTTCGTTATCTGATATTGATGATGAATCTCGTGCTATCGAAGCCGAATTTGATTTTAACTGTACTTGTTTTAATAATTCCACATTATACTTTTTCACGCATTCTTCTCCATCTTCAGAAATCTCCACCGTATGGCCTCTTGCTTCTAATGCAATCTTGTATGGCTTCCAAATCTCAGGCTCATCCTCGGCTATTAATATCTTCATCTATATTTATGAGGGATTTTAAACGATGTTGATATTAAAAGGATTGCTATTACTTTGACTTGATATAATCAAGGACAAGAATCATGTTGTATTAGAGTAACATATTATCTCCGTTAGATGTATTTGTGAAAAAGGTCTATCTGGCATTATTCTGATACATCTTGTTTTGTTTCGATGCAGAAAACTCGAGCATGAATTTGAGACGTTGAATAACAGAGTTATTTTTTGAACTGCTCTGAATGATTAAGAAGTTTTAACGAATATATCTAATTCTGAAAATAGAATATAAAATAAATCACTTATCATGATTTGAATCGTCTTTATTGCAGACTGGTTACAATTGCAACGAGACAGACATTCCGCTTTCTAACTAGTGGGGACTAAAAGCTACTTACCATATTTTGTATATCTTCTTCAAATTTTCTTAATATCCTTTCAAAACTTGCCTGAAGCTCTTTGACCCTTTTCTCAGTCTCCATCTTGAATGTTTTAGTATCTACTGCACTGTAAATATGGTAATATCCTCCATCTTTTATGGTTCTTGTTTCCTTAATACAAATACCAGAGCTTACTAATTTTTGTACAGATCTAAAGACATTACTTTTATCCCTATTTATTTTTCTGGCAAGATCCTCCAGTATAACAGGTTTTTTACTCTTCATTAACATGAAAAATAGATCCGCATCTAATGGAGACAAATCATAAAGGTATATGAATAGATCTTTAGCAGTAGAATTCAGACGAGTGATTGTGGAAATAGGTGTGCCGTGCATATGCTATAATACGTCTCTATCATAAGGTATGGTGACGTCAATATATATGGGTTTTGTATAGAAGTGTATGGAATTGGTGTATTATGTCAAAACCGTATTTATATGCTTTTATAATAATAGATAACTATAGATTATTATAAACGCTTAAATGGTATTGTGTGGTATTGTAATATAATGGCAATACCAACTAATGATCGTTTACCTGATGAGATTGAAAATGTATTAAAAGAATATGAAGAACTGTTAGGAGAAAAAACTGGAGCCGAAAATCCATTATCAGAGCCTGATATCAATATCTATGTTAGTGAAGTGATCTCCGAAATTCAACAAATGAGAGAAAATGACCCATTCAGTAATAAATGATAGCAATTAAATTTCTAGTAATAGATTGTTAGTATTATTTGGTATATGCTGCAATATTCCGACGTCAAAGTTAACTAATTATTTCATTCTCAGACTGAACTAAGGCATAACAATTAAGATCCACTCAAGCAGGAACTCGACGGTAGTCTTCACTATTTAACATCAAGATTACAAGTAAGTATATCTGAGGCGTCAACCGTTTTATTTACATATATTCCACCACATTCGTCGCCAAGGATCTTAAACTTGCCTCTACCTATATGAATAATCCTAGCTTTAAATCTGGTATCATTTAGTAGTAGAATGCACCAGCAACACCGACTCTCTACATCCCTTACGCGCTCTACTTTGGTTTTAAACTGGAATCTCAAAATTACATCTAATTTATGAGAACAATAATCAGTAAATCGCTTACTATTGATAATAACAATACTTGGTCTCAGTCTTTCAATTATTCTAGCATCCGACATAATTTGGAAATAGGGCGCATATCCTCTTTTCAATATATTAGCAATGCATCTTGACATACTTAATCTTTATTGTTGTAATACTAAACATTTGAAAAGAGAATATTAGATCGTCATTACATACATACAGTTTAGTTTGTTTATATTGTAGATTCTATTCTGTTTATTAAAGTGCAATATTTAATTGCTGATCTCATTTTCAGTGGGATTAAGTGTGTTCTATCAAGTTGTTAGCTATTCTAATGCGGCCAGAAATACGCTATACTATTTCGTTTCAGATATATGTAAAGATTATTCTGTTAATACAAGAGATATCCTCTAAAAAACTACTTTTGACCGTATGAAGAAAATGCAAGATGCTTAAATTCAAGATCATCTATGTTATTGTATTAGATTTGGATAGTCTACTACTAACACAGCAAAGATTTCTACGTCTTTTAAGCATACCGATATTAGTTTTTATGCTTTCTTATATTAGTATCACTAGTAACGCAACTGCTCAATCATCGTCCTCATTCATGCGACAAGTAATCGAAGATCCCACTAATGACATTAAGAGTCCTTTTACGAAGAATACAACTGGAAAACCAGTAACGTATGTCAGTCCTAACACTGCCTGTCTAAAAAATAATACTGTGCCTTTAGATATCGAATCTGCCAGCTTCCAGAGTGACGGAGAAAATCTGAGAACGACGATGTGGCTAAAAAATCCTTTCATCGAGTCCCCAAAACCAGATATCGCTAGGAACTGGAAGCACGTTGAATACACTATGTATCTATCTGTAAATTCGATATACCATATAGGAGTAGATTATTTAGTTAGACTATTTTGGAATAACACTGCTGATAATTGGACCTATCAGGTCGTAGAGATATCTCCATTTCATGAAAAGATATTATCTTCAATTAATAGTCCAAAAGGAATATATAAAAATGGAAGCAATTACATTAATTTAGACTTTAATCTAGGATTGGCAGATCATCCAAAGCAGTATCAGTTATTTTTTGTGTCTGGCGCTACTTATTTTGTAAATTCTACACAGCTTACTGGAAATAAAAAGATAACTAATTCATACGAATGCGGCTTACTAGACGTTACTAACTTGGTAGCTGCTCCACCACCAGAATTTACTGTATCTTTTGATCCCAGTTCACTACAGCTTAGACCAAATTCATGGTTGGAAAATGGCGATAAGAGCGTCTTGGTAAAGATTCAGTCTAAAACAAACCTCGACTCTAAAGCATTATTTATACTGCCTAGTAAGGGGACTGGTGGTATACAGACGAATTTTACTTCGAACACATTATCTCTACTACCAGAAGACACTTCGTCGACGACCTTAAAAATAAGAGCATTGGATGTTTACCCGCTGCAATCTTATCCAATATCTTATTCTATACCAGTACTATCAAATATATCCTTCCCTCAAAATTTTACCGCTGATATTGGTCAGAAGTATACTTTTGACAGTAACAAGATCGCGACTATAACCAAGAATTCGACATTAAATATTACCGTTCTTCCGCCCCTAAGCATATTTGATTATCTTCAACTGACAGCTAACTGGCTTTCCCCAATAAACTCAATATGGACCTTTATAACTGCGGCGGGAGTTATAATAGTGCCTTTTATCATTAGAAGATATTCAAAGAAAAAGTCTGAAGGCCTACAGACATAATTCTATCAAATACATGAGTCATAACTTGAAAGTTATGCTAAGATAGGTATGTTAGTATTTAAGGTCAGTTCAGATCGTATTCGATGAATAGTGTCGGTAGATTGGCTTGGATTGGGTACAAATATGCATTGTAAGAATTGAAACAAATCTGGTTGAATCGATAACTATGGATATCTGCTTTCAAGCACAAATGTTAAAATTATAAGACAAATGACTGCCTATCTCTAAAGTTAAGTAGAATTGTATCACCCTGTGATACAATAATGGCATATAATTAGAAGATACACCTTTCTAAGCTCATCTTAATGATAAACGCAACTAAAAAATTGTTTTGGTCATCCAGTAGTTATTTCTTGCTTTTCAATCAATATCATAATCGATAATCAATCTTGAAGGTCAGAATTATCATCTATCAACTTTTATACAATTGACAGATTGTATGTAGTGTCAATGCCAAGTCCATCTTTCTGAGTAGAAGTGGCTTTCACATGCAGAGTATGTTTACCCTTATCGATTTGATTGATAAAGATCCAATATCCATCAGCTCCAGCTGTAGTGGAACCCTCGTTGTTAGTTTTCCATATATTTTCCCTAGGGAATGTCATTGAAAATAGCGGAGAACGTATTCGCAGCTTGTGCGGACTTAAATCTTCATTATCGAGAGAAACTATCATATTATTAACATCGTATGAATCGATCGCTTCAGATGAAAGATTAAATAAATCCCTGGGAGTTGCATTTTCAATTTCCAAGTGAGAATGTTCAAAACAAACTATTGGCATTAGAATAGATTTACCCAAGGGAACAGCACAATCCCGTACTACCGCCCCTGATTCTGTAGTACCGCATAAGAAGTGCACTTGGGGAAATGTCTGACAATTGTTGGCATGCTTTCCATCATCTTCTTTCGACGCAGGATTAGTACTTGATGGCTGGCCGCAAAGCCAATTCCACCACCGATCTGACCATTCCGTCAGGCTCTTACCATACGGAGTATCATTATCGGAAAATAACTTAACCACATCAAGTAATTATGCTTGTTATTTATAAACAATTTTAACTACCATGTGCCTCTGCCACAATGCTTCAAATGTTGATTTGCTTTTGTATTTATTGCCATCCAAATTTATTCAAATGTCAAGATTATCTTTAAAATTTTACGATTGGACTAACGACACTGGCCATAATAGTCAGGTCGTAAAGACATTAAAGGAGTTTTATATCAAAGAACCACGAGAATCGCTAGATTTCGATAATTAGCTTTCAGACGACCACTAATTACCTTTCATATTTGATGGTTGGTTATATGTAATGTCAACCTTCCTTGTTATTATTCCATAAAGAATTCTAATCGTTTTTGCGCTAAACATAGTCAATCTCTCACAAATGAATATATTAAGTATTTCTATCGGCCAATACTACTTTCAAAGTTAACCAAGGAATTTAATTTGATATAACTGACAATGATAGATTCATAATTTGCTGCCAGGGAACACGAAAGGTTTAGAAATAAATCAGAACCTAACCCCTTGTTCCTTGAAAGAAATATCTGAAGCTGTATACCAGTCTATAGTAGGATGTGTGATGTGAGATTATTGAACTATAATACTATAGACTATATCTAATCTAAATGAGGCGTTTTTGTGAATCTCTTCTTTTATGTGGTTGTATAAAGGATCATCGAGAAATTGTTGTGTGACTACGTCATTTGCAATCATTTCTACTTCTCCCGCAAACTTTATTGTATGATATCCACGAGTTAGCGGTTTAAGAAAAATCCAATAGCCATCACATACAGCTCTAGTCAATCCGGCCTTTACGTCGTATACTCCATTTACAGGAAATCTCAAATCGAAGGGGATAGACTGTACACGGTGTATATCGTTTTTATTGAATTGGAATCCATCAAGTTGGAATTCAGTATATTTAACACGGTCGATAAACTCATTGGCCCTTTTAGCCAAATCCGATTCGGCAGTAAGGTCAGTGTCTTCAGCGAATGAGTCTTCCTTTTCAATAATCGGAAGAAAAATCGCCTTAGTGTCAGGAATAACGCATCTGCGTGTTACTTGAGTAATATTACCGAAGGTTCCTGTCAAAAACCATACGTTTGGAAAGTTTTGATTTATAGCACAATACCTACCATCACCGTCAAGTGACGGATTGATATCCTTGGAGATAGAAAGAAGCCAGGTACACCATCGCGCAGCCCATTCTTCCCAACTTCTGCCAAAGGGCTTTGACTCACGCGAGTATGCTAATGCTTGATTCTTTCGATCCAAGGCCAGCTACGTCAAACCCACGTGTCTGAACAAATTATTGAGAATTTATAGATTTCTCTTAAACACAAATTTATCCAGCAAGTCAGACAGACTTGTCATTTCGCCCGGAGCCGTAGAATTTGTTTTTTAAAGTCTATTTATTACTCCACACGTCATCGCTGCATACGACAATTAGTTGTAGTTTCCGTTAGCGTTGATTGATGGCTAAGAATCCAAGTCACAGAATATTATCATTGTTAGTTGGCTAAGATTCAACCTATAGAAAATAGGTAGTTTGTAAACTCTTCTATATTCCGGCAATGAGTGATGATTGAGATCTGAAAAATGCAATTAGTCTTCTCATGTTATCCAATCTCGGATTACGTCTAAATTCATTAGTTCTTGACAGCCGATATGGCAACACAATATACCATCTTTCTTAACTTAGAAAGTATCGATTATGATTTAACTAGGTTAGAAATTAGAATAGGCGTTTTTGTGAAGTTCAATGCGGTCTATTTTAAGTATTGATCACTTCTTCGCGTTAACTCTAGTTTCCTTTATTACGTCATATAAATAATCTCTAATTTCTTCTTGACTCATGGACGTTTCTATACCCGTTTCTTCAGTTAAATTCTTTTGATTTAATTTCACAGTTTTTAGTACGTTACTCATTAACTGATCCTCCATGTGGGCTAGTCCTATGCTGTCTAGTAGCTTGGACTCTTTTATTGCAGATCTTCTAATTGTTTGGCGAAGCTTTGAATCCTGTGCTATTGAGATTGCTGACGAGTATACTCCTACTAAGATGAGATACGAAGCCAACCCCATAAACGAAATTGTTGCAATTCCAAATGGCGGATATGAGAAGCTTACCAAAATAATGGCTTGATTAGAAGTGAATAAGAGTACTATGCCCAATGCAGAAATGATAAGATAAACTTTAACGTTACTCTGTTTCGGAAGAGATTTAGATGCGACCCAAAATGCAATACCAAAGAGAATACCTCCCGTTGGTTTGCTCAAGGTAAATATGATTGTGTAAATCATGCCGAACATAATTGGTTGTGATTGTCGAATAGAAGAAAATATGTCTAAAAAGTACGGCGAAAATTGACACACGAAGTAAATCAGAGGAATGCTGACCAGGAACCAATACATTGCCCTCCCTATCTTCTTTGAATAATATTTCATTAAAAATACGGTAGCAATCCAAAATGAGGCGAATGACATTATTGATGAAATTATAAAAGCCTGGTTCAAAACACCAGTTAATGATTCAGTCCCCAAAAACTGAGCTGGTGAAACAGTAGAAGGATGAGGATATACCATAACAGGTTGCTGAAATAATAGAATAGCAACGTAAACAAGAGTAACAGCTGCGTTAATTGCCAGTATAGCTGAGGATATGGCATACAGAACTACAACTAAATTTCTATTTGTCAAGAACCATGAGAAAAACCTCTTGGCAAGCATGGTCATTAAGGCAGTAGCTAGTGAATAACTAATTGTCATTCCTACTATCACTATATAGTTATTGAAACTCATTTCCGTGATCATCTGAAAAAATATCAAAATTAGTAATCCAGTTATGACTGACTGAGTCATAGTAACGATTTTTTGTATCAAATTTATGTGAAGTTGACCGCTCAGCCTAATCTCCTTGCATTTTCTACCAATAAATTCTAAAACAAAGTACTGACATATTGCTGATACAATCCCAATAAATAAGAAAATTATCGTTCTCCAATTTGAAGAAGTGTCTATCACAGTAAAATTATAGATTTTTGCAAGTAATGTATCTGCGATTAAACAGGCCACAATAATACACACAATGATAAAAATCGTGTCATTTTTGCATATCACTGAAGGTAGGAATGTGAAACTCAAATTATAACACGAATTACTGTTCTCTTTTGTTGAGCTTGTACTATTTTTAATTTCCTATACTGCATAGCTAATAAATCAAAATCTATCAGTATACAATTATGAACCAGTAGGAAGGACAGAAATATTGTCAATCTTGCACGCAAGAATGTTTACCTTTGTATTTTGTGTCTGCGAGTGCTGATTTGCTTATATTATACGTCTTCCTATTACCACTGTATACAATAAATGCCGAAGTTTACTAATCAAATGAAATGTTTGAATTACCACGGTCTAATTGCCATACTGTCACTTGGATTCTTTGTCGTACTAGTCGCACCATTTATAGCGACAATCTCAGCTCAGAGCGGGAAGTTAAATATATTTCCGATAGAATCCAAGCCGTATAACTCGACATACGGTCAATGGACAGCTAATTGGTGGAAATGGGCCTTATCTGTACCACAGGACATTAATCCGATAACCGATAAGACAGGCAAATATTGTGGCCTAAACCAGAATGGTCCGGTCTGGTTTTTGACGGGTACCACTGGGGGCTCAGTTGTTCGAGAATGTGCGATTCCTGCGGGAAAGGCAATACTAATAACACCGCTTAATATCGAATGTTCGTACGCTGAATTTCCAGCTATGAAAACCGAAAAGGAATTGCGTGATTGTGCGAAATGGCCCGGAGCATCGGTAGCAGTTACAATCGATGGAAAAGATGTACCTGATCTACAAAAATATCAGACTCAATCTCCATTATTTAATGCAACGTTTCCAAAAAATAATATATTTGGAGCCCCTGGAGGTCCCACACATGCAGTTTCTGGAGGTTGGTGGTTATTATTAAAACCTTTATCACCAGGTAAACACACTATCCATGCTAGTGGTAATGTGATCGATAATCCTACAACTGGGACCCAAAGTTTTGCCACTGAAGTAACATACAACTTGATAGCCAAATGAATTGAAAAACTAGTATGGGCTACATATCATAGCCAGCCTAGCCAAATCTGGGATACCTTTGATATATCTATTTCGAATTTTGTTGTACAAACCAATTGACAAGTTTCTATTAGTTTGATAAGAAATCAGTGATATTGTATAGATTATGAACTATTTACACTAAATCTTCTTATTGTATATTTATTTTATAACCTTTTTTATGTTGTAAAATCTAATACAGATATGTCAAGGAATCACTTGAGTAGATTCATCTTGACAGACTCAAGAAAAATCTATGCGCAGAGGATCAAAGGTTCTAGTCACTAAATTTCGATAAATTAACTAATAATAAATAACCACCATGGAAAAATAGCATTTAATTACCTACGCTGGTTATAGCTTAAATACGATAGAGACATGACAGCAACTTCCAACGATCCCACAATCGAGAAGACTGAGGTGTGGCATGGCCAAAAGAAAATAATGGCTAGAGGTCTCATCGAATTATCGAAGGTAAAGGAACGTTATGATTCAATTTTGGATGCAAATGGTCCATCTATCATTATTAATAATGACTTTATCAATGCCTACGTTGACATTAGAAAAAGAGGTTGCGAGCTTAGAATAATTACCGAGATCACAACGGCTAATATCACGTCTTCCAAAGAGTTAGCCAAATACGCAGAACTTCGCCATCTTGACGGAGTTAAAGGCAATCTTGGAATTGTTGACGGAATGAGTTACGGTGCAGCTGCGACTTCGGAAGAAAAACTGTTTCCTACCCAATATATCTATAGTACGGTAAAGTCGTTTGTCGAGCAGCAGCAATATTTCTTTGATATGTTGTGGCAAAAATCGATACCTGCTGAGTTGAGAATTCAAGAACTAGAAGAAGGCCGTGAACCTGAGGTTATTGAAACTATTAGGGATCCAATCGAAATTCGTAAAATTGGTGATGCCTTGATAGGATCAGCAACAGAGGAAATATTGATTTTGTATTCGACAGCTAGAGCATTCTATCGCCAGGACAAAATTGGAAGAATAGATACCATAATACAAACTATAATCCAAAATCCGGATCTCAAGTTAAGGATTCTGACACCGATCATAGATAACCTAAATAAACATGCGTTACAAAAATTGAATGCTGTAAAGGAGCAAAATCGGATTGGATATCATATCGATATTAGACAAATAGAACCAACTATGCAGACAAGAGTCACAGCTTTGATAGTTGACAGGAAGTATTCACTTATTATAGAGTTAAAGGATGACGAGAAAGAAGAGTCATCAAAAGCCATTGGATTGGCTACTTATTCTAATAGCCGGCCAACAGTTCTGTCTTATGCTTCCATTTTTGAGAGCCTTTGGATGCAAGCTGAATTGTATAGGCGAATCAAGGAGGCTAATAATCAATTGGAGGTACATGATCGGCTGCAAAAAGAGTTTATTAATATAGCGGCCCATGAACTAAGAAATCCGATTCAGCCAATTCTTTCTCTGAGCGAGATAGTCAGGAGCTCAGATATAGATCAAGGAAATAAAGATTTGCTGGACGTTGTTGTTAGAAATGCCAAGAAACTGCGACAGCTGACTGAAGATGTACTGGACGTTACTAGGATTGAAAGCAAGTCATTTCAACTCAATAAAGAAGAGATCGATATAGAAAATTTAGTCATGCATGTTCTTAAAGATTACCAAGTGTCAACCAATAACAAGATTAAACTAGAATTGGTTCTTGGTCAGGATAGCGAATACAATTCCGGAAAAAATCTTGTGAAAAGTGGACAAGTGATTGCAGATCGGTACAGAATCCAACAGGTTTTATCAAATTTAGTCGATAATGCGGTTAAGTACACAGCAGAGGGAGGATCTATTTCGGTATCTGTGAAGAGGAGTGATTTAAAACCTAGCAAGGGTGGGATGGTAACGATTAGGGTAAAAGATACTGGTTCAGGAATCGATACGAAAATTATGCCTAGACTTTTTACAAAATTTGCAAGTTCAAATACAGTAACTGGTATGGGATTAGGTCTGTATATTTCTAAAAGTATTGTTGAGGCCCATGGGGGAGATATCTGGGCTGAAAATAATGAACAAGGTGAATGTGGCGCCACTTTTTCGTTCAGAATTCCCTTAAGACAATAAGCTGTATGTGAATTTCAGAGACAAACTTTAAGACTCGACCAGTCGTATCTTGCGACAATTATTCCGTATTTATCGGTTATGTGAGCATTTTCTGAATGTTACACGATACTAGTCTGATTTAAGTCAAGCCACACGAATAGGGCTATCCATATTGTTTCATTCAGATTAATGTTACAACGAGCTTCAAACAAGAGTTAAAATCTTGATCCTTGTAGAACAAGTGTGATTCGCAATTGTTATAATAGCTACTTTTCTTTGCTATTAAAAATTTAAAAATTTTTACATTACTAGATTCTAGTACTAAAATAATAGCTGAGCTTAGCTATCATTTTTCCAAAGAGATTATATTTATGAATGCTGTATACATATATCAAGACGAAAAGCTGGATGGCAGTGGCTATCCATATGAACTGCATCGAAGCAAGAAATTGTGTAACAGCTAAGTCT
>DATBFR010000097.1:0-16617 GCA_036558405.1 Nitrososphaeraceae archaeon | reverse complement strand
TTCAAAATCCACATGGTGCCGGTGCCTGGTCTGTATAAGGCAATGTGATCCATCCTCCCGCTGCTGTTATAATCAAATGCAAACGCCCTGTCAGCAGGGGAAGCTAGATCGTAACCACCAATGCCATTACCTGGGTCGCCTTGCACATAGACTGGTCTGAATACACCCGGATTACCGCCACTCGGTGGAATCCACCGCACAATCCAGATGGTACCAGTACCAGGTCTGTATAAGGCAATGTGATCCATCCTCCCGCTGCTGTTATAATCAAATGCAAACGCCCTGTCAGCAGGTGAAGCTAGATCGTAACCGCCAATACCTATTCCCGGATCCCCTTGCGAATAGACTGGTTTGAATATACTAGTGTTATCTTTTTCCAAAATCCAAATGGTACCAGTACCAGGTCTGTATAATACAATGTGATCCAACCGCCCTGTACTCCCATTAACGTTAAAATCAAATGCAAACGCTCTATCATCAGGGGAAGCTAGATCGTAACCACCAATGCCATTACCTGGGTCGCCTTGTGAATATACTGGTGAGAAAACACCGGCGCTATCTTTTTTCAAAATCCACATGGTGCCGGTGCCTGGTCTGTATAACACCATATTTGGCAGCCCATTGACATCCGGGCCAATACCTACTGCTCTAAATGCTTCTATCACCTGAAAGAGTTTGAATGTATCAAGAGGGAAAAGAATAGAACATGAACTTAGCATGGCATCACGAAAATTGAGAAAGTTAGCCTTGGGGATACCCACCAAGTCGACTGTCATACATCGAAAGAGCATTTTCTCTGCTGCGCTCTGTCCGATTCCCGTTACTAATATGCCACTAACAGAATGTATTCCCCCATCAGTAAGCAAAAAAAAGAGATTGTTGATGATCCCACTGTTGATATGAACTCCACCGTTATCGTAAGTTCCAATATATCTGGTTGAATAGTGATTTGGTTGATGGCCAGACAGAACACTAGATTGAGGATTAGTTCCATCCCACTTGCCACCGTTGGTGGGATCCATCATATTGCGCCAAGCTGGGCCAGAACCAGAAATCGTACCCTTTAACCAGACATTTTCCATCATCAGCCAATTCTTACCCGTTATAAACGCGGCAAAGATATCTGAAAAAGCCTCATTTAGCGCTCCGGACTCATCCTTGTACTCTAGACTGCAAGTATGCTGCGTAAATCCATGTGTTAATTCATGTGCAAGCAAGTCATCAGCACATTCATAGTCATCTCCTGGTGCAGTTCCAGATCCATCCCCCAACCTTATTTTCTTATCAACAGGATTCCAAAAAGCGTTATTAAAATTGGTTCCGCTATGGACAATTATCTCGATATTGCCACCAGAATTATCAAAGCTGTTTCGACCATGAACATTTTTAAAATAGTCTACTGCATTACCCGCAAATCTATGAGCATCAACCTCTGGACCCTGATTCTGATCGCGAGGCGAAGTAGTTGAATCATTCCAATCACTGTCGGAATCTTCGGAAGGAGATGCACCTTCTTCATCATTGGTTATAATTTCAGGGCCACCTGTAGTAGTACGGGTAGTATCACGTAGCTGATATGTAGTATCGTTATAATAACAGTTTATGCTTCCAGATCCTGAATAATATCCAGTTCCATTGCCAACTGCTGCACCAGCGGTCTGAATGTTGTCGTAATATAAAAAAGGCTCACCAGAAATCGCATCAACGTAAATAATCCAGTAACTTGGACCACTAATCTTTGAATTCTCCAATTCATATAATCTTACTTCCCATGAAAGGTGAATCTTTCCTTTATCATTGTATACCAACAATTCCGGCGCCTGTTCTGGTTGCAGCTTATAATTAGTAATCCCCTCTGCAATGTCAATTGCCTTCTTGGAGGAAATCTTCGCTCGAAGCGGGACTCCAGTCAAATCTATCAGATTGTTACTGATACTATCTAGAGTACCTTCTTTATTTGCATGAAACTTGATACTGCCACTATATACCCGATATTTTCCATGATACTGTTGCAAAATTAAATCCTTACCTCCTTGAGGATCTTCGGTTTCTTGGAGAATTCTCAGATCTCCAAATTTCTTTCCGAAAAGATCTGAATTAGTCCTTAAGAACTTTAGGCCTGTGGATCGCAATCCTGAAAGTCGCCTGCCACTTACCTTGGCTAAATTCCCACGCAAATATTTCAAAACACTTGAATCTTCATTGTAGCGGAACTCTAAATTTCGATCTCGATCTAAAATTTTTGAAAACCTCTTTGAGACATTCTTCTGCACCATTGTTGTTCCCTTTGTACGGGAAATATAAAAGACTTTCTATATTTGAGGCATAATTTGTAATTTCTTGTAATAAAAGAAAATAAAAATATGAACAACTTGAACTATGTACATAAATTTAATAAATTATCATATTTCATAGCCCATGTAATCTTATCGCCTCATTTAGCGTCGGAATTGTATGTCTAGATGTAATATTATCGCACTATCTCGCGGTTTGTGGCAACTGCGAGGACTGGTCTATGGATATTTTGAGAAAAACCCCCCTTATTCCAGGCGGCCAACTAGCCTAACAATTTTTACAACCCATTTTTAATAATTCAAAGGGCAAGTCATCAATACAACCAATTCAAGGGGCCGGGGCATCTATAAACCACAATTATGCTTGTCCTGGCCTATCAATTAAACAGCTAATTTTCTTTGGGATTTTTAAGAATGTTTTTCCCGATATTCGAAAACGGATTCTACCTTGTAGGTTCACAATGGATTACTTGCAGAACTTAAGATCACAACCTCTGACTTTCCTTGCGAGAGGTTTTGGGGATTTTCCTGCATACGGACCCTACTACATGAGATTTGAAAGTTGATGCTGATCGAAAGTAGTACAAAATAAGGGGCGCAGTATCAATATGTAATGCTTTTGTTCAAGTACATTAGTAACGCCGAAAATAGGATTTACTTAGGCATGGGTAGTCCAAGAAAAACAATATGTCATCGGTCATTTCTGTGGTAAAGATGAATGGACCTGGAAGTATGGCCAACATTACAGAAATTAACGGTTAAGGGCGAACATGATCATCCTTGTTGCAAGTCCTAACGTATCTTATCGATTATGTGTGCATTTATAGTGATGATCACGGCGAGGCAAATGCAGCCCAGGATGGAGCCAAACTCAATCCATTTAAGTCTATTCATGGACATCAATCAAAAAACACTGACTTCAATTTAACTTGTAAAAATTGCCGATGATTATCTTATCTCTGCGAACAAAAAGTTTATTTTTCAAAAAGTATAAAACTATTTAGTTTCATGGTAGTCTGGGAACTATTTCCGGACTTCGGCATAAGGGTAGGCTCCTCCCCTTTTAAGTGATATCTGAACATGGTACCCTTCTTTAGACAATATAAATCATAATTGAATAATATAGGAATCGTGTCTTTATGGTAACCAGCTATTATTTTATGCTTCAGCCCCCCAATGCTTAGGTGGTAAGTTCAAAATGAGTTTCACGGGAGATGAAATAGACAACGAGTTTGGCGAAGATATCTATGATGAGTGGGGGCCTAGACGTTGAATAATGGGGATCTGTGTTTATTTTAAGTAAAGGTTGAGAGCCCATCTAACTGCCAAATAGTGGGATGATTTTCATATGCCCGTAGGATTGCTCAATACTAGACAGTGTATATCCATTTAATAATAGAAATCTTGCATCTAAATTAAGAGCTCTTACTGGTGGTCGAGTATTTCGGTGCCGGGTTGGACTCAAATTCACCTTTGACCTATGCGTAAGATTAGGTAGTTCCGGACTTCATCCTTCCCATCAAAATTGACCTTATTTCTGTATCCTTTATGATCTTGCCAATCAGGTCCATTCGCTCTTTTTCTCCCATTCCTTTCAAATCCATTATTACGTCCGCTGCCTTAAACCTATAATAATCGTTTACTATAGAATCCATTTTTATTTTTAAATCATTAACGGCTTGACCAAATGTTGTTAGTGACAAATTCTTAGATCTTCTTCTCACTAAGCCGCAGGTTATTAGTCTTCCTAATCCAGAGTAGTATCGTTTCCCTGCTAATTTACTTTTTGACTGCAAAAGCCGGCTGTTGATATCGATATTTTTAACGATTATAGTAAATAGCTCCAACGAGTCATAGTTGGCTAAGACTTTCATAATGTCGATAGATTTCAAGCCTATAAACTCCCAATTGGTTTATTTTATCCATATCTTAATATCGCATATTATCGTTTCTCTTTCAAGAAATGATTTGCCCAGGATTTTTAGATTTATCTTATGTCTTCTGGCTCCTATAAAAATCAGTGCCAATCTTTTCTACTTTCATTCATCGCCTGTACATTGACGCGTGGTACGAATAGGTGGTTTGAGCGGCCGCCACTCCGAGTGACACCAACATATAGGGACTCAACTGCGTCGCATGTACAATTTTTATTATTTAATAAATTCAATATGTAAAATATTTTTACTTTAGCCTTGTACTCTCACTTGCTTTGACGTAGTGGAGAATTGTGCTACTAATCTAGTTCTTCCTCGGTACATAATCTATACAGGTTAAAAAGTGAAGAGGTACTACACAGGCAGATTTTACGGACATAAGGTTCATGCCTGTGACTTATGCGTCTCCTGAACTTAGAAAACCCCTTACTCGTTGTTGGTAACTACATATTCACAATGGCAAAACACCCTTCTAGTGTCAATTATTAACGCTCTTTCCAAATTTGGCTACTCAAGAGAAACTTGCTAGCATTTTAACTTCGAAACATATATGAGTAGTGAGTATGGAGCTGTGTGATGGCTCCAATAGATCAGGTGGGTATTGAAGAGCTATGCACGAAATGTAAAAGAAAAATTTCTGAGCATCCCTCAACAGGAAGATTTCATACAATAGTACTATACGGCCCAGAGTGTGCGTGGAACCCAGATGATGAAGTTAAGGATTTTGTGGCAGACACTCTAAAATATTCTGGATATAATTTGGAAAACTTCGGGTTGAATCAAGAACCGCAGCATACATGGACACCTGGAATCTGAAATTGAATTAGTAATTAGGAAATTCTGGTCACTATGGCGTAATGATTGGACTAGCAGTAAGCATATTTGAATATGTTTAACGCCTACAATACAAGGATGAGAAGAATTTAAAGAGGATTAGAGATTTAAAATAAAGGTTTTTTCGTAAGTTATATTCACATTAGAACTCCGAGAAACGGTTAGTTAATGTGTGATTTTGATAGGCAAGCACACCAAGCAAATGGTGAGTCGAAAGATGCCCTAGCCTACTTTACAAAGGTACCAGCGAATAACAAGTACTGCGATAAAAGAATAAGGCCAGGACCGACACGAAGTGTGTGGGTTACGAGCAAGTCCTGGCCCTTGTTTTGGTTTAGATGCTACATATAGTTAGCGGTATATACTAAAAAGCAAATTGTAAGGATTGTTAGTCAAGCCGGTTTAACACAACGTGATGGGCCAGATGAGTAATGGCGAATTATGAATGAATAAGCCTCTGGCCCACCGGAGGCTGGTATGGTTGAGTCTACGAATTAGCCTGAATTATACTATTAACGAATTTGGTTAGTTTGTTCTCTCAGAAGGAGAAATTATCGATAGAACCGACTTAAGTTATCTTGTACATATCAGAAATGAACCTGAAATGGTTCAATAGATGACACAAGGCCAGAGGTTCAGATTCCACAGTTCGGCCTCTGGCTTTACTTTTTGTTACAAGAATTGTCTGTGTTGCGTAATCCGTAAATACGTTAGTTGAAAGGTTATTGACTCGGGGATTGGCGAATTCCGACAAAGCCTGGAGGGCCCGTCGCTCCAACAGCGGCCTCCGGCTTTCCATTAAGCATTTTCAATGAAGAAAAGCAAAAGGATGGGATATTGGCGTCAATGAAACACGAACAAATACGACTAGAGTATCTATGCTTGTTGATGTTTTGTGCTGGTTTTCTATATGTCCAACAATCTAGCCAATAACCAATTCTAAGATGGGCATTTTCCTTTAATACTGATTTTGGACTTAATAGGTTGGTGTGTCATGGTCACACCGCGAGCATTAAACAAAATGATGTTGTGAAGACATCAGGCCAGAGACTAGAGCCAAAGGTCTACCTCTGACCATTAATTAACTATAAAACCGGTTCTCGTTCATAGACTTTCTTGAGGCAATCGTCACAATCCTTCTCGATCCTAGTTGCTGATTGCTCTTCGTCACCAATGTCATACGTCACAATTTGAGTAGGAATATCATGGCATATACAACACCAACCAACCGCCAACTTTTTCATAATAGTGTCTTTGACCACTGTTGAAACATTAGATTTTAGAATCCTTTGTATTGCTTCTAGTTTGTCTGAAGGGATTTTGATTTTCTGCGCTGTTCCCTTGTTTCTGATTCGTAACACGTACAGACTAGAATAGCAAATTATTAAAATATGACGGTATTGTTAATAACCCCAAGATAAGAAAGAAAAATGGTCAGTCAAATAAGAGAGTTGTTTGATTTCATAGACTCGGATGGTAAGTCTGTATATCATGATTACGGTGAAAGTAGAGCAGCGTCAACTATAGAAGAACCAAGACACGACATATGAATAACAGAAGTAGTAGATGGGGGTTATTGTTAGTAGGCCGGCAAGGAAATACACAGACCTTAATCAACCAAGGTAACAAGAACAAAAACAAGAGTCTGGACCAGAGGTAACAATCTTGAATGATAGTTGGGAGAAAGAAAAAGTAAAGCAGGTTCTGTTTCTGGGTTGGTTATGGTTCCAATCCAGTAAAAGAATTGTTTGACTTTACGTTTTCAAACGGTAGACCCCAAGTGTTGAGTCTAGTTTCTTTTTCTCGTTGATTAATTGGTAATTGAGATTATCAATTGCATGTTACATTAACATCGTCGACAAGTGTCTCCACATCGCCATTCTCGTGTACAGTCGTCACAAGATGTATCCCTACTTTCGTGTTTGGTTCGCTGCCTTGACCGTAAAATTTGCCCTTTAAAACAGTACTAAAAGTGTTATCGCCGCCTTCCTGCAGAAACGATTGGACTTCCTTTTCATGTACTATGTATTTAGACCCAAATGTCATTCCTACTGCATGAGCGTTATATGACATAGTTGCATCCTGATGTATATCACCGTCTTTGTCGATTTTTTCTTTAAATGTAAACTTTGCAATCCCACTGATTGCTATTTCCTCGCCGCTGCACGCCGGAACTGTTGACGATTCAAAGGGTGTTTCAAAATGCGTAGTTTTTCCATAACTGGGGGCTACAGCACTACCCGCTACCAATATCATAACAAACGTTACTATACCTGAAATCATGCCTAAACCCTTCCTCCACCCACTCAATTTCATAATTACGCCACTTTATTTCTGCTATTTAACGGTTTTTAGACTGATACTAAAGGTGACAACGAATTATAGGGAAGCTAGTACAGGGAAGAAAATGCAGTGAATAATATTACATGACCAGCGGCTTTTTTATCTTACGTTAAGGGGGTTTGAATTCTAATCTAGTAGCAGTCTTTTTTGGGTTTTCTTGTCGTTCTAATTCTCGTTCTTTGCTAGTTAGCAACTCGATAGACTCTTCGACCTCTGGTTCCGCTTTTGTATTACCTTCATGATACTTTGCTACATGCTTTATTCTTAATTCCTCAGTTTCAAGCCATTTTCCACACTTGTGAAATGTACATTGAATCCAGGGTTTGACATCAAAGGTTCTAGGCCAGCGACCTAGCACATCTATGTCAATAATATCCTTTGTAGTAGTCTTTATCTTTGGTTCGACATTTTCATACCTCTAATCCTGGCTGTTAATTAGTTTTATGTGAGGATATTGAATCGACGTAACCCTTGTGCTAAACTCGGCCATTCTTTTCTATTGTCAAATATTTTATCCAGCCAAGAATTCTAACATTATTGAATATCTTGTCAGTTTCAAAGACATTCTTTGATTTGTCCATTGCTCGCTCTTCTGTTTCCAATCTTTGGTCCACCAATGCTGCCAAATCATCTAATGTAATTTTCGGATTGGCTTCCATAATTCCAAGATATTCTCTCAAGAATGTGATCTTAGTTTCAATGATTTGGTAGAAAACCGGTGAGTGATCTTTGTAGACTAATTCCTTTTCCAAGTTTTCAATTTCTGTCAGAAACTTTCTCTCAACTGCATGCAATTCTGTTGGCCATTCAAGATGATATTTCATTACGCTTGGTGATTCGGCCAGAAGTTATAACGGCTAAATCACTGAGAGGAGAGGGAGGAAGGGTAATCAAAGAAGCTATCAATTCAAAAGATAAATTTCTATCATAAACAATTTTTCATGTTTCTTGGAATGTAGTTTTTCACACTTCAGTTACATTTTGTAAAGTCCAGTAATCTGTTTGAAGGTATCTCTTTGTACTCATGATTATAAGGATTACAGCAAACATATTAATTTCAATTGCTGTTGTTTGTGTGTGAATTTACAATCAGGGCAAAATATCTCGGACCGAGCCCGCAAATAAATAAGGGTCATTTCTGTTCATCCATCGACTCAGTTTTAGCACTCTAATAGGAAAGTCTGAGTGAGGTTAGAAAAGCATTCGATTAGCTGGCAGATAAAATAATATCGATGTAACTGTATAATATTGTGTTGCACATATTGTGAGTGACTCTATGATCGCCCTGAGGCGTAACACTATAGTAATTTTTGCAACTTTTTTTATGATGACAGTTTTGGTGACAACAACGCACAGCATACTAGGAATTAAAAGTAGGTGTCCAACTATTTGGCAAAAATCTGAAAATGATCACGTGTGCGTAGGAAGTGAATCAAATGATCATATTGATGGAAGTAAATCGCCTGATTTGATCCTAGGAGTGGGAGGTGATGACCTTTTGAGAGGTGCCTCCGACGATGATGTCTTACAGGGCGGAGCAGACAATGACAACATGTATGGGAATGACGGAAATGACAACATGCAAGGAGGCCCCGGTCTTGATCGAATGTACGGAGGATCAGGCGATGATGTAATTTTCGGTGGTTTTGAAGATGATTTCTTGGTAGCTGGAGTAGGTAATGACGAACTGTACGGTGGAGATGGTGACGACGTTTTGCAAGGTGGCTCAGGTACAGACTATTTTGACTGTGGAAGTGGTTTTGATATCGTAATTGATTTTGACCCACAAAATGGAGACTCGAACGCAAACAATTGTGAGGATGTCATTCAATCCCTAAGCTAAGGAAAGGTAGGCTTACTGGTAGTCACTATTTAGTAAACAAATACTATTTTGGAATTTATATTTGACTTTTTCTGTCAAGAGAAACAACTTTCACCTTGGTAGATATTTCAGAGCTTAATGGAAAAAAATCTAACCTAATATCCTACCTGCCTAGCTAACTTTTCAATTCGTCAATCAAAAGAGGTACGAGTCCCATTGTATCTTGGGACATCGGAGTAAGCCAGCGTACCCAGGCCTGCGGACGCTGGGGAGCCTAACGTATCCCCTCAAGATACACCATGGGAAAAATAAAATAAGATTATCGTCACTATATAGTCAGAAGTCCAAGGGGTTTTCTACCTATCAGTCATAACATAGACGGCAATAGTTTGGAGCATGATGACAAAAAGGAGGTCATTGTCGAAGTAAATCGCTCATGAATTTTGCGGTTCTAAATAATTCCATTGACTTTAAGGGATCAGCATTTATCATGTTATATGCCTGTTTAGGCAGGCAGTTCTATAACGCGAGGTTTGCAGTTCGTTTCATTTGTTCAAGGCACTTTTTCATCAACTTGTGAATCTCCTTATCTAATTCAATTTCACTAGACGTACCGAAAATAACTTTCATACTTAAAAATGCTGAAAAAAAATCGAGTTGCGTTAAGACTTTGATCCTTGCAGGGGTGAGTTTAGGTTAAGCATTAAGAAATTTGATCTTGCGTTTCAGTGATTGAATAAATCGTGTTGTCCATCACTGCATCGATCTTTTCCTTTGCTGCGTATTCATAAAAATGTTACATTGAATGATCGATAATTTTGTTACGAAGGTAATATGATGGCATCAAGACGGGGATTCGCTGTTTTTTGAAGCCTAAAGTCATGTCTTGCTGACTCTCCTGTTTCATTGTATTCGTTACCTTACGTTTCCACTTGCCCTTTCCTTTATCTTCGCCCTTGCCCTTACCTTTACCATGTCGCAAATCTTTTAATTCTCCCATAATCTAACCCCCTTAACTTCATTGCTGGAATAATAACTTCTCTATCTGCCTAAATCTAATGTCCTTCAGTTCCAGTAACATCTGTGCTTGTAGGGACGGTTCAGATAAACAGTAAAAAGAATAAGCGAATCGTCTGAACCTAGCGCCCAATAGCAGAAGACGAAGCCAACGACCTTGGAGAGAATAAAGACACGACAGACATCTTGAAGGCCGGTTATCAAACCGGTGGTAGTGTGCCAAAAATAGAATTGGAAGGGGCAGAAGTCAGGATAACTGGGTAGGTGTTTCAAAAATCCTATCGTCAACGAACATGTCGAAGGTAAATACACAGAAGTATTGACAAAACCAGTATTTGACCCGATAAATGGCACCCATACAAATAATGCTTGGTGGAGGCACTCGTGTAGTTTACATAATACCATATTCTAAGAAGGCAGTACACAACATTATTGCTAAAAGTGCTCATGCTGAGCAGTATGCTATCAGATATGTCGTCAAGTTCACACCAGAAGGCAGTATTACTAGTGTCGAGATGACGAGGGGCATGGGTACACGTACAGGGGGAGGAATTCGCAACCAATTTCCTTATAAAATGTTGGTATAGGATTGGGAGAAACTTTACCGCTGGCAAACTTGGCCGTCTGATGACTTGCTTGAAAAACCTAAAGTGTTCAAGACTAGTACTAGTAATAGTACCAAACTAGAATTCAAGCCTTCATGGCTAATTAAAAAGATAGATTTAGTGTATCAGGAATTAGGTCGTATTATTGTTCGGCCCGGTTGGCAAATCGTAGTTGTATCTGGGCCATTGCTCTGACAACTTGCTCCGTTTGCTACAACGTTAGTATTTACACCCCCATTTGAACACGAGCCAGCGTGTGCGCAAAGAATAGATTGGGTATTAGAACTTGTGGGTGTCTGGGGCGAGCCTGCTTCATTTGTACAACTAGTTGCCATTCTAGCGCAGAAGAGATTCTGACTATTTCCATCGGCCCCCGCAATGTTAGTACATCCAAGGGAGACAAATATGCAGTTCATGTTCTGATTATTACCGTTAATGCCAAAGAAAGTTTGAAAGTTAATAAGATCATTTATGCAACCTTGATCTCCAACGAAACTACAGTTCAAATTCTGAATATTATCGTTACCTGAAACTCGATTAACACATCCATTTGTTCCGACAGTATCGCACGTTAATTTCTCTGTATTATCACTACCGTCTAGAATGAAATTAGTACAATCACCTGATGCATTTTTACAACGTAAATCCATGTTATTGCGATCTCCTGACGAGACAAAATTATCGCAAAATCTGGCTTCATTATCTTTACAATCCAAGTTTTGATTATTGTTGTTACCAAAGGCTAAATTGCCACATCTAAATCCAACATCTTTACATTCTAAATTCTGATTGTTGCTATTACCAACCGCCTGATTTACACATCCTTGGGAATTTCTGGCTGCTGAGCAAGCCACATTCTGCGTATTATCATCGAAAATAGCACTGTTGGCGCATAGTGCTTTTGAATCGCAAACGTTTGTCTGGACGTTTCTACTTCCGTCAAATATTTCATTCGTACAGGCGGAATCCCCTACAGAGGTGCAATCATTACTCTGAATGTTGTCAGTAGATTCTGGACCAAATAAAACGCTTGCAGAATTGGAACACCCTGGAATCCCTACGTTAGTACAGTCGTTACTTTGAGTATTACCAAAAGCAAAATCGGATTCTTGATTAGTGCATGTTGAAGAAACCGTACAACTATTGGTCTGGCTGTTCGAATCAGGGATATTGGTGCAGATGGAAGAAGCATCACAATTGTCGACCGCATATGCAAACTGTTCGAACATGGTGGAGTTAGCAAGAGCGACAGTGCTTATAACTAAAGAAGCCGTTATGGTTAGGACGCTTACTGCCGAGATATTCACGGCATGTAAACTTTCAGTCTTCTATAAAAACTTTCTAGCAACGGAAACTAGAAAACTAGGACTGAAGCAGGGACTAGATCCTTCCAATGGACCTTAAGAAGTGAAATATTTCTTTTACCGGGTTGATACCTTTCCTAGGAACTGACCCTTCTTACCGCATCCAATTTCAACTATTACGGGTTCAGATACTTGGGTTTCTTTTACTTGATTTGATAAGTCAGTGTATTCCCTTGGGTTTGCAGAGTAAAAGCCCATTTTCCATCACAGTTATCCTTACCTCGTCTCTTGGTTCTTTTGCTGGGGTTGACGCTACTCTACCACTCATAGGTAAAATACGTCCGTTTGACATTAAGTAATCGCGTATTTCTTGACTTCGTTAATCATTTTTCTTATCTTGGGCATTATTAACGAAGGCGAACTATTTAATAGCGCATACCTAAACACTAGGCAAGGGCGCATCTCGTCAACTTACCAAACGCACTGTTTTTGACTATGCTATTCTGTCTCGCAATAAATTACTCCATGTCCAAAAAGTGGCGTTCGGGAATCAGACAGAAAAAAAATTGAACGATACCGTGAGACTTACTTCACGGTTATGTGGTATGTTACATCTATCACGAAGTCTGGAAGCCCTTCCACTGGAACAAATCCCTTTACTTGTATGGTATGAGGACCTGGGCTTAATGGCTTGAGGTATAACCAGTAGCCGTCTGCAGTTGCTACAAACTCGCCTGGCGGAGTTGGGAAGCCAAATTCTGGCAGGTCAAAGGGATTATTCTTTGCTACATTAACCTTGAACAATGCTGATTGAACTCTGTTCTTACTGGTATCAAGTTTAACTCCATCTACTTTTGCTTCAGTACGACCTATCGCATCTACAGTAAGTTTTAGTTCATTCTGCAACTGCTTAATGTTAGTAACAGGCTTGTCTGCGTTTAGACATGGTGTATTCAACAAACAGGCTGCATTCAATATCGGAATAAGAATTGGTTGTTTATGGGATATTGGGACATTGCACGTTCTTTCGACAGGCTTTCCAGAACTAGCAGTGGGTCCTGCAATACCCGCCAAGAAGAACACATTTCCTTGGTCGCCTTTATCGCATCTGGCACCTGTTAAATCTGTAAGAGGACTTTTGTCGCTTGGAAATGAAAAAGCCCATTGCCACCACTTTACCCCAAGTGACTGGACTAATGACGGGGATAATTGCTGAGGAGCAATGGAAGCAGACACTGGTACTATGATAATAGCAAGTAACAGAACGGATGTGGCCATGACAGTCTTAAACACCAAAGAGTGGGGTTTTTCTTTCATAACGAACTGCTATTTAATTTCGAACTATATATGTATTCTATGCATTACAATAAAAATCTGAATTATTATTATTTTTCTTTCTTTACCTATTCCCTTCGAACTTATATAGGAGCAAGCGCTAATACGAACAATGAACAGATTGACTGCAATTGTTATGGCGCTGATAACGGGCGCAATAAGCATAGGTGTATTGTCTAGCCATCAAGCGGCCGAAGGCTTTTTGATTAATTAGGTATGAGGAATCCTACCTTTTTCTTTTAGCCGCCAATGAGTACCATACAACCTGATTTTCCCAGCCCCGATGTGGTTTTTCCTAAATACGAGATATGTAAGAATTGTACTTCACTAAAATATCGTGTTTTTAGTGAAATAGTCGCTAATAGGAGACCGCAAATAAAGACCATTGCAGAATCGGCTGGATTTAGCTTATATTAACTAGCATAGAAAAAAATAAGAAAAGTTAGTTGCGCTATAGAGTTTATCCACAGTAGGACAATGCCAACTTAAATTGATCTGGGCTTGAATAGTATCCGTGTTGTTGGTATCCGATTATCTTGTGAGTACATGCCAGCTTGTCCTCAGTTGATCCATCGGGAACTATCATAATTGGTCCCATAAAGAATAATACTAATACAATGCCAAAGAGTACGCCAGTAATCCCGACAATTTTCCCGCACTCATGTTTTGAAGATAATTTCTCTGGTTGTGTGGTGCGCTCAACTCCCTTTTTTGCTCCGGGTTTATAGAAAAGACTGATTGTGCTCATCTCATTCTTTCACCCTTTCTCCCCATAAGGCCATTCGGTACGGTCTAATTTCAGTTAGTTTCCCGCCTGCAGCTTCCAATATTGAATATCTTGGAATGAATCCCAACATATTCCATTCAATCGTTTCCAATAATTCCATACATTTAGAATGGGTGCGATACGCTTTAAGGCCTAGTCAAGTTTTCAATTTACCATTTACACCAGAGTATGATAAATTGCCGAATGTTATGATTTGTAAAAGTCGAACTTTCCATGCGAAGGCTATTGTACCGAATGAATAAATTTTCTGTCTCCTAATTCGGTACTGTTTGTTCAATTGAATTTAGATCTCAACATGATGGCATACCCCTGAATATTCATGTTTTCGATCGAACATCACAATTCTGTCAGGTAGAGATAGGTTTGCAAACACGTCCGTATTCTGATAATTCAATATCTGAATAAATCTTGGTGAATTCCAATTACCTGCTTGCAGGGGGACAAAAAGTTCAAAGCTTCTAATAATTGTTCTTCACTTTAACGCTTAATATAATATTACGCAACCCTCGATTCTCTACGAGCGTTACTACCAGCTTCGCTGTCTAGTCTTCTGGAAGTTGATTTTGTATTCTCAGCGAATCAATTGCCTTTAGTTTCCAATAATGATTAGTAGCGGCCGCTAGCACCTTCACTAGTTCGTAGATTATTTTTCCCAGGGTCGTCATGATACTTGCCATTTTTTCTTGCGACAATTCGAGTAGAGTGGTGATTTATCTTTGAGTAGTATGGTTTCCTAGTAATTCCAAGGTTGCTATTAAGGAAGTTGCTGTTTCCTGGAGACAAAGCAATGGTATTAAGCGACGTAAGCACCTCATCATCCGATAGGGCTTTAAAAATTGCGGAAATTTCAGGACGACGTTGGACGGTTTGTTTCCGTGTTGATGTTTTCCTCTTTCTTCTATCAATAGACTTGGTTGAGGCACTTTTTACATGATGTGCAAGCGCCACCCATGTAAACCCAGCATGGCCTAGTGTTGCACTCTATAGCCAGTCAGAGTAACTCATGGTGATATATTTAGATGGTATTACTGGGCGATACTTAGTATATAATGACAATCAGGAAGGGAAATTAAACTTGTAGAGGTCATGGCGAATGTAATTGAACGGTTCCTTGAAATATATGGTTCAAGTTTTTGAAACGGACAAAATATTTAAGAATGTAAGAATTCTCGGTTGGATAAAATATTTGATAATAGAAAAGGATGGCCGTGTACCTGTCAGACCAGGTCGTTAAGGTAACTCTAGAAGAAGTTGCTTACCTATCTCCAAGGATCTAACTAGAGTACTTTTGAAGCGCAGGTGTCACACCATCTTTCAATGATAATGGCGCCGTCGGTCTTGAAGTGGGCTGTTTTGGTGGCTAAATTTCCACATTCCACACAAAAGAATTGTCTGTCAGTTTTCTTTTCATCCTTTTCAATGGGCTTAAACTCTGGCTTGCCGCGCTCTCACTGGTTTGGTTGTCATTCGCATGAGATCATATAGTGCATAATTACCTAAATCACTTGCAACCCTGAGACCTTCCTTATCAACTAAACAACTAAAGGGTGGTTGGAAACCCCGGTGAATCTTGGTGGAAAAGCCGAGGCCCCAACTGTGAACACGGTTGTAATATTGAAAATCAGACAAACTATTAGAAGATTAGACCGCGCCCATCCCCTCTTTCTCCAAAAACTTAATCCCTCGTTACTCTTTCTTCTTGTCGTGGATTTTGCAACTATAGTTTTAGCAGGTTTTGGATTAGCGTCTTTAGAAATACTGGCCTGTTTTGCTATTGCAAAAGTTAAACAAAACAAGAAATCACAAAGTAACAAAACTGATGATAGGCAGTCCCTCTCGGACGAGTTACACCCCTCATAAATTTACCCCCACTTTAAACGTCGTATGGATAAAACAATCCCATCGTTTAGAATTGCAGCAGAAATGGAACGAGCAAGACGGAGAGACTTTAGATCAGTTCTGAATAGGAAAGATAACAAGTCCTTTGACGAAATGATTTCTCTCATTTCATGAAATATGCGACGTATGACATGCGACTAAAACAACAAAGACTAAGGAAGTAATTAGGAATGCAAGTAAACAGCAACAGCAACAGCAGCAACAAGAACCTTCGTCCAATGCTATAGCATAATATCATCATTATCATTGAGTTGAAAACAACCACAACCACATTTACAGCCGCAGCTACTGGCTACTAGACCCCTGTTACTACAATTGCTTTGTCTGCGGCAAGCCATTTGACGAGCCACCACACTTAAACAGAAATGGACCTCTTAGCGGCAGAGCCTTAGTATTTGATGTGGTTAATGAAAACAGCTTTAGGGAATAAACTGAAGAGAATT
>DATBFR010000096.1:0-6598 GCA_036558405.1 Nitrososphaeraceae archaeon | reverse complement strand
ACTTCAGACAAATTAGAAGGGCCGTTAAAGGGCAAACAGATCTCAGACCTTGTGAAATTGATTGAAGATGGCAATGCCTACTCAAATGTTCATACGCAACAAAACCCAAAGGGCGAGATACGAGGGCAGATAAAATAGAGTAAAAAATAAGTAAAAAATAGAATACAATTCCATTTTTTATACAAGATTACTTTTAATTATTAGATCCAATCCAACTGTTAATTCCAGTTTCAATATTACTACTATTTTGCTCCATATAGAATACGAGAGAATGTTTTATAGCAACAATATCAACCATAGTTATGGTGGGTTATGAGAAACGCGTAGCTGAAGTGGTATTTAGTATTTAGAACAGATGTGGAACATTATGTTAAGACTATGAATTATCATTTCGTGTATTGATGTATGTTTCACCATTATGTCATCGCTAGCTGGAATAGAAACTATTGAAATTATTCAATTAACAGAAATATGCAGTCAGTCAGTTATTGAAGTTTGATTCTTATTCAACCCAAATTACATTACAGTACAATATGTAAATTGTCAGCGTACGCGATTACTTAAGCGGTCAGAATGATCGTTTGATTTCAATCCTAATGAATTGTCCATTTTACTTTTATACTATCTTACTTTGATGAAGAGGGAGCATTCAATTTTAACCCATAATCAGATATTAATGTTGGATGCAATTGCATATGTACAAGGTTCATTATACTATTGAATGGACCTTTATTGTCAATAGTAGTTTTTAGCTGGGAGAGAATCTTGTTAAGCTGTGTTTGTATGTCTGTAGTTGTTGTTATATTTTTATTTGTCAAGCTTGGTGATGTCAAGTACTTTGAGACAATTTCTTGAGCCTGTTTAACATATGCCTGCGCATTCTGATATTGTGATTCATTTTGTATATTCGCTGTATTGCTCATGGGTGGCATCTTACTACCTTTTGCATTCATATTATTGTTATTCATATTTTGCATATTCTTGTTATTCATGTTCGTTCCCTGCATATTCATATTGTTACTACCACCCATTGCCGACATATTCATGGTTGCAATCATATTAGCTAATTTCGCATACTGGTATCCAAGAGCCTGACCATAACTATAAAATATTTCATTCCCCAGATTAGCAAGCACAAGAGCCTGATTGGTAGAATTGTTTACAATATCTTTTGCTACCCTGGCAGATATGGCTTCGTCTACTAATCCACCTAAATTAAATATGTTGTCTTGAATAGTAGAGCTTTGGTTGGCTAGCGTACCTTTGAAGCCAGGCTCTGAAGAAGATCTCTGATTTACCAAGGCGTTGAGGTTGTTTAATTCTCTAATAAGATCAGTTGCAACTCTCGGATTTCTTTCAGCAATTTCTTGAGTCCATGAAATATTGTTTACGGGATCTTTTTCTTTTAAAAATGATAATGCCTGCATCGCATGAGTCTGAGCCAGTTTAGTATTATTCACATTATCTCCTGAAGTGGTATTAGTGGAAAGAAGACTTTGAACTAATTGTAACTGAGAATGAATTTGATCCATTCTGGTCAGAAACAAGGAATTCTCGTTTTGCGAGAATGTGTGTCCATAAACAGGAAGAATGGATGTCATAACAACAATGATTAAAAACAGTGTAAATAAAGTAATGAATTTCAGATATAAATTGGTCAATCCAATGGGCATTAACTTGCTGATATGACTCACGAATATCATCAGTCAAAAATCTGTTTATAAATATTATAGTACATCCTACGAATGCTCCAATTATGACTTACTCTTATAAGAAATTCGTTCAAATCTACCACCACCATAGTATTCCAGTGTTTCATCTACGACGCTAATCTAGATTCTAGGCATTAATTGATACAATTTGACTATTGGTTTATTCGTAGTATGTACCATAAACGATATTAATATCATATTTAGTAATAAATTACACCAGATGCCAACTCGGAGGAGACCTTCGAGTCAAATCAAGTCATATGGAAGTTTGTACATATCAGGGGAAAGGCATCTCCCCTGTTGGACTAAAGTCGAATTAGTGAAGAAAACAAAATACAGCTAATTTGTAATACAATTCTGAATTCTTTTTGTGTTGTAAACAAGAATTTTTGATATGTTTTGATTAATACTAAAGGTAGCCAATTCAGACGAATTACTGAATCGAGTCAGACTGGCGTTTGTATGTATCTTGTGAGAAAATTTCTCCCCCTTATCTGTATTGAGTTCTACTTGTTGTAGGAGTGAGTAAAGCTTAGTTTAATGTGTCATTTCAAATTATATTTGTATTTTCCATAAGTGAAATTTAGAGTCATTCTTACCAAGAATTAGACTACCTTTGATATAAATATGCTCATATATATTAAATCAATACCATAAGATGGTACATTCGTAACATGTATCATAAATAATAATAATACCACGGACAATGATCAGTGTTACATCTATGCCTGGATAGGATAGGCGATTCATCAATACGGGCCAGGACTCAATATTCATGCTGGGGGGTTTATCCCCTCTTCTATCTGTGCTTGAATTAATTTTTCATAGACATAACTTATTCCAAGGATAAGGACTAGATATATTAATCCTCTTATTCTTATTACATGATATTAAATTATAACAAGTGTTAATTTACTGAAAGCAAATATAACTTTGAGGATTATAGATCTCTTTAAAAACAGGATTATGGTTTTGCAGGATTTCAAGTATAAATTAATAAAAATATATTACTCAAGTATCTTGAGTGAGTACTATTATTGACTTTCAATGTAGGCTCAAGCAATGTTTGGATTATTGTTATCATTGCATTAACTGTTCTTTTCATGCAGCCAATACAATTGGATCAAATCACTCGAAATCAGTACAAAAATATAGCATATGCTCAGAATAATGGTGTACAGAATACTCAATTTTCAAACAATGCGTCACAACAATGGACTGATAAGAACAATGGTGTTAAGATAATATTTGGATATTCTCCATCGAAGCCCATACTCGACTCACCCACAGAATTAAGATTTATTGTTCAAGATTTAAAGACAAGCAAGAACCTGAAGAATCTTCTTGCCCATGTTATTATAACAGCTAATAGTAGTGGACAAGAAAGAACATTTAGATTTAACAACATAACTGCTCCTAATGGCTATTTTTCGTTAAAGTATTTATTCCCAGATTATGGTACGTATCTAGTTATCGCGAATGTCAGATCAAATATTTCTGCACTGGCCTTAGCATCATTTCAGATAATTATTCAGCCCCAATCCTTAAATGCCACTTTTAGCTCAGGGTTGTACGCAGGTATTGCGATCGTCCTTGTAGGTATAACGGCGTTGACCGGAATTATTATTAAAACCCGAAAATCATAATTAACATATGCAATAGGCGATATGTAATCGTTACAAGCGCAATTGTTTCCTACTATTAATTAATAATCTGTTATTAGCCTTAATCTATCTGCCGCTATAGTCCTTATACACATTGATTAAATAAGACTAGTACACAGAAGGGTAGGGTAATACTCGTAATCTGGAATCATTTGTCTTACACTATTTGAACCTTTATTTCATCTTGATGATGTGTTCATATCTCCAATAATTTACCTCTCTTTATTATATTTTCAAGATCAGCTATCTTACTCTACAATTAGATCATCAGAGTCATCTGATGAAATTATTTCATTTAATAACGCGCCCATTATTTTCCCTTGTTGGAATATAGGGTTTGCAATTGATGTTTATTTGTCATACATTTTTACTACTAATATGAGGTATGTTTCAGAGTATGAAAACAAGCTTTATTTTGGTCTATTTTTGTGATAGGTTATTCGAAAAATATAATAACGTTTGGCAAAAATGTCAAAAGGGAATGCGTCTATCCTTTTCACACTCAATAATACTACTTGCTACAAGTCTAACATGCTTGATATCCTACATATTCATAATTCAAAGCGTTAATGCAGATACATTTATAGGCAGAAATACGACAAACGGTACAAGTTTAGATGTATCAGTCGAAAAGTTAAGCATTCATTTTAACCCTGAGTTGAAAGAACTTTTTAAAGTATTCTTCTTGAAGCCGCACACAAATACAATACAACAGCATGTCGATTATGACTTTCTGATCTTAAAAGACGGTAAAATAGTCTTTCATCTCTCTAATGAAACCGGTCAGCCTCAAATCCCGTTACACACATTCGATGGACAAGCCGAGGTTCCTATATTGACAAATCATAACTTTCCAAGTGGAAATTATATTATCAAGATTCCGATATATGGTATACTTTTCAATCCAATCAAGCCAGAAGTTTCAGAATTCAAATTTAATATGACATCTTGATAACTGCCTAGTGGTAGTCGTGTTTTTATTTTTAACATTTTAACATTCAGTAGACTCAAATTAGTTAGTCCAATAGCAATGGTACATTCGTCGAATGCCATATAAAATTTAAATTCAAAACTTTTTTTATGTTTAGTATGGATATTCTTATCCAAAGTAAGAAGTATATTGTGTTTCTGGCAATATCTCTTCTTGGTGCAATACTTATCTCTTCAATGAGTGCAAACGCCTTCGCACACGAAAGACAGCTCCTTACAATAGCAGGAAAACCTACATTACTTGTGGTTGGTTCAACTAATGAGCCTGTATATGTAGGAGATAAATCTGGAGTGGATTTTTTTGCATATACGCCTGATCCTAAGGATCCTTTGAATGATGGGGCTAATGGAACAAAGCCTATTACCGGATTAGATAAGACTGTAAAGGTCGAAGTTTCAGCAGGTCCAAAGAATAAAACACTAGATTTTGACCCAGATGACGACAATCCGGCACATTACACTGCTACATTCTTCCCAGGTGCACAAACAACCTATACATATACATTGACAGGTACAATCAATAATACACCAATTCACTTAAGCTATACATGTGTTCCTGGCGCTGGAGATGATACTCCTGGTAATAATAATAAAGTAACTCTATCTAAAGGCGTGCAAAGGGATGGTGTTGCAGGCGGTTTCGGATGTCCTCTGCCAAAGGCCGATGCAACGATTCCATAACCATAACTACTATCTAATGTGGTCCGAATCTGACAGGATTAATGTATAGTATGGATTCATCTCCAATCCCTTTTTCTTTTAGATATAGGAATGAAGAATACCAAAATTATGTTGTACGTGAAAGTAAGAAAAGTCAATCATTAATTACATTATCAATTTCATTAATCGTAGTTACTTTTTTGTTATGTACTTTTATTAGTAGTGCGAGTTATGCCTATGCACATTCTCTCCCAGTTACTGAGACACCTGCTTCTAATTCGATAGTAAAAGGAGCACCACTACCCTCTAAAGTAACAATTGATTTTTCAGAAAGACCAGATCCGAATGTTAGTACTATACAGGTCTTAAATTCAAAGAATGAAAGAATAGATGATGGCAAGTTCGTGATAATTGGAGATCATGATCGTGAAGCTCAAACAGGTTTAAACCCCAAAAAATTGACAGATGGCGTATACACTGTATCTTGGATGACGCAATCAGTCGATGACGGGCATATCGCACGCGGTTCATACGTATTTGGTATAGGGAATGTGGGTCCAGGAAGTGCTACTGCTACTAATCAAGGCTCTTCTAGTATTAATAATATTAATAGTAATCAACAGCAAAGCACCCAGACTGTTGCAGTTACTTCTAGCCTAGATGGATTTATAAAATGGCCTTTAATAGTCTCAGAAGTAGCAATTGTAGGAGGAATATTTTCCCATTCGTTTCTTTGGGAGAGGTTTGGAAATAGAATCGGCAAGAAGAACATTACAAGAAATACAAATACTGGTGAATTCAATGCTATTAATAATACAACAGCAATACCATGGGCAAAAAGATTTAGTCTAGTACTAGTAATTGCATCAGCTGTTATTATTGCCTGCGCATCTTCACTACTCTTTCTACAAATTAATGAGTTGGCGGCAAACAGCCCTTCGAATTACAGATTAATTTTTGGGTCTGTACTTCATGGTTCTTCAGGGATTTCCTGGTTAATACATGTCATAACTGCATTAGTTATCATGATTTGTATACTTGTCAATTATTATCTGATACGCAAGTACAAAGCCTTCAAACCTTTAAAAAAAAGTAGCAACATCAGCAGATCTATAACTTCTCAATCAATTCTTTTTGGCATTGCTTTTGCGGCTGGTGCAGTATGCATTTTTGCAAATAGTATAACAAGTCACAACGCCGCAGTTCATTTCGTTCCATACTTAGCGGTATTTATTGACTGGATGCATCTTATGGCTGTATCTTTATGGATAGGGGGCTTGTTCTACATCTCAGTAGTGCTATTGCATTCTTTAAGGAATTCAGATACATTACAGCAACCACTACCACAACTGCTTGCTACATATGAAAAGAAAATGGAACAACAACAACAAAAATTGCAGGTAGATATAGCGAAAACTAATAATGAATCTAGCAGGAATAAAATCTCTGCAACCACGTATTACCTTGCACTATTGCTTCCAAGATTTTCCCTCATAGCCACAATATCTTTAGGTGTTATAGGCATAAGTGGGATTTATATGGCTTGGATTCAACTTCACTCTTTTAATGAAT
>DATBFR010000095.1:0-25661 GCA_036558405.1 Nitrososphaeraceae archaeon | reverse complement strand
CCTCGAACCTCTGACCTGTGTTCTGTTCCTACGCCAGTGAGCACTGACTCACCGGCATCTAAATTATGGCCAAGCATGTTAAATGGCTTTTGTAACACGAGCAACATTCATCCAGTTATACTTTTATAATATTAGTCAGTGTTCTGAATGCTCTTCGAAATCGGGCTGGGTCATTAATTCACTTACCATGCTTGATGTCCCAGCCTATCTTGGTTTTTGTAGTCTGACCAATTCTTTTTTACAACTCTTTAGATTTCATTGATATTACAGCACGCATCTATATCACGGGGCCAGGGCGACTATAACCCACTTATCCTTGTCCCGGCCTATTATCCTTTCATAATAGTTAACCTTCGGTCGTGCAATCTGTTAAGCGGAACTTATAATGAAGTTGGACTATTCCAATGATTTGGAAAAAAGCTTTGAGAGTTGTAGGCAGAAAAATTAGTGTGTTTACAAATAGCCATTGTTACCACCTAGAATAGTAATTAGAGTTATCTTAAAGAATGATGTATGGTTAGCACTACGTATCGCAATTTGCAGTCAAGTCTTCATTCCCTTAAACCTCTATAGCTACCATTGGCCATACCACTTCTAATTAGAATAGGAAAGTCAATACAGAGAATCATAATCCATAATTGTGTTTACAAGAATAGTTAGCCAATCTTTTGGTGAGTTTCAACTGGGACCATGCCTGCTTTGTATGTTATTTTGAGTTTATCCCCAACGCTATAATCACATGGTTCAATGCTCCTCGGATGATCTCGACTATCAACTACGCAGATTCCCGCACTTTTACTAATTACTGTTACTTCTTCGCTAATTGACTCCCTGAATAAATTTTGAATGGGAAAAACGAATAAGGCAAAGAATAAAAATATACCGACTACCGCAATACTAAATAGTATTATCAGTTCCTTTGGTGACAAACTGTCTCTTCTGCTAGAAATATTGTAGTCAGTGCTCCTATTTCATATATCTGTTTCAACTTCGATTTACGACTCATCCAATGCTTTTTGAAATTCCATTGTGGTTATTACTGCAATAGCTCACATTGGTCAGCTTCCTTATACACGTGTTGTGGTATGGCAATATGTATTGATCTTGCAGAATTATTAGTATAAGAAATTTTTACACATAGGTGTCATTATAACTTTGGTATTTTTTCCTAATTGAATTAATCATAATGTGATACTCAAGAAAGGACATATCGTCCTTGATGTAATATGGATAAGCTAGGTCGAAGGAAGTTGTCATAAAAGTTATGAATTAGGTGAAAAGTGCAAGTGATGTTTTTGATGTCCATCAGAATGAATTCTAGTTTACGTGGTTTCTATGGAAGGATATTTTATAGACAACATATCATCAATTTCTCTATCATTGGAAATCATGATATCCAGTTTATGATCAGCTTGGGAACAACACTTGCAGTATGCAGTTTGGCACTCAACTGAGTTTTCGTGCTTACAGAATCTACAGTTGCATCCCATAACCTATATTAGTTCTTAAACTTAATATCGATTTGTTTTAGCATTTATATCTAAGTGCTAGTGAGTATGCCAGAATTTACCAGTCTACTAGGAATTTTCTGCATAGGTCCAATCTAGACAGCTCGATAGTCGAAACACGGCAATCCAAACAAGAACTTGTGGAATTTGTTGAGCAGGTAGATATTTAATCGCGGGGAATAAATAATATATCCGTCACTAGTGTGTTAAAATCTCGATTCGTATGTAAATCAATAGTTTCATTTCTTCTGTTCATGACGTTTCTTATTGGGCTTAATCTAACGTTTGCAACAGTTGAGTCGTTCTGGAGGACTGGAACACCAATGTCAATGACAAGGTCAGAGATTGTTGGCGCAGCTATGGATGGAGAGATCTATATTATCGGAGGCTTTGATGAAAATGGGAGCAGTACTCCTACTGTAGAAGCGTACGATCCGGTGGCAGATAAATGGACAATTTCAACTCCTCTGCCAAAATCACTAGATCATACTGCGGCTGCCTCATTTAATGGGAAGCTGTATGTAGTTGGGGGAGGGTATCTGGACCGGGAAAAACTGTCGAATAAATTATTTATCTATAACCCCATAACTAAGAAATGGGAATTTGGTGCAGATCTCCCGAGTGCTCGTGGGGCACTTACTGCTAATTTTATAAACGGAACACTTTATGCAGTAGGAGGAGTTAATACGACTGATACATTGGCAAGTAACATGGCATATGATCCGATTACCAATAATTGGACTGAGCGGGCTCCTATGCCTACAGCAAGGGAGCATCTTACCTCTGCGGTTGTAGATGGTAAGTTATATGTGGTGGGTGGAAGAACAGGAGGAATGTCGGCCAATGTTGATGTTAATGAAGTGTACGATCCAATTACTGACAAGTGGTCTGTATTAGAACCGATGCCAAGTATGCGAGGTGGTTTGGCTTCTGCGGCGGTAAATGGTGAGATCTATGTTTTTGGTGGTGAGGAACCAACTGGCACTTTTAATAACAATGAAAAATATGATCCGGTTACTGGAACATGGAGCTTTGAGACCAAAATGCCGACCGCTCGCCATGGTTTAGCGGCTATTGCAGGAGACAAAAAAATTTACGTCTTAGGTGGAGGCCTACAACCCGGAGGTTCAGGAAGTGATATAGTTGAGATATATTATGTACGGTAACTGCATAAGAAAATAATGACAAATATCTGCATTCAGTCTACATACCTATATTCTGGTCTATGAAACATTTTATGAGGACCATTTTTTTCCCAAAACTTTATTCCAATTTAAGTTAAATGTCAAATACATTACAACCACATATGCAATTGTTATAATTAATCCGATGATAAACAGTTGTGTTACGTCGACTGTGAATAGACTTTCGTTCATAAATGAATGTCCCAAAAGTAATACTGCAAAGACTACAACTTCATACGCTATAAATTTCCCAATAAATGCTGCAAGTATAAATTTCCAGAATTTGTATCTAGCTATGCCTAGGTGTATGTTTATTGGTGTATCGGGGATTGGAGTTGCTGATGCAACTAATACTGCAACCCACCCGTATTTGCTAATGAATTTATATAGAGGCAACATCCTCGTGGTAGTTTTTATGCTCAGGATGTTCCGTCCATAATAACTGCACAAAAAAATTATGGATTTGGCAGCTACCGAACCTGCAACAGCAGACAAAACGAGAAGTTGCGGATTCAATTCTCCATCCAAAGCAGCTAATGCCAACAAAGGTGCAACGGGAATAGGAATAAACGTTATGATTCCTGCTAGAAAACTAATGACAAAAATTCCCACATACTCAAAGTAATCTACGTATGAATAAATGTCAACTAGTGCAAAATCAAAACTGAGCAATGTAACAAGCAAAATAGACTGTGATAAGTATTGATCACCATCTATAATAATCCTTGTCACTGGTACATCATGGGAACGATATTGATGATATTTGACCATCCTATCCAAACCGTCAAATCATTGTAAATCGCGTTTCCAGCAATTGGGACCACAAACTCTTAAAACTGAGATAGGCTGTTTTGCTAGTCCGCCGTATTTAATTATAGTATCAGAAGTGTTCGGAAACTCACGCGCAAACCATTAATACGCAACAAAAAGTGATATTAACTAAACCAGGCGAAGGGATAGCTATAGGAGTATCGTACAGACATTAATATTATCATTATTGATGACAGATGTAATGTTTACCAAAGATGTTTTACAAGATTTCGTGACAGCTTCGTATTTCCATTGATCCTAATTTTCATAATAATATACGGAATTTGGAGACCAAATTTCCAATCTCATCTTCCGGCTCGATCTTGAAGCTCGAAAGATCCACCAATTAACTTAATAACCTTAGCTGATAAAGAGATACAATGGATAATCAATTTCTAAAGAATAATATCTTGATGATTGCTATTTCTCTAGCAATTAGTATTACAATTTCTTTCTTCCTTCCTTTTTATTTGTCCTTGCCCATTATTATTGTCATATTTATTCTTATAAATTTCTACATGCGAAATAGAATGATGAGGAAAATGGGTGGTGGAGGTTCTGGAATGTTTGGGTCATTCTCATCCGCCTTCGGTGGAAGTTCAGTTAATTATTATTGTATGAATTGTGGTACCAAACATAAGGAAGCATCGTGTCCAAGATGTGGGTCAAAAATGAAGAGAGTAGGTTAGAGGATCTACAGCTGTCTACTTTGATATGATCTGTAGCAATTGTTACAAAATAGAATATTTATCGTTTTTACTAGCCAATAAGAAGAGCGGGCCCTTGATGACTAATGTCTAAAAATCAAAACCGCCCCCATCAAACCCATCAAAGCCCATATCTCCACCACCAGTATCAGCCATGGTAGATGTATCAGCCGAACCGGCATCGCTAGCCGTACTATCTGTACTATCTGTACCAGAAGTATCACTACCGCCTGCAGTGTCGCTGCCAGAAGCTCCTTCAGTACCCGCACTATCAACAGCGGCTTGTTCTATAGGGCTCATTGCCATTCCCATAAAGGACAGCATTGAAGTAAAAAACAAGGCATTCATTATGCCAGACATCAGCATGAAAGGAATCCACATTCTGTTCGAATCCATATAGCTCTGTAACTGTTGCTTGTCCCCGCTGTCATACATTTGCTGCAATCTTTCTTGACTTTGCCTGAGTTCTTGATGTTTAACTCCCAGTAGTGAACTTCCCGTTTCTGTTATTGTAAATTTTGTCTTTTTGCCACCAAAAAAGCGTCTCTTCTCTGTCATATTTGCGAGGCGCTGGTTGACCAAGTCATTAATGATAGTTCTAACTTCATCCTGGCTTTTTCTTGTTGCTGTGGCGATCTTTTCTACTGTGTCCAGACCACTCGCTATGGCTTGAAGAACCATAAAATGCCCAGGGCTATCATTGATCTTTGAGCTTGCAGACATGAGTGAATAGTCCTTCACCTCCTCATTTAAACATACGCTAGGTTAAAGGGAGGTCACGTTTTCGTACGGTTATTACTCGATCATTCTTCAAATTGTAAGTAAATTCCACTCCAGGGGGCCGAAGCGGTGGGTAGCATTATATATCTTCATCACTTATAGAAAGTTGAAGTACACATTGATCAGAGAGCTGGTAAATCCAACGAATTTTAATCTCCTTGTCGGTAAGCTTGGCGATGTGCTTGTTAGAGCTCTTGATCTACCCCTGGGGTACGCTATTAATTGGGGACGAATTTGGTCTCTTTGGCCCGTGCATCTCGAGACTGCATGCTGCAGTGTAGAATTTGGGGCTGCCTCCGGACCCAGGTACGATGTTGAGAGATTTGGAATTATTGAAGCCTTTGGATCACTAAGACAGTGCGATCTCATTGTTGTACAAGGTACCGTGACACGCAAGATGGCACCACGTCTTAGGATGGTATATGACCAGATGCCTGAACCCAAATACGTTATAGCAATGGGAGCTTGTGCTATCACCGGCGGACTTTACATAGATTCGTATAATGTGCTTCCTGGTATTGATGGTGTAATACCTGTTGATGTCTATGTACCAGGCTGTCCCCCAAGACCAGAAACACTCATTCAGGGTTGCATGCTGTTGCAAGAAAAGATCAAGCGATCTAAGGTAAGATAATCCCAGATTCTCTGAACCTGGAATAATTTTACTTAGCGATTTCATATCAAAGTAATGAGCAAAGTTCTACTGAAATCAGTGCACAATTCGTAGTTGTAGATGCTTCATTTCTATTTCATTTGAACATGGGCCGAAGTTTGTTCAATAGGATTATTCTTAATTTACCTATACTAAAAGATATAACAATCGTAGATACTGTTTTATATAGAAAAAAGTAATGGTAAATGTGAGATTATATCTTATACTAAGTTTATACCTAATATTTCTAGTGCTAATCTATACGTCTCACCCGTTATCTGTAAATTACGCCAAGGCAGACGAAGTTATTGGTACTCAAACCACTATGCAGACCCCACTGGGAAAGATTATTCAATGTGCAGGTAATCTACTAATACCCCCAACCGTATGTGCTGGCACCCATATGAATGACACAATTGTAACCTCTCCAAGAGGTGGAACAATATTCGCATTGGGTGGTGATGACAAAGTTCAGGGACTGCTAGGTACAGAAGTGACCTTTGGTAACGATGGAAATGACGCTATTCAAGGCGGCAATAGTAGTGCAGCAGTATTTGGTAACGATGGAAATGATGTTGTGGTAGGAGAAGCAGGACCAAACATACTATTCGGAACCGGTGGGAGCATGCTTTTTGGTGGACCAGGGAATGATCAGATCATTGGAGGAATTGATCATGATGTTATGTCAGGTGGGGTTGGCCAGGACACTTTCCTATGTAATGGTAAGCAGGATGTTATTGTCGATTTTGACGAATTAGAGGACAAGATGACTGGCGATTGTGTTAGGCTCTAAGCTTACAATTTTTCGTTCTACAATAACCAACTCTTTTTTCCACAATAGTTTCACAAGTCAATAGTACAGTGCTCATGGTCAGTATGCGTAATAATAGTTGACATCAAGGGAGGTTGAGTCCAAAGGAGGAAGCAGATCGTAAAGGGGGGGCGTACGAGACTAACAAATGCAAATAAAATTCCTTGTGTCACGCTTCACTCATTTTATGATTTTAATATACCAATTTTTAATTCTTAAATCATATTATGAGTAGGTAGTATCCATATTCACCATGGGAAAGAATGGGAAAATGTATCACTATTTGGGACACGTAATTAGTGAGATGGTGAAGAGTGCTGGTCCGATTACCTGCGGTGATTATCGCTGTGATGAAGATGTCAAGTCATTTTCAAACTGGCCACATACTCATGCAGGGGATAGTCAAACTTATATCACTTTCAAGCTTAGCGTTCACAGATGCATTCAACTTTACATTACAGAATATTATGAATCAGTAATGACACAGGTATTAAAATGGAGGTCGTTTTGATTGTGCCCTGATAGGGACAGAGTTGGTAGTAGTACGCCTAATGATAAAGTATGCTTCACAGATGTAATCTGCATCAGCTATACGAATGAACATGGTGATACTAGGTCTGGTATCATAAATATAGAAATTGAATTTTCTCGTTCAGATTTGTCGATAAAGTATCTTGACGTTGGCTACAGTGATCCAGAATTATTAAAGCATGTTGAAAGTAGACCGAATGTTTTACGCAACGTAGATGCCTATTTGAGGAATAAACTATTACGAGTAGAATATAATATTTAATTTAGTAATAGAATCTTAATGATACCTGCAATAAGGGCTTCAACCTTTTTTGATACTAATCATTACTTTTGGTGCTGAAAAAATCTATATCTGATCAACAGATCGCTTACATGCAAAAAAACCCTTGTCAAATCACAACTTATACAATATTAGGAGACTCTCCTCACATCTACTTTGTCCTCAAATTAGCCGGAAGATATCGCAGCCTCCCAAAAAAGTGCTTTCTGAGAAGAAATCGGGTAGCTAAGTCGCTAATAAAAATAATATAGATAAGGTGTTATCATTGATAATGGCTGAAAGCTGAGGATGGTTTATTGGTCTGCATGTATTCCTTCAGTTCCGCCTCAAGAAGTTTAATCCGGCACCGATCGTTGTCGCATAAATACATCCTGAGATCAAAGCGTTCATCTTCCAAATCCTTGGGCGTTGGACGCATATATCCCCTTTTGCATTTTGGACATTTTTCAAACTCTTCTTGCATTGATATTTTACTATTGTAAGCTACTATTAATTAATCTTGACCTCTACACCAGACTTGGATCATTCTATTTCAGCTGAATTTTCTCCTTTACATTAGTTTGCTAGCTTGCCTAAGATTTCCGTCCAGCCTTCGCTCTGACTTTCAAACGATGTCAACCCTTTTTCTACTCCTGCAAATCCTGAATGGGTTAGCTCTACATGAGTCTTGTCAGGTGAGATTTCTCTTAATAGTACGATTCTTTGATGACATGTACGATTATGAGTTGAAATTACTTAAGGAATACGCCGAAAACAAGGAGAAAACTGACAATAAAAATAATTCAGTAATACCTAGATAGCAATGCAATATAGTGTGGTTTGCAGGCATGTAATCTCAAGGTATTACTTTATTAGCACTCATTTTTTCACTATGCCAAAACTGTTCATGATCTATTCGTTCTTCCTCCAAGCAATATTTCAAATTGCAAAAATGACACTTCAATGTCGCTTTGGGTTGAACATTCCTCGGTCTAGCTTTTTCTCCGCGTGAAAGCCAAGATAAATCCTTCTCCATATCTGAATGGACGATTCGATCCGTAAAATTTTCTTCTAACTTGAATTCTGATCTGCTATTATTATTTGATCCAGTTAACAGCTTGGCATAATTATTAGCAAGATAAAATACTACCCACTGCGATAAAGTATATCCCCAATTCAGTCCATATCCTTCCACGAACTTGGACCTGTCGATCATCTTTGTGTATTGGCCTTGCTCTTTAGTTTTGATCACGGTTCTAGAATCATATATAATTGCAAATTCTGACAAGGTATCATCTGCCCAAAGTTCCATGAGCCCATTATCCATTTAGAGACACTTTAATGAGATTTCAACTAACTTTATGCACATATAAAAATTACCCTCATTTTCGGATAAATGTCATTACAGAATTCAGACGTTTTCTCTATCTACTATACATTGCAATATACAAGAATACCATCCAAACCGCCTAATATTACTTGACCCAACATCATTTCCTATTTTGCCAAAATGGCAGGCACACATATCTCGTTTGATCTATAGTAATAATTTGGTATGGTCAACAAGTCATTAAACAATACCAAAACCTTCAATTGGAAAAGACACCGCCAATATTCGATCCATTCTGCTCCCATAACAATGTCAGATTGGTTCACAAAATATGACCATATCAAATACATTAAATATTTATACCAAAGAACAATCTTCGACGTAGTCTTCCCCTGTAATGGGGAGTCAGATAATTATTAAATTTCCTTAATCCTTTGCAGAATACTTCATTAAAGAGAATAACATATAACTCCAAAGGGTGCACAAGTCGTAAGTACATTTGATCAGGATCAATCTACTGTATTTTTGATAATTTCTCCAGTTCCAGTCAACCTGGTATTTTCTGCATAACGTGAAAGTTATACCAAATTCAAGTCTTAATGGGTAAGAAGAAATGATAAGTGATAAAATCGCCAAACAGGACTATTTTTTTTAAATTTAATAACGTATACAACAAACAGATTCATAAACCTTATGGATTATATTGGACTTTTTGGTGAGCTCTTTTTATCCAAATTTTTAATGTTATAGGTGTTTAGTGTAGAAGGTCCGATAATGTCCAAAGCAACATCACCCCCACCAGCAAAAAAATTCTACCAATTTTAGAACATGGACGTTTTTAGGTTTGCCCAATTGCTATTTTTTACATTGAGCATTCATTTCAATGAATGCATAATACTATCGCTAACCCTTTAATATAATATCCCGTAATCCCTGATTTTCTACCAAGGTGTTCACCAATTTAGCTATCTGATCTTCAGGAAGTTGATCTTGTATTCGTAAAGAATCAATAGCCCTTAGTTTCCAATAATCATTGACAGCAGTTCCAATTACTTTCTGTAGTTCGTACATTATTTTTCCCATGGTTGTCAAGTAATACTTTCCATTTTTTCTTGCGACCAATCCCTGCTTGGAAAGGTTTTCCATCTTCGAGTAGTATTGTTTTCTGCTAACGTTAAGATTGCGAGTAAGGAAATTACTGTTACCTGGAGACAAAGCGACCGTATTAAATAATGTAAGTGACTTGTCATCGGACAAGGCTCTAAAAATTGCCGAAATTTCAGGACGTTGTAGAACACTTAGTTCTCTCTGAAATCCTGTTCTTTCTTCTATCACCACAGTTGATTGAGACAAATTTTACATTATGTGCAAGCACGCCTTATATATAGCTTTGTGATATTGGCAGGACACCGCAATACCTCCCATGACAGAGCAATACTTATTAGTGTAATGAGAGGTAATCAGGCTATTGCCTAGCACATCTGTTGTGTCCATCACTAGAATGAATGCCACATTGAAGGATCTAATAATGTCGCTATATGACCTGTCTCCATTGGAATTTGATCTGCTGTTCGCACTTATAGCAAGGAAAAAAGCTACTCCATTAGATGTCCTGTCTAAAGAAGTCGACCGTGATAAAACTACTGTCTTTAGGTCTCTACAAAAATTGGTGAATCTTAGGATCTGCGAAAAGTACACAAAGACACTCAAGGAGGGAGGCTGGTATCACGTATATACCTCAATAGATATTTCAGCATTTAAAATGGAAACAGAAAAGAGAGCAAAAGAGATCAAGGAAAGTTTTGATGGTTTGTTAAGTAAATTCGAAACTGATCTTAATAAAACTTTGAGTTCCATCTATGATTGACTGTGTAGGTTTAATGTAATTAGCCGAAAAAATTATTGGACATACTTCAAGTGATTGGTTTAGATGACCTGTTCCTAATTTAGGTAATAACTTATACCATTCTTGTGTGCGACCTTGCCATTAACTAATGGTCTATAGGCGCTTTCGCTATTCCTACGAAATCAATGAACATCCTCAGTCTTGGAACTACCTTTTCCTTAGTCTGGGGGAACTTGTTCCGAAAAGGAACACCGAACACGGATCAGTTTCTATTAATGACTTATTTTCTCCCTTTTTTTTACAATCAGATTCTCAACAAAGAAGTGAAATCACACCGGGTTCGGTAGAATTGATGACAGAATTGACCCTAAAATATGACCCACAAGTACAAATTTAATCTATTTACCTAGGTCTGAAAATATTCCAATTAAGGAAAAAGAGTGTAATTATACTTGAGGAATTTTTCGGACCTACTTTGTTTGGTTTTGTGGGGGTTTCAAGCCTGTCGCGTTTGTTTGGTTTTGTGGGGGTTTCAAGCCTGCCGCCGCGTCAGCAGGTGTACAATGATGGTTAACATCATATTTCCCATCAGAACCTGTTACGTATACATCACAGTGACCGTATACACCTAATTTTTGAATGACATGCGGATATGTGCATATAGGAAGTTGTTTTTCGATGACACAATGGGGTGTTTGTTCATCCTTCGGTGGTGTATAAACGTCTATAGTATACCACACATATTCAGCACCGGCCTCGCAATTAGAATTTACCTGAGCTGTACAGGTGGAATCCGCAAGTGCTATACTTAGCTGGGAGGCGTTGTCAGCTAAGTTATGTAACGTCATATGCGTAGAGGAAGCATAACCTGTTTGGATTAATGTCATACCAACTCCTATTGCAATTGAAATCACAACAAATGAGAAAAGATTAACCTTTACGACAGCACTATTCATTGGAGTTGCATCTTAAATATGACTATTAAAGCTATCGTACGAGAAGAAAGTTTAACCAATTCTCAATAAATTTGAATTCATTAATAAGGTATTGAATTTGGTATCATTTAACGCCAGACCGATTAGAAATCAGTATCTATAAAGCTATTCATCCTTATTAACAGAAAATCAAAAATTTTATATCGGGTTCGGTGGGATTCGGACCCACGACATTATAACCCGTATATACGACTGGTTAAGAGCCAGACGCTCTACCTGGCTGAGCTACGAACCCTCAAAATTTCCATTAGCCTGCGATATTTAAATTAAACTAGTTTGGTGCAATGTTTGAAAAGACGAGCGATGACTATTATTGAGCTGGGGGTTTTACTTGTTGTTCCTTTATCAGCTTTACAATTGCTTCAGAGACCGAGCAGTTCAATCGTTCCTTCTGTTTTAAAACCTCTCTATAAGCTTCAAGTGTAATATATACGGGAATTGATCCGGTACCTTCTAGCAAAGCCTTTACTCGGTATAACCCATTTTCTATACCCCGTTCCGCCACTTTTTTAAGTCTTACTTTATCCATAAATCCACCTAGCGGTCCCATTGGCATATCATAATCCACTTGAATTCCAGTTCTCGTTAATTTTTCGCCCAACGGTTCAAAAGTAACAGTAATAACCCATCGCTTAAATGGACCCTCAATCATTTTAGCAACGATCTTGCGATGCGGAATATACTCTATAGTTTCGCAATCCCATTCTAACTTCTTGCCATCAAAATCTCCGCTGATTCTAAATATGGTTCCAACACCAAATCCATTCTTAACTTCCAATGGAATAATATTCAGACCCATATTCTCAGGAAATTGATCAGCCATGTGTTCGGGACGAGCAAAATAGGTAAATACTTCGCTGATTGGAGCTTGAATTTCCATGTTCTTGCTTATGGTAGTCAAGGTGTACTGATTCAGAATCCGTAGAACTGGATTTAAAGGTTTCCTAATCGCAACGCAATGTGAAATCAAGTAGGATTTTTGTCAAAGATCAAGATTGGTAATTTTACCGATGCTCTATTTAAGATCATAATTACTAACATAACCTCCCATCGATACTCCAAGTTCTAATTACTACTGTTCTATGATCCTCACCGCAAAAATCATAATAACAGGTGAAAAATGGAATGGAAAGGCATAAAAGCTGTGAATATTGTATTTGTATTCCTTTCATAGTAATTACTAATGGAGCCCTTCGGATAAAATTAGACAAGTCGCAAAGCATGCCAATATTCGGAAATTCGAGGATGTACTCGAAAATCATGCTAGCAATTGTATCATGACTTGAGGTAGCCTTATTTATGAGATTACAGGCAATGGGTCGTCTATACCACGAATCCTCTGAGCAATGTATTTTTGTCACTTTATTAATCACAGTCAACATTTAATGATTATCAAGATATAACGCCTTAGCTATCGAGCTCTGACCAAACATACCCGGACGAGTTAGTGGGCCTTCTGTCGGCACTATTCTGCGTATTCCATTCGTCTATGGACGTTACTAATTTAGAGGATTTGCATTAACTATTTTGTCTAGACAATAAATTACATCTTGCTTTTTTATTTCAATAGGGTTATTGTCAAGATGTCCTTTATCAGGCATTATAACATCTGCAGCTTCGTCAAGTGGAAGTTTAAGCTTTAATGGTTCGAACTTTAATTTCTGACAAACCTTCTTGAATCTCTCGTAGTACGGCGACTTGTTGAAATGGTGTGCAACGGTGGTGCATGATGAAAGAGCGTATCCATGAGGCACACCTTCATTAGAAAATACATACGAAAGTGCATGGCCAAGAGTTGTCGAAGAATTTCCAAAGCCTATTCCCGATAACATTGCGCCGTACGGAAGAAGATGAGGTTTGTCATTCATTATGGCATCTTCAAGAATGTCAAAAGCCTCCTTGCAAAAAAATCTTGTAAACGGACTTCCTAATTTGCTGTCGAATCCTTCCGATGCCTGAGCCATGGCATCGCAAGCAGAGTTTCGCATTATGTTAAAAGGAGTTCCAGGTAGAAAATAAGGGTCTACAATTGCAACGTCAGCTAAGAATGCCTCGTCTTGTAGCAACTTCTTCTTGTGACTAAAACTCACAACTGCATAAGTGGTCATTTCGGCGCCCGTGCCAAATGTAGTTGGAATCAGAATCTTGGGTATCCCCGTAAGTTTGCTAAGATATTTGGATACATCCATTGAACTGCCCCCTCCAAGGCCGATATATGCCGAAACTTCCTTGCCCTCATACTTGTTCTTGATTTCTTCAATCGTTTCGATCGCTGGGTCGGGTGTCACCTTGTCATAAATTTCATAGTTTTTTATTCCCATGTAACTTAACCATTTTTCGTAAATATCCGGAGTTGTTGTAGTTATGATTAAAGCTCTTTCGGGGTACTCAAATTCTTTAGCAGCATTTTCTCCATATACAATTTTTCTAGGCATCATAACCTTCCACATATTGATTTCCACGGTAAGTTATGCCATATTGGTATTATGTTTTACGGGAAAAACTCGTGTCTCACCCCAAGAATTTCAGTCCAGATAACTTCTTCCCACTGAACTCTGTCAATCTAAAATTTTGCTAAATGCTTAACGTATGACAAATACTTTTAGCAAAAAAAGCAAATGATATTAGACATCAATTCATTACATGTCCCCTGAAAATTTCGAGATCTACAATTTGTATTTCTGATCCAACTGACCGACAGTACCTTGCGAACCGGATCTTGCCATTTCCAGTCGCTCTCTGTCGATTCTGTATGAATTCCTTACCACAAATAGTACCATTGCAAATAGAATCAATCCCATTCCAAGGTGAACTGTAACCAGCACGGCATGGAGCTTTTCAACGATAACAATAGCGCCCAAAGCAATTTGTCCAATAACCAATGCTGCGGCAATTACCGATGCTATTTTTGCATTTTTTGAACTTAATTTTGATTTTAAGGTAAATATCATAGTTACAAATACTAGAGCCCCTGTAGTCGCTGCAACGGTGCGATGAAAATATTCAATAATAAACTCCTGCATAGGTATCAGGCCTGCTGGACAAAGCGGCCAGTTTGGACAGCTTAATCCCACCCCTGATGCGCTTACATATCCTCCAATAAATATTAGAGAAAAAAGGACAATGAGCGTTACAATAGAAAGACGAGTTAATAGCATCATAGTGAATCTAAACCAGAATCTACTTAATTGATGTTTTGTTTCCTATTATTTTCATTTAACTTATTTCAGCTTGGACTTGCAGGAACTGAATAATTGATCATCATTTTGATGCTGTATGAAGGCCACAGAGAGGGCAGGACAGTAGAGGGCAAGCTCAAGCGCAAAATCTGCTTAATTGCAAAAAGCACATTCAATCTACTGTACTACTAGAGTACCTGTCATGTATGGATGGACTGTACAGTGGTAGGGATGACTTCCGGCATCAACGTTTGTGGTGGCAATATCAGCAGTAGCACCAGCCTCAATTATAGAAGTATCAAAGAGCTTTCCGGTAGTTGGATCCTGTGGTCCGGTTCCACTTGTGACCGTATGTGGTAGCGTGTCTTTATTAGTCACAGTTATTTTGTCACCCTTCTTTACCGTTAAAGAGTCCGGATCGTAATCGGGACTTCCTTGAACAGATGCACCTTGCAGTATGGTTAGAGGTGTTCCTGGGGGCCCGCTAGCTGCTGAGGGCCCTCCTGGCGCCGCACCTCCCGCAGTAGTAGCATTACCACCAGGGGAAGCTGGTGTTTGAGCAGGTTTTGGCTTTGTAACTCCTTCAATAGTACCTATACTTGTTTGAATGCCAGTCCCCTCTTCAGGTGGTCCTTCTGGGTGTAAGAGAGAAGCTGGAGGTGGGTTTTTGTACATAACCTTCCAGAAAGGAATGATGATCCCTGCTCCTATTCCCATTAGTATTACTATGATGGCGATTCCTATCGCCAGTCTACGAGTCGTAGTTCTAGTGATGGGGCTCTCGTCGTGCGTAGTCATAATACTCCTCTCCAACTTCAAATGGATCCCTCATGTTAGCTTCCTTACCTTTTCCGGCATTCTTAAGGAAATTGACAATCATAATTACATACGACCATCCTGCGATCCAAGCCCCGATTGTGGCAATTTGGTTCATTGTAATGTATTCTGGCAACGGAAGATAATCGTATACCCTTCGCGGCATACCGTACAAGCCTAAAATGTGTTGGGTTAAGAAGACGATTGCTACTCCAGCGAATGCCAAAACAAAGTGTACTTTTGCAGCCTTTTCGTTATACATTCTGCCGGTTATTAGTGGGAATAAATAGTAAATGAAGCCAGTAAAGGTGAGAGATACTGTACCCATCAAAATTAGATGGAAGTGTCCTACTACCCAGTAACTATCGTGCGTTATAAAGTCTAATGGTAATGCAGTATTGACTACTCCACCGGCGCCTGAGGCAAAGAACAGCATGATTCCTCCTACTCCGAACAACATTGGAGCGGCAAACTTGATACGTCCTCCCCACATAGTAGCAATCCAATTGAATATGTGCATAGCAGAAGCAGGAACTGCGGCAAGTGTACCAACCATAAATACGGTCTTCTCGGTAAAGCTCATTCCAGTAGCGAACATGTGATGTGCCCAAGATGCAAAACCTATCGTAGTCAAAAGAACGAATGCCGCGACTCCTGACTGGTAACTAAAGAGAGGCTTTCTTGAGAACTTTGGTATAATCTCATACAACATGCCCACCGCAGGCAACAAGAATATGTATACTTCAGGATGGAATGTAAACCAGAACAAGTGTTGATAGGCTATTGGATCACCTCCAAGGGCAGGGTTGAAAAAGCCCGATATACCTAGTCTATCGGTGTATAGCATTATCAATGAAGCCGCAAACGTAGGAACTGCCACGATAGTCATAAACGAAATTGATAATATAGACCAGGCAAAAAGAGAAATCTTCATTATAGGAAGGTCTGGATGCTTGCACCTTACTATTGTTACTATAAAATTGATTGAACCTAAAATTGAAGAAATTCCCAAAATCTTCAAGCCAAAGATCCACATCTCGGCAGCTGGACCTGGCGCTCTGATTATAGAGTATGGAGGATATGCTGTCCAACCTGTATCTGAAAAACCCAGTAAAACCAATGCGGCCCCTACTGGTATCATCCAATATGCAACAGCATTGAGCTTTGGCCATGCCATATCCTTGTATCTGACCATGATTGGGATCAGATAATTCCCAACCCCTGCTGCAAATGGAATTGCCCACAAGAACAACATGGTAGTGCCGTGAACGGTGAAGAATCTATTGAAGTCACTTGGATCTTGGAAGATTTGCACACCAGGGAAGAAAAGCTCCGCCCTAATGGCCAAAGCAAGGCCACCGCCAACCATGAGGAAGGCTATGGAAGAAATAATGTATAGTAGACCAATATCAGTATGATGTGTCGAGAAAATTATTTCCCACAATGGACGGGGTTTTTTAATCTCTAATACCACTGGTACATACACCTACCAATTGCATTTAGCTGTAACATAATATCAATAAAAGCATTTTGTTTTGACTCCTCGCACGAAAGCGCCAAATGTTTTGCAATATGCATCATCTATTTCTTGCATTGAAAATCTTAAAAAAGGTATTATTTTTTAACAAAATAATAATTTTCTATTTCGATGAGCGTGATAAATACGACAATCAACAATTGACTATCCGGTAAAATTGAATTTCAAAAAAATGAACTCAATTGTGTAAGTTGATGCCTACCCTACCACGAATCCTTTAAGAACGCCAGCAACTCCAGCATTACTTGCGGTAACTATAGTTGAATATAGTTATTTCCGATCCCCATGGTTGTTCTTCAGTGTGTAGCTGTTGTTGCCACTCATTACAGGTTAGCTAATTTTTCTCTTGAGCAAGTCAATTTACCGTTGACTTAAGAACTTTCTTTACCGATCAGCGGAATAGTAATTCAAACATACTTGAGCGTAGATCTACTATGATCGTAAATAGCAAATGCAATCTACTGTACTACTAGAGTACCTGTCATGTATGGATGGATTGTGCAGTGGTAGGGATGACTTCCAGCATCAACGTTTGTGGTGGCAATATCGGCACTAGCACCAGCTTCAATTATAGAAGTATCAAATAACTTGCCGGTAGTTGGATCCTGTGGTCCGGTTCCACTTGTGACCGTATGTGGTAGCGTGTCTTTATTAGTTACAGTTATTTTGTCACCCTTCTTTACCGTTAAAGAGTCTGGATCGTAATCGGGACTTCCTTGAACAGATGCACCTTCCAGTATGGTTAGAGGTGTTCCTGGTGGACCACTGGGTGGTGGAGTTGCACCTGAGGTCTGATTGGTGGTCGCGTTTCCTTCTGAAGGCGGAGCAGTCGGCCCTGTACCAGCTTCAGCTGTCTGGGTAAATGGTTCTACAAATAATTTTGCCCTCATGTCAGCGTGACCGAACCCACAGTACTCGCGGCACTGGATGACGAATTCTCCCGGTTTGTCAAACATATTCCACACAACATTAACTCTTCCTGGAACAGCGTCCATCAAAACAACAAATTCGGGTACATTGAAGTCATGAACGACATCTTTTGACACTAACTCAAATTTGTATGGAACTCCCTGCTTTACATGAAGCTGGCCAACTTCTTTAGTTCCGTCCTGATGTTCGAAAGTCCAAAACCACTGTTGACCTATTACTTTTATTGTTTCTGCATTTGCTGGTACGTGTTCTATGATCCTCTCAACGTTCCAAGATTCAGCTCCTACCCATGTTAGGAGACTAATTACTACGCCAACGTAAACCCATTCTACTGTAGCGTGACCCATTAAAACGCCCCTTCTAACGGTTCTCCTCGTATTCTATTTTTAGGATTGGATTCGCGGAAACGCCAGCAAACGTAAACTATCGTACCTTGGACAACAGATCCAACAACGAATGCTGCTACCATTAGGCGATAGAATAGTCCCCATATCTCTACCCTCCTTATAACCACATCTTCAGCATCAGTCCCTTGCTGAGCGGAGGCGTAATTATAACTGAGATAACTTATCACCAATAAGCTGAATAACGGCAAAAATAATATTACAAGCATCCATCCCTTAGGTCTTGATATCATGCGAACTCGCTATCTCTGCTCACTAGATTAACTTATCCAATTTAAGGTTTTTGCATTCATCACGAAATTTTTCTCGTCGAATTATTATAAATACTTGTATAGTTTCTGACTAGGCAATCCTCAGTTGAAGTCCCTGAACCCAGAATGAAAATGTTATGCAACCGCAACAAATCGAAATACATCTATTTTACCAGTTATCACAATAAGGCCGTGATCCAAACACCATCCATAACAATTTCAACATGGTCGCCTGCGCAACTTGATTACTCGTTTAGATACCGTCGAATTCCCATAACATTTACACCAGTTAGCGACAAAACCTTACTCTCGTGTTTCAGAATAGTGAGTGAGGCATTTCGAATATGCCAGCGATATAGCGCTTCAGCTCGTAAATCCAAAAGAAGAGAAATTGCCGCCTTAATAGGATCTAAGTGCGTTATGAAAAGTACGTTCTTGTCAGGGTAAGTATCGATTACTTCATCTAGGATATGTTGGATCCGTTGCTTTACCATACTAAAACTTTCTACACCAAAGCTTTCAAGCATTTGCTGATCGCCTGAGTAAAATTTAAGGAAAAGATTCTCATGCTTATCTAGTATTTCTTCATAATTCATCCCCACCAATTTACCAAGTTCTATCTCAAATAGCCTCTCATCAATTTGATATTCCAAACCGAGTACGTTACAAGTAATTTGGGCAGTTTCAACCGCTCTTATTACAGGACTGACGTACACTTTCCCTATTGATATTTCCTTCAAGCATTTTGCAGTGTCCTCAACCTGCCGCCTTCCTTGGTTTGTTAGATGCGATTCAATGTTTCGTCCAACTAAAATTCTCTTGACATTATTATCGGCCTCTCCATGACGCATGAATATTGCTAGCGGCAAACAACTAAAAGATGAAAAAGTTTAGCAATATTAAGTTAAGTTATTAGGATTACTCTTCCCCTGTTTTTATTCTATAACATGTGAAACGGTCCAACTACCAAATGATAAATGGCATTATAACCTTAATAGGTTCGAGATTTACCCTTAGGATTAGTTGAGATTATGAAGGTAGGAATTATTGGAGGGACAGGTGGCATGGGTGAGGGATTCGCGCTGAGATGGGTAACTAACCACGAAATTTATATTGGATCCAGGGATGCAACTAAAGCTAAGACAGCTGCCGACGCATACACGTCCACTGCAAATTCTGTGATAGGCGGTAGTATGAAAGGAAGTATCAATGGCTTAGATAACGTAGGGTTGGCGGGGTTAGCTGATGTCCTAATTTTATCAATACCTTATGATTCAATTGAACTTACTTGCAACTCGATCAAAGAACACATTAAATCGAATTGCATCGTGGTATCACCAATCGTACCAATGAACAGGGTGGAAGCGGGATTTACATATGTTCCCTTTGAAGATACAAAAAAATGTGCTGCTGAAATTGTTTATGATAATTTACCAGATAACAAGATCGTTTCCGCTTTTCACACTATTTCAGAAATCAAATTGAAGAACATTAAGGAAGGTTTGGATTCAGACACCTTTGTTTGCGGTAATGACAAGGATGCTCTTGATATCCTAAACAGTTTGATATCGGAAATTAATGGTCTTCGCCCTATCTACCTTGGACCTCTCTCACTAAGCTATCAGGCCGAAGTCTTGACTCCGATGATACTGAACGCATCTAAACGTAATAAGATCAAACACCCAGGGATAAAATTAGTCTGATGATACGACTTCGCATGAGATTCTTTTCCAGAGATTACAGCTCAGCCGGTGCACGTAGCAGAAGAGGCAAGAATTGGATGTCCGCAATGGGAATTTTATTTATTGTAATGGCAGTAATTATTGCACTCAGAAATCTTTATTTTATCAGTACCCAACTATCATTTGGATTTTATCTGGACAATTACATAAATGGCGAAATAACAAATGAAAAATTCGTATTGGCAATGTTGGCTGGGGGAGCCTTTTTGCTTTATTGGGGATATTTTAGGAAAGAAGAGGACTACGGTCCTCCCGATGAACACGAATACAGAAGATACTCTTAAATGATAAAAGGATCAATCGAAGGTTGGATGTCACAGGGTTAGGATTACAATTAAAGTACTGAATTAGTATGCACTTTGTTTATTAATAAAATCTTCAATCCTGTTCATAGCTTCGTCAAGGATATTCTCATCTGGCAGATAAACCAATCGGAAATGCCCAGAACCATAGTTAGTTCCGAATCCCGAGCCGTGAACTGCCAGTACACCGGTCTTGTTCAACAGATCCAGTACAAATTGCTGATCGTCTTTCCATCTGTTTGAAATCCCAATCTTAGGAAAAGCATAGAAAGCTCCTTTGGGGAGCTTGCAAGTTATTCCACTAATTTGGTTCAAACGCTTCATAACTAGATCTCTTCTTCTTCTCAATTTATCAACCATTATAGGAATATGATCCTGAGGTCCCCTAAGAGCAGCGACAGCGGCCTTTTGTACGGGCAAATTAGATGATATTCGGACCCTAGCCAATTTTGGAATATTGTTTCTAATATTATCCAAAGCAGCGCAATTGCTATTGGTGCAAATGTATCCACATCGCCACCCCGTCATCAGGTAAACCTTCGAGAAACCATTAAGTAAAATTACTGGTGAATCCTTAGCAACCCTGCCAATACCCGTAAATTCCCCGTCAAAGATTAAGCTGTCGTAAATTTCGTCACAAATAAGGTATAGAGAGTGCTCGCACGCTAAATCGACTAGTTGCTTTAAACTCTTATGATCGAATACTTCACCTGTGGGGTTATTTGGACTGATTATGCATAACGCTCTAGTTCTAGGTGTTATCCTAGATATTATATCCTCCAAATCAGGCTTACTGTCACTAGTTAGCTTAAATTCAATTGGCTTACCTCCATAGAATTTGACATAAGAGGCATAGGGAGGGTAATACGGTCCTGGCATAAGAACCTCTGATTTTGGTTCTACAATGGATGCCATGGTCATATCTAATCCTTCAGATACCCCATTAGTTACCAAAACATCTTCTGGTGTTACAGAAAGACCTTTGCGTGATTCTTTTTCAGCTACGGCCTCACGCAGCTCAGGTATGCCCTCAGACTCTGCATAGAAATTAAAATCCTTTTGAATAGAATCAATTAACGCCTGTTTAATATGAGAGGGAGTCTTGAAATCATATTTCACTGGATCTCCTATATTCAAATAAATTATTTCCTTGCCAGATTTTTCATATTCTCTGGCATGCAATATAATATCACGGATAGCATACTCAACACCACTAGTCCTATCAGATACCTTCAACTAACAAATCTACACAAGAATCCCTGAGATAAATTGTTATGCATAAATTGTGATAATAACTGAATTTCAATCAAAAATTTGCTCTTTTCTTCATTCCATAAAGCAAGCTTAATGTCGTCTAAAGAACCTTATCGGGTTCAGTACTGCGCTTGCATTAGACCTTAATAATTTTCTGGCATTTAGGTCAGTTGATATAGAACTTCCCTTTTCAGTCTTAGTAACTATCTATACTCTGGGCTCGTAGCGTAGCCAGGATATCGCGGCGGTCTTCGGAACCGCAGATCGTGGGATCGAAGCCCACCGGGCCCGCTCGCTGCAGTTACTTGATACGTCAAATATTCGCTATAATGAGATCCAGAGTTATAGAAATATTCTAGTTTAGAAGATGGCCCACTAATTATAAGAGGGTATCTACTTGCCTTCTAACATTGTCAGTTATCGTCATTGGATATGCTTGCTTTTCCCTTTCTAGTCTTCTTGCTATCTTCCTCGAGATCATCTACTCCCCTTTCATTAACAGTAAATCTGACGTCTCCATATGGATGATACGGCGAATCGATCATCCTTGCAATTCTATTTTCACCAGATTTCTTCAGATATACTCTATATGTTGATGCATGTCCTATTACATTACCGCCAGTTGGTTTGGTGGGATCACCAAAGAATGTATCAGGAGCAGATTGGACTTGATTCGTGACTATCACTGCCAAATTATAAATTTCTGATATTCTAAGAAGTTTATGCATGATGCCATTGAGTCTTTGTTGCCTATCAGCAAGCGTTCCTCTTCCAGAGAACTCTGCGCGATGCAATGAAATTATGCTATCAATTATGATCAATTTTGATTTGTAATCGTCAACATACTTCCCTAGATTCTTGACTATCAACTCCAGATGGGCACTGTTATAAACTTTACATACGGCAACATTCTTTAAAGCATGAATTGGATCTAGCCCTCTTGCTCTAGCTATCTCTTCCAATCTCTCAGGTCTAAACGTACCTTCAGTGTCAATGTATATAACACCGCTATTAAGTCCACTTGATTCTAAAGGTTGCCCAGCGGTTATACATAGTGTATGGCAGATCTGTGATTTCCCAGATCCAAATTCTCCATAGAATTCTGTAACTGCTTGAGTTTCTATGCCTCCAAGAAAAAGATCATCTAAAGCACCTGAGCCAGTAGAACATCTTAACAAAGACCTTCGTTTTTTAAGCGCGGCGTCTGCGGTAATGAACTCTTTTTCTAAAATATTTGATTCTCTTAAAAGCTTTTGAGCTGCCATAATGAATGACGCTGCGCTATCCTTTGTGGAATTAATATCTACGGCAAGGTCTTCGACACTCGCAACTGCCAAATCCATTACTGAAAGAATTCCAGCTTCGCGTAATTTCTTAGTTGTAGAAGGCCCTATACCTTCAATGTCTTGAATTTCGAGATCCAAAAGCTCTGCGTCAGAAGGCTGAGCAAACAATATCTTTGATCCGGCGCCGCTCTCATCGGGATTGATTGTACCCTCTGAAGGAGCTACTTCTTCAGTCTTCTGGTCAGACACGGCGGTATCGTTTGTTTTGATATTCTCAGGATTATTTTCCACTTCGTTACGATTTGCGGGATAATCTGTCTGTTTCTTATTACCCATCCTAAGCTAATCTAAATTTTAATGCATTTAAGGCTTGAGGCCGGTATAAGGGAGTGGGGGAGGATATGCCTGATAATTAATTTACGTTATGATTGGAGTGTTCTTCCTTTAGAGTCTTGTTTTGGTTGTGTCTAAAGTTACAAATTGAAGATCTACTTGACGAGCTAATGTGCCAATTTTCTTATTTTCAACTTTCTGATTGAATACTTTATCGCGACGTAACATAGAGATGATGCCGCTAAACTAGGAATTGTAGCGCCAATTTGGGGTAACCCTGATACATAAATGGGTGACAGCGAGGACAGTACATAGTAAACTACAACTCCTATGATCCACGATAGAATCGCCGTATATCCAATCTTGTTTGTATTTGGATCATAATAAAATTCGTGCTTGTATCGCATCCTTTTCAAAATGTAATAGTCTGACAAAACTACTCCAAACAGTGGCACAAATACTGCTCCAATAAGTAAAAGAAACGTTTGATACTGTGAAATTGGGATCAAATTAGCCATAACAATACTAAATGCGGTAAAACCAACTATCAGATACCTTTGATCAAATTTCGGAAATATGTTTTGAGTAGATACTGATGCAGAATATACATCTGCAAACGTATTATCTGTTTCGTCTACTATAAGCACAAGCATTAGAAATCCAAAAAATATGGACTGGATGGCACTTACAATCATAACAATATCGCTTGCGCCTAGTAAATATCCCGCAAAATAAAATAATACATTTGTCACTGCAAAACCAGCTATAGTTCCCTTGAACGCGCTGTTACTATTCTTAGCAAACCTGTTATAATCTGCAACGAGAGGCATCCAAGAGATTGGCATAGCTATGACAATATCAAGTGCACTAAAAAACGATAAGCCATTACCACCAGAAGGTAGCAAAGCTAAAACTTTGTCTGATAACAACAGTACAATAATGAGTATAACAGATGATGCATATACAGCCCATATAGCAAATTTTCCCAACCACTCTCGGATAACTGCCAGAGGACCCACTATAGCCATTAAAATTACTATTGAACCAAAAATAAGACTCCAGACGTAAAATGGGATAAAATCTCCCACCAATATGGTGGCAGCAGTTGACATTATCATTATTTCAAATATTGTCCAACCAATAAGCTGCATCACGTTTAATACTGCTGGAATATACGAACCACTGATCCCAAAAGATGGCCTCATACTGACCAAAGAGGGTACCGCATTATCACTGCCGACCTTTCCTGCCATAGCAAGCAGCACAGAACCTGCTATGGATCCAATTAAGATAGCCAATATTGCATCCGTAAAGGTTGCATCGGTAAGAAATGACCCAGCTGACAAAACCAGCAAACCGACGCCTAGGCTGGACCATAATATAAAAAAGTCCTTTCCTCTCAATAATCTCTTGTCCTTCGGTACCGGGTCAATACCCGAATGCATAGAATTTTTGAAAAAATTCATTGTATTTTATTTTCTAATTCAACTGAGGTAAATTAAATGATATCTAAATGTATGGTTGAAGCAAAATCATACGCATGGAAATTTCCCAGAAAAACCATTCTAGTAGCTCTAGATGTACATGGACACCCAAGCCTCAAGATTTAACAACTGATGGTGCCAAATTGTAGCAGATTATGAAACTAACGATTCAGTCATACAGTCAATAAATTTTTGAACATAATTTGAGAAAGTACTATTAATTACTGTTGATATATTTGAATATAAAACCGCTACTGGTCCCAAAAACTAGTATCTAACAAACAAATTTGAGGAAGCAAAAAACGAACTGCAATAACTTTAAGATCGTCTAATTTTTTGCCCCCTCAGGTATCAGGAATGAGTCAGTAAATCGTCAAGTATTTATTTCAAAATCGCTAAGATGGCTTTGATGCATTCCACGCTTCCTTCTTTATGTCATATTCTTTTCTTGTATATCTCACCGTCGCAGGGTGCCCTATTACAACGGATTCCGGGGGAACATCCTTGGTAACTACTGAGCCCATGCCTACCACACTGTTTCGACCGACCCGTACACCAGGTCTAAATACAGATCTTCCTCCAATGATTACTCCATCTTCGACAATAACACCTATCATTTTTGGACTCATCGGATACGGGTCATTAGTAAATGCTGCCCCAGGACCAATGAACACATTATTTCCGATTATAGTGAGTGGAGGAATGTATACTGAACCTTCAATTCTGCAAT
>DATBFR010000094.1:0-40731 GCA_036558405.1 Nitrososphaeraceae archaeon | reverse complement strand
AAAAGTCACAATCCATATTTCTTATAGCAAGGGTCTCTAATGCACGAGTACCACTGCTCGCTAGGACGAGCAAGTATGACTTCAGCCGCCTATTAGGACATGAAAGCAATATCTTCCGGATGTCAGAAGAATCAATTGGCTCTTCATCTTCACGTAAGCGTTTGGGCATTCGTACTCTTCTTTTGAACCTAGAAGGAGTTACGTCTATATCATGATATCCAAAATACGACCGTACTGCGGCAACATAAAGTGACACAGTTTTGGGATTCAGGTTCAGGTTATCAACTAAATACGATACAAAACTATCAAGCAGTAAATAGACATCAATTCGCTCTGCTGTTAAGGCCTCTAGAACCGTTTCTATATCATGTGGCTTGTATTTACTCTTTAGAAACATCTGGAAATGTGATAAAGCAACGCCATAAGCAGCCTTGGAACTTCGGCTATTCCTACCCACGCTATCCAAGAACCTTTGAACCCGTTCCAACCTGCAAGTCTTTTGTATTGATATAGTGTCTGGTGCTGCCATGCTACCCTACGATATCATAAGGGAACACTTAACTATATGCCTTGCGATTAGTTAATTCCGCTTAATAATGGATGCGTTGTTGGCATCCATGCTCTGCCATACTACTTCGTAACCAAGCATTGAAATAAGCTCACCATGACATGTATCTGGTATTAATTTCTCTGAAAATATAGCGCATGCATCTATGAATTTCGTCTTTCCTGCTAAAAGACTGATTAAGTCGTTGGTTATTGATTTAGATATGAAATATGGGCCTGCCTTTACATAATCACGATCGTTATCCCTCGAAGCAATCGAGATTGCCGACTCGATCGGAATATTATATTTTAATGCAACTTGTTCAATTGAAATGATATCTTGTGCTCCATCAAATATTATTTTTAGATTGGAGTCACTTGAATATTTCTCAGTAACTTCTTGGTCAATTGATTTTAAATAATTCACAAGATTCTTGATTGGAACTGAATCATTCTTGTAAGTAATTATTCGATCTTCTGAACTACTGCCAGAATCTAGCATGGCTTTAGAGCAGGCCAATTCTTCGTTTACTGCAACGAAAATATCGATTTTCCTATTATAGACAATGTCCCTTAATTTTTGAATTTTCTTCTGCAGATAGTCCTTCGTCCAAAAACCTACTATTTCAAGGTATATTCGCTTATCGTATTTTTCAAACACAAAATCAGGAATAAATGCTGACCCATTTGAGACAATTAATGGATCGGGTTCTCTTATGAGTTTCCAACCATTTGATGACTGTTCAAATTTGTTCGCAAATTTTGCTTCAACTGAGCTATCAAAAAGTGGCGAGGATCTATCCTTGCCTCTGGAAGGAATAAAAAGAAGTGATGGGACTTCTGAGAATGACATCTTGAATTCATAGATTTTCTTTCCTGACATTGTTTTTCTTACAATCCATGCATTCATAGTCCATCTCTCAGAAGTGATTATTGACGGAAGCAATTTTGCCATAGACGTTCCGTATCTGTCGGTCAATTTGAACAAGCTGATAGGGCCATCAAGAAAACACAGCAGAGTATATTCTTCCGCGTTACTAATATCAGGTTCATTACCATCAACTTCTTGCAAGTTGTACATTAATCCTAAGCGCTTTATGTCCCTTAAGACACGCTTCCAATTAATACCACCAATGACTGAAAACTCCAGTCTAGTACAGTTGAATAGTAAGGTTTGCATTATCGAAAGATTGTATGTTCCCAAAAGTTCTTCCCGACTAATCAAGTTGAACCCCTCATGGATCAGATTTTCATCTTGATCATTCCACATTACTTCATTGATAAAGGAAGTAGAAACCTTCATACTTGAGGCAATTTTGCTTAATACTCTATTCCGATCCGATTCAGTCAGGGCAAGCTGAATTCTAGATGATTCCTCAAACAAAGCCTTTCTAATTGCCACTGGACTGATATTATTACTATAATCATTACCATTCTGCGAGACACTAAATTGACATCGTCTTTCTAGCAACATGGAAAGCCCCCTAACGAGTTTATAGTCGTCCCACTGAGATTCTATTGCGGCTATTCTTTTATCAAGAAATCTTTTCTTTTCTTTTTTTTCTGCTGACTCCTTAAATAAATTTATGAGTTGCTCAGCTAGAAGTAAATGTTCCCCATTATCTGGACAAAAAAGAGGAAATATTGTACCTTTTTTTGTCTTAACTCTAAGCAGTTGAATAGGAAGCATTGCTTACTCAGGTGGAGTCTCCATAGGCGAGCTCTTGTACTATTACTTCCACATTTGCCATTTGCCATAGACATTTTTCTTTCCGATTCATTTTTCTTTTTCATTTATCCTACCAAGTGCCCGTTTCCTTTTCGCACTCGTTCCTGTCTCGCGTGTGTTTGATGATATAATTTCAATCAATCTGGCTTTCCTAGCGGCATCTGGTTTAGGCCTTAAAAGTCTACCCAGCCTCTGTATGAATTCCCTTCCACTTCCTGTTCCACTTAGTATTATTCCAAGTTCGGCGTCGGGAACATCTACGCCTTCGTCTAGAACTTTAGAAGTCACTATAGCACGATACCGGCCTTCTCTAAATCCTAATAGTGCATCATGCCTTTCTTCTTTATTAGACTTATGAGTGATGAGAGGTATCAAGAATCGATCTGAGATCTCGTGAACCAAGCTGTTATGTTGAGTAAATATTATAGTTTTTATGCCCTTATTTTCTGAAAGAATTTTTCCCAATTCCTCAATTTTTGATTTGCTATTTAATGCAATCTCCATAGCCCTATTCCTCGCCAACAAAGCTTGTCTGGCAGCTTTGCTCTTGGCGGACATCATTATAAGTCTTTGAAAGGAACCAGAATAATTCATTCTAACTCCAACCTTATTTAGAAAAATCTGATATGCTCTTATGCTTCTTTCGTACTCTTGTTTTTCATTTGTCTGCATTTCCACCCGTCTCCTTTCTATCTGAAAATTAGCCAGATGCTTTTGTTTGGCAAGTTCTGATGGGAAAGCTTGATAGACGACTCCACCGACTAACCTTGGGAAATCATAATGTAAATTATCTTCTCTTTCAATTGTCGCCGTTAGACCTAAACGATATGGAGCAGCCATTTGTTCTGCTATAGATCTATAACCAGGTGCAGCTAGATGATGTACTTCATCAAATATTATCAGTGAAAATCTGTTACCAATACTAGGAGCTCTAATATAGGCTGAATCATAGGTAGCAACCGTGATTGCCTGAATATCATCATTTCCTCCGCCAAGATTACCTATTCTTGTATTTTCAAATTGTTTTGAGAGAATATCTGTCCATTGGCCCATCAGATCAAGAGTTGGTACTACGATGAGAGTAGAGCAGTTTACTTTTTGGATTGATTTGATGCCAATGATTGTTTTGCCTGAGCCTGTGGGGAGAACTACACAACCTCTCATCCCAGCCTTAATCCAACTTTCTAAAGCCTTCTCCTGATAATCCCTCAAGGAAACATTTTTTGGTACAAGAAGCGGAGATGGTACAAAATCCATAACAAAATCACTAAAATCAACGGCACTCTCCTCAAGATACGTCCGAATATCACGATAGTGCAAGGCATGTGCCCTCAATGTTTTAGTTCTAGGATCGAGCTTGGCATAAGGGACATGAGCTAGGCCCTTGATCATGATAGTTCCGCCCTGATAGAAAATTGAGGAGCTCACCATCCCTCGCATGATAGAGGCTCGATCACTAAAAAATCTTTTTCCAATTGTAGAAATGATGTACTTAAGCCCTAATATCGTACAACCAGTCTAAGTATTAATGCAAGAATTATCAAATTTGACATAAATTTTAGGAATTGATCCGCAGTATGAAGACTGAATTCCGGCTCACAGAAAACTTTGATCGCTGGTTCACTAATGGGAGTTAATGCTAAAATATTGCCAATTAATCATTCTACAATATCGGGGTTGATTTCAATATGACACACCATGACTCTTTATTACTGGACCAAATAATTTTGAATAACGGAAAAACTATAAGACTAGTCAAGGGAGACATTACTGAAAGAAATGTAGACGTTATAGTCAATCCTGCCAATTCTTATTTGAAACACGGCGGTGGCGTAGCCGCTGCTATTGTAAAAAAAGGTGGGCAAATAATTCAGGAAGAAAGCGACAAGATTGGGTATGTTCCGGTTGGAAGCGCGGTCGTTACAGATTCTGGAAAATTACCATGTAAAGCGGTCATTCATACTGTAGGACCACAAATGGGCGAGGGAAATGAGGACGAAAAATTGAGGAAAGCAATCATAAGCGTTCTGGCACTCGCACATGAAAACGGATTCAAAAGTATTTCTATCCCTGCCATCAGCACGGGTATTTTTGGTTATCCAAAGGAGAAGTGCGCAGAAATACTTTTGAAGGAATCAATGAATTATTTTGCTAAGATCAAAGATAAATCCCGCTCTCCATCTACAATTGATATAATTGAGTTTTCACTAGTAGACAGTGAATCCATGCATTACTTCAAGTGTGAAATGAAAAAATTGAAGCATCTACCTCGGACCTAATTTAAATAAAATTTTAGCTGGCACCTGAACGTAAAGCAGTAAAGACTTACGTCAATCGTATGATTCCTGCTAGGACCGCTATACAGAAAAATCAGAGTTTAGTAACTTTGAGGCTGCATACAGATAATCCTATTGCATGGATGCGTTTTACAAAAGTACGATGAAGACTCAGTAACAGAAACTCTACTTTTTGGATTTATTATTGATATTCCCGAGGTTTCTATTTGACAGGTAGATATCATTCCCTTTAGCGACGATCAACCTATCTTGTCATTTAATCATTTCATATGCCCTACGTATTTCTTTACTAACATCTTCAAACTCTTGTTTTGTCTTTATCGAGTAAGTAGTCTCAGGTTCGTTTCTGCCTCTTCTTATGGACAAGGTTATGGAGTCATTTCTTGGTTGCACGTCCAAAAAAGTTCTAAAGGTCAAGGTCTTGGCGTAAACCACTCTATGAGGTCTGACCTCTTCAATAACGTTCTCACCAAGGGACTTTACAAAGATTCTCAACTGTTGTAAAATTATCTTTGTCTCATCCTGTAGTCCCTCTAGATGAGTCTCAAATGTGATAACTGAAGATTTTTCCGGGTAAAGTCCAAATTTACTCATGCTCTTATCTTGAATTTGATGCTATTTTAACTATCACTTTATTATTTTGATGACGATTACTATAAATGGGTTTGCTATTTGTGTGGCATTTTTAATAATTGATTTCTGCCATTTATGCTTATCATGATGATCATTTCAATATAATTCAAGAATCAGAAATAACTCTTAAGAGAATGGCAGAACCAACTTGAAAAAGTGGATGATATGAAACTTAAAAACCTACAAATTTATAATTAAGAGGTTCAATTAGACCTAAAGAAATCAATGAATAAAACGTCTGAAGTTTAAGGAAAAACAGAAGGTGGGGCTGCTCCTTATTTAGGTAATCCTTGAAAGCAGCTGATTAAGTGGGTTAATTGAAGGTAATTTGCCAAAATAAGACTTTAAATCTAATCATGTGATACGATATGATGTAATTTAGATTAAGAAATACTCCATCAGTGGTGCGACGATTACGCAAATCAAATATTTATGAGATCAATACTTATTTTAACAACATTCTTTCGAGTTGGAAATCGTGATAGTCTTTTATAATATGCTGTTCACAGTACCTCGAGATTATATGTATGAAACTAGCGATAAAAGTTACGAGATAGACGATTTGTGTATTAAATGCGGAAGAAGCATCGGATCCCACCCCAGCACTGGAAGGTTTCATACCAATATATTACATAATAGAGAATGTGCTTGGAACCCTGATCAGGAGTTCAAAAGTTTCGTAGTGGACACGCTGAAAATTTCTGGCTACGATCCTGAAGAATTCGGGCATAGGATGTAGCTCAGTTGAAGTAGCTAGGCTTCAAGCAGGAAAAAAAGAGTTCTACAACTTCGATTTGGCTTTACTCAGATAGAGATTCTTTCATACTTCTTACCGAATTCAATCCAACCCTGCAGCATTCTCTGCTTGTATCAGATAGGTTTTGAATTGATTCCAGATTTACAACAGCTAATGAGTTTGCTAGATTCGTAGCGGCAACAGTATTGTCTACGAAATTATCTAGCCACCTCGTATAATATTCGGTAATAAACCTTGTAGACCACCAGGGAGCAACCCACGAGAGGTATTTCTGCTGCATTTCCGGAATCATTGAATTCATCTCTTTCTGAATTTCTATACAATCATACCCAATTTGCTTTGTAGTTTGCATGGTCTCTACTTGCAAGCCTGACAGTTCCTTGAAGTATCGCGGAACATCCCTTTTCGCTTGATTTGTAGTTTTCCCAATTACCTTTTTAGTTTCATCTAACACATTTTCTGCAGCCTCTCGTTCAGCTTCTAGGACATCAGTGGTTGAATTATCTTCTATAGTTTCGATTAATTTTTCAGCTTCTTTTCGTGTCCTGGTATCAGGTGCCAGCTCGGCCACTATTTCTGCCTCCCTTAACGCTTGCTGTTCAGCTTTGTCACTATTTTGACCTTTTCTACTTGACATGATATACAATGATCGAACATTATAGTAAATAACGGTTAAACATGAGACATTACTATAATAAACAACAGTCGTGATACTCAGTACTGCTAGAAATCTTCAGGATCAGCTATTTGGACAGCTTGTAAAATATACTCACGTTCTTCCAGTCCTTCTTGTTCCTTCCCAGGGAAAGATTGTACCCTTGGTCATAGCCGATATGTCGGGTGGTGCCCCATATTTAGTTAGCTGGCGATTACGCATTTCAATTCAGAAGGAATTAAGCTTTTATGGGCTTTATAATGAATAAATAATTTAATGCCCCAAGTAAATTATGTCCACACCAACAGAAGAGGAATACGGATGCACATCATGTGATGGGAAAAAGTTTCATTCCAAGGAAGAATTAGACAAGCACAATCGAGAAGAACATTTGACAAGTTCCTAATGGGGAGTCCTTGATTGTAAAAAAATGATACTCAATAATACAATTAATCAGCAATTCTGCTCAGATTCCAAAAAATGTCACAAGTAAACTTACTAATTCATTTGTGCCTGGGAGGAAATGGTATTTCATATTGATGACTATATTATCTTATAATGAAAGTGAGGTTAAAATCGATGGTTCCTTGAATGACTTGGGAAATGGCTATAATGTTTGGGTTGATTTCACGGATCCTAATCATGACGAGCTACTGAATATTGCCACTAAATTTAATCTTGAGGAAGATGCTCTGGAGAAGTATTTTAACAAGTCAAAGAAACCAGAAATTCGGGTGTTAGATGATCATAAGTTCACAGTAATGCTAGACATGAAGGCTAAAGATCCGAAGACCTTGGAGACTGAAGGTATTTACCTATTTTTAGGAAGGCATTGGTTAATTTCAGTACACTCATCTCAGGTTAAACTTAAGGAGATGGTAGAGAAACTGCTAACTGTAAAGAACAAGAAGATAAAGGAAGCACAAATTGATGCACTTTACTATAATATTTTGGCTGAGATAATCAGTGGATATGAACAACTGTTGACCGCTATTGAACTATCTGTCAATGAATATCAGCGAAAGTCATTTGCGCGACCGTCTTCAGCAATGTTTGAAAATATAGATGCACTTTCCAGACAAACAATAGTCCTAAGAAGACACTTGTGGCATGTCAGAAACATCATTAACTTCCTTGTTCACAGTGAACATGACAAAGATGAAATTATGTATGTAGAGATGGTATATGACGATATTTCTCAATTAATTGATTTTGTAGAATCGTATGAAGGAACTATCAATTCCATACGTGAATTATACGTGGCTAAGGTATCTCTCCAAATTAACGATACTATGAAACTGCTCACCATTTTCACAGTTATACTTCTACCCCTAACTCTAATCACTGGAATATATGGTATGAATGGCGTTGACCTTAATAAGATAGAATACCCTTCTGGACTTATTTTTGTGACGGTTATTATGGCATCTGTTGGTATTGGCCTGCTAATATTCTTCATTAAGAAACAGTGGATATTTGAACATAAAAAAGATGATCAAAATCAGTTACACCCAGAACATAAGGAGCCATCGGACAACCAAAAATCGAAGAGCCGGGTCGAATATCATATTTGGAAAAGAGAAAAGTGAATATTATAATTAGAAATGATCCCTTGCGCTATTCCGATTTGAGGAGTAATACTTAATTTCGTAGATATATGCTTTGAGAAAGATAAATATTGTGTATTTTATATTCGCCAATAGACTATTATCCCATTAGATTACGATTAATCTTTGAACTCTATGAAAAGAAGGCAGATATATGGAATTATAGGCATGGTTTCTGCTATTGCTGGTGGTGTAACTTGGTTTTTACAACTATATGTTCCAGCTTTCATATTATGGGGCATTGCTATACTAATATTATTCCGAATGAAAAAGAGAAAATCACGTAAAAAATAGTTTTCTTTCGTAAATAGAAAAGTACCAAAACTTATGATTCAATCACTCTTGAATGGAACAGTGAGGTGAAGAAATGGATAGATAGGAGGAAGAATCGAGTACACATTGGAATAGTATGTCCATTGCAGATTTTGTTGCAGAAGTTATCTTGATTTCGGCGTCGGGAGTATTATTCCCAGGACCATTATTCCTTGCAAATCTTATTTATGGCACTAGGACTGGAATTCACGCGGGGTATAGAATTGCCTTAGGTCATGCAGTAGTGGAATTTCCACTAATCATATCAATCGGGCTAAGTTTATTCGGTTTTTCGAATTTCATCTTTACAAATCAAAGTATAAGAATTATTGGCATATTAGGTGGGACTGCCATAACCTGTTTCTCAATATTCCAAATATATAATCTCACAAAAAAAGGAATAAGTACGCAAGAAAATAACAATGAAAATAATAGGTCCTATTATTACAATCTGGGCAGCAAGCGAATTCCACTCAGAGGACCGTTCATCATCGGTATTGTATTTACCGCCTTTAATCCATTTTTCCTAGCATGGTGGATCACTGTCGGAATCAAGTTGGTTTCAGATTCAATATCCTTATTTGGTATCGGTCTAGGTATAGTTTTTCTATTTTTAATTCACGTCTGGATGGATTTCGCCTGGTTAGGACTCACTTCGTCTTTAATTTACAGGGGAAAGTCGATGATAAAATCAAAGTATTACTATTTATCCATTCTTTGCTTAAGTGTCATACTTGTATTATATGGACTTTATATCTTAATTGTAAATATAACACTAGTGAGCAAATGAGATCGTGCTAGCAATTAGCTCTTAAAGCCTATAATGTGGCGCATTCATATTTGTCAAAGGATACTTTGAAGCATAACTGTAAATTTGGTAGTTTCTAAGTCGATACATTGCTAGCTAATCAAGAGCAGATAAGACTCCTAGCGAACTACTTAAGTGTGGGCCGCCCACAATTAAGGGATGTTCAGACGCAGTACATCGTCTGTAAGTCCTGAAATGAAACGACTAAATATTAAAATTGAAAAGGAAGCAGAAGAACGGAGATTTAAAATAATTAGGGGGGGGACAAGTACCAGCAGCTATGGCTACAATCAATCATGAGCATTCGCAGAATATGAATCCCGGTTATACAAAAAATCTAAGCTTTGCAACATTTATAGAGTCAGGGGAAGTTTGCAAAGAAAAAAAGCTAAACGGCGAACGGTCAGAGCCTCTAGAGCAAGAGGAAAAAATATACCTGCACACTTTTACCATAAACCTGGATCTAGACCTGGCCAGAGGCAATTGCAACAAAACAAAATGTTATTCACATGTTAATTTCTGAACAAGAATTCTGGCATACTTTGATCGTCGCTGGAGGGATTGTTACAATTGGAATAGTGGCCTTTTTCATCTATAGTGTCTTGCATTCTTGGAGGCATAGATGAAAGTTCTAAAATGCTGACGGGTCAATTATTTAGAAATAACGAATACTCGTAATCCACTGACCACTGACAACAATAATAAAATACTTTGTCAAAAAATTAATTGGTTTAACTCGGTTAATCAAGTCTCAAATATTTGGGTGCGAATAATATAGTTCCAAGTCATTGTCGCCGATGACTTGGTTGGTGGGTTAGGTCTTTGGGGTCATTGTTCCTAACCCACCATTGTCAGCCGTACCGTACTTGAACCTTCTAATACCTTGTTATGCAAAATATGATAACGCACACTTCATCATTGGACCTCGGGTCTGTTCCTAACTCCTGGGGTCCAATCTATCTCCTTATCACTCCAACGCAGCATCTGACAGCGCACCCCTCAAAACCGACCGAACCCCAGGCCCGCCATAACGCCTGGGGTCGGATTTTGCAACGGTTTAGCTGTAAAAATTTTGGCGTGTGCCAAAATTAGACTAAACAGAAATCTAAGTAGACTACGTTTCATACTAGTAGGGGGTTTTACTCTTCACAAAAAAAGGTTAAAGCATACCTACAGGACACTGGTTTTGTGACTTATAACCCAGCACGGGACACTCATTTCTATTCCCTGCGGAAAACATCCAGATGGCTTATTGCTTTTCTTAGTGCAAGCATAATTCTTTCAATCGTACAGACTTTTATCGCTTATACGTTCTATGATTCGATCAGCCTTGCCTTAGATGCTCCAATTGGCGAAGAAGATACCCTGCTTCTTGCATTTGGTTCACTTGCTCTCGTTAATTATACTATATTGATAATATGGGTCATATTTTTCTTATTTTGGTTTTACAAGGCATACAAGAATTTTAAAGCATTGGGCGTTAGGTCATGGAAATATTCTCCACGGAGTGCAATTATTTTCTTTTTTGTTCCCATCGCCAATCTATGGATACCCTACATGATAGCAAAGGAAATTTGGAATTACAGTGATACGGGTTCATTACTATCAGTAGAACCATGGAACTACAAGTCCAAAAGATCTGAAATAGTAACGCTATGGTGGATCACTGGTGTAATCTCTGTTGGACTTTCAATACTCGCCGCATTTGGGTTCGTACTAATTGAAGGGCTAGTGGAGGCATTTAATATTGCTTCATTAATTTTCCTCATTTTAATGGTAAAGGAAGTAACGAAGCGGCAGGAAGCGAAACACAATATGATTCAGAAATAGGTTCGTAAGAATCAGAAAATTGTCTGGTAGCTAATGCTGCATTCGTAGACGTATACCAACCAACGAGTGAAGTTTCTTATGACATAGTGGGAGTGAAAAAAGATTGAAAGATACTGTGATGATTGCATCAAGTCTGTGAACATGAATCAGTAATTTGATAAATTTAATGATCTAATTCTGGCCGTGCTCAAAAATGAACCCCTTTGGCATATGACTAAAAATCATCTGGGCGTCTGCTTAGTCTGATAATATTCCATAACGAACTTGTGCTTACTTTTATAATCGGGTTTAAAGGCTATCATTACCTAAAAATATAGGAACAGAATTAGAGTAATACGCATTACTACTATTGACTACCAAAGCAATAATTCTATTAATTGCTATTACAATAGCTATTATTCTTGTAATTGATTCAACTAAGTACGTTTTAGCGCAGTCGAATTATTCATTAATCTATAATAAAACTGCTTCCAATGAGACAAATTCAATGGCAGATTGCACACTTGAGAGAGCTGTCAAGACCAATGGAACATGGTCGGTTCAGTCAAACCTCGATTGCGGAGAAATCCCGCCTCTTCCGAATATATCCTAGGTTAAACATTAAGTGACGAATAAGTCCTAAGTAAGTACATGCGGTTAATGTTGAATAGTGGGGGGCTTGCAAGAAATTTACAATAAACTCCATCCCTGCCTGTATCTGTAAAGTGTCAATGAATTACGAACGTCAAAGGATCGAGGATACCTAACACTTGCTATAACCTACTGATTCGAGTAAATTTTATTTCGCGCTAGGGATTTCAAATTCTCTTACTATACCATTCATAATAATTCTTGATCACATGATCATTAGGACTGATTATTGGATGGGAATATCGAATAATTCAGTATACGCAGCAGGGCAGTCTATTTGATTCTAAATTAAATGAATTATTTTTACCTTAATTAGAAAATTGGCAAATAATTGACTACAATTGGATATCTTTATTTAGAACTTCTTGAGAGGTAAAATATTGGAAGCCCTAAATCAAGATAAGAAAGATCCATCTGAAATCGAATTCAAGAAAGAAAAAGTAACACGTCGCCATTTTTTGAAGTTGGTAGGGGCTGCAGGCACACTTGCCACTTTAGCTACAGTGATCCCTTTCGGCAAAATATTTGCTAACTCAAATAATGTTACTAACAATAACCACACAGAAAGCATCAATCAACCAATAAAACAACAGTTGGTGAACTCTCATAGTTATGATTTAGAAGGGGCGAGCCCTCAATTCATTAGTCCAATTGGTTCCAGGACTCTGATGAATGCCGATAACTTCCCAATTTTACAAGGAATGGGAGCTGCCTTGCTTCGTTTGCAAAAGGGGGGGATTCGAGAGCCCCATTGGCATCCAAATGCTGCAGAATTGAGTTTGTGTATTAATGGAAATGCTGAGATTACAATTTTTGGTAACAATGCAGCTCGTGATACCTTTACCATAAAATCTGGGGACCTAACTTTTGTGCCCAAAGGTTATTTTCATGATATACAAAATATCGGAGATGTGGAGGCAAAATTTGTTATTGTATATGATAGTGATCGTCCTGAGACTTTGGGAATCTCTAGTGCGGTGGGTTCTTTGTCTCCACGCGTTTTGAATAGAGCATTTGGAATAAGTCCTACCGGATTATTCGATCTACTTAATTATGATTCAACCAGGGAAGTAACAGTAGGAACTAAACCTGTTGAAGATTCGGGTGGAAACATCCCTAATACACCAAATACTCATAAATTCAACTTGGGCAGCATTAATCCGCAGCTTCAGACCTCGGGAGGAACTGCAGCCTTAGGTAGCGTTAGTTTTTTTCCAATACTCAAGGGATTGGCATGCTATCTCATTCGACTAGAGCCTAGCGGGATAATTGAGCCCCATGTGCATCCAAATGCGGCAGAACTAAATTATGTTATTGGCGGAAAAGCGCGCTTCACAGTACTCAGTCCTGGAGGAGAGGTTCAATCATCAGAAGTTGGCCAAGGCCAAGTTATTTTTGTTCCTACCGGGTATTTTCATTATATTGAGAATCCAGATCCAATAAATCGAGGAGAAGTAGCTTCTTTCTTTGGGAATGAGAACCCTGCATTTATAGGGATCGCAGCTGGTCTTGGCGCATATTCCAACGACGTACTATCTTCTGTGTTCGAGGTAGATGCAAAATTCTTTTCAGCTCTTCCGCGATTAAAACAAAATGTGTTCCTTGCATCAGGATCACAATAGAAATAGATGGAGTTCCTGGTAATTGGAAATTCTATTCTTGGTCCTAATTTGACTCCTGGAATCGTGATTGTTTGAAAGTCATGACAAATATGTTTTGCTTGAATTGCTCAAGTCAAGATACCTTCATGAATCGAGGGATTACCGTATCAATTATTGACAGGATGATGTTGTCTAAATCTCCTTGCATGCGTGACCTATAGATTTAGTCTTTCGACCTTGCAGCATTAATTCGATCGAGCACAATCAAGAATATCCATACTCGCCGACTTAGATTACTTTTTAAGATTCAGGAATCCAGTCACGTGCTTCTTTCTCTACACGTCTTTCCCACTTTATAGAATCAGGAACATGTTCAGAAATGGGTTTTCCACAGTACTGGCATATGTGCAAATATGACGGGCTTTTGTCAGACATTTGACATTTCTTATTGACTTCAAGTAAATAACTTTTTGGAACGACGTTAGAAATAACTGTACTGGTTATTGTAGAAAGTCCATTATACATACCACATTTGTTCTCGACAACCCAACTAGAAATCCTTAAAACAAGCAACTTTAATTGAGAAAACTATGATAGGAAAACAAATTGGCGAAATCAAAGGAAAGGCCACAGGACAACGAGTCTTGGATGCCGATGCCCCTGCGATGGAGACAAGTGTAACAGCCAGTGGCAATTTTGGGGGATCTCCAGTTAATGTAATACTAACATACACGAGTAAGCTTGTAACAAAAGGAGTGCTTCACGGATGGGGAAACGGGGTGATGATGACTCCGGAGGGGGATGTAGCCTCATATACAGGTGAGGCAATAGGGAAAATTGATTCTTCAGGAAGTATAAGTTGGCGAGGGTCTCTATTTTACAATTCCTCGGCTTCAGGCAAGCTTGCATCTCTCCGTAATGTAGTTGCCGTCCTTGAAGCTGAGGTTAGTGCACAAGGGAACTTTATTGAAAAAACTTGGGAAGGGAATTAACTTCTATACTATTGCGCACCTAAAATTAATTGATTAAGGAGGCTGATATTACTGTGCCTTTAATTGGCTAACACGTATGGGGCCTGCCAGCTTGGTTGGACTTTAGGTATTGTGTCAATGTTAGTAAAACTCCAAACTAACTTTCTTTCTGCCATATATTTCAAAGCTCTTATTAATTGAAAAGTCATTTCTAAGTTTGGCCCCGTGACTATGCACAGCTGACTTTATGTTTGCATCCAAAGATTCTCGCTACTCGTGCATAGCCAGGCCATTATTCATTTTTTGATCGTTCAATTATATTCCTAGAAGTTCCGTAATGTGAATAAGAATGGAATCAACAGTTAGTTTATTCGCTTTGATATTTCATTCCATACTGCTCTTCCTTACCTTTGAAATATTGGCGAATGCACCCTTTGATAAGGTCTGTGGCAGATAATTTTTCGAACTAGATGAAATCCTTTGCCTATTTTTTCTACATTTAGGAGCAACGTGGAACTTTAGGTGGTAAAGTACTTGTAACTTGATACTGAACTGCTGTATAAATAATTTATAAGTTAGCTCGCAGTAAGTGGGACATGTCTACAACAAACGCAGTAATCAATAGGGATGAGCCATTTACTTGTCTTATTTGTGGTCGCGCATTCACTCATAGAAAACTGTTGTTAGATCATAAAGGCATGGATCATGGGGTACCTCCAACCTCTCAATAAAAATGTCCATTATCTCCAATGTCTCAGTACTGATAGGTAACTTGAGAAATCATTTATTTAATTCCTGAAACTTATTGCTAGCGCTAGCTGAGTAGATACTACAGTCAAGATACCTTAGGCGTTATTCTTGACTTATTTTCTGTTCTTGCTTTTTAGCATCTATGAAATCTTCGAATTCTGAATGCTTGAATAAAGAATAGTACTTATACGTGCCATCTCGCAGTTTATTTTTTTCATCCTCTCTATCAATCACGCTAATTATTCCTGAAGGAGAATAACCAGCTGTTACCAAAGCATTCGCTGCATCTATAACACTCTGCCCGGTGGTTACAACGTCATCTACCACCACCAAGGGGTTGAGTGCTATTCCTTCTATCTTTTTCTGTAAGCCATGATTTTTAGTCTCCTTTCTAACAAAGAATCCTGTAAGCTTAAGTTCCTCATTAACTTGGTTGCTGCATAGTACCGTCGCCGTAGTCACCGGGAGTGCACCCAACTCTAAACCTCCTATTGATCTAGTCGCGGGAAACAATTCTCTAATCTTCGCAAGCATGAGTTCACCGATTAAAACCACACCTTCTGAGTTCACGATAGTTTTAATGTCATAATAGAAATCACTCTTCAATTTGCTTGATAGTGTTACTTCACGAAAAACTATTCCATCGCGCTTGATAATCTCTTTCAAGTGTTCACGTTTTTGTGGTAATAAATCCACACTTGACTTTTTCTTCCCTATTATTTATAATTTAGTAGTTTACAAGTTGATTTGACAGCTGATGCTGAATAAGGGCCGGAATTGAAGATACTAAACCTACACCATGCCGATAGTCCTAATCCTTGTAGGAGCACTTTTATTTTCTAATAATACTGTCCTGAATAAATCAGAGGATTTCTAAAGTGAGTAATACTTCAATTGAGTAAAGTGGCAAAATGATCAATAATGAGTTCGAGTTATCAAGCTGGTTGGAAAGTATCTTTCTCCTAACTTCAAGAAACTTAAAAAGAGTTGGTTCGGAGAGACCATTATTAATCGTCCCGTTAACCTCCGATACCTAAACAATACCGGTGAGGCTTTAAATATATTCAGAGCCTGGAACCAGACTAGTTAAAATAGGGGCAAAAAGTTAACTACTTGTTACCGTATTATTCGGTATTTGAATCTAGATCAAGCTATAAAGCTCACCTTTTTGACCGTTAGCGTCGGTTTGTTACTAGTATCAGGCGTCCGCACATCCAATTTAATCCCTTTTATCGGTAATGTGGGACAAGTTCAAGGTCAAGAATCTCCTATTACTGGCGAGAGTGAACCATTTTGCAGTGACGGTTTTCCACCTGATACCACAACGGGTCTTTGTCCTGACGGGAATTTACCAACAGAGCCTCCTTCTTCTGGATCCAATACCACTGGTCAAGAACAAGAGCAATTCTGCAGTGATGGTTTTCCACCTGATACCACAACGGGTCTTTGTCCTGACGGGAATTTACCAACAGGGCCTCCTTCTTCTGGATCCAATACCACTGGTCAAGAACAAGAGCAATTCTGCAGTGATGGTTCTCCACCTTATCCAAATGGGACATGTCCAGATGATGGGACATCGCAACCAAGTACTGGAGACGATTCTTCACTATCATCTATCCCAGATCAAACCTCTCTTCTAGGCCAGGGGGCCACAAACGAAGGAAACACGGGGAGAGTATTGACTCAAACTGATAATGCGAGTTTAGGCAATAGTAATAATTTCTCTATTGGCAAAGTGTCCAATTCCTGTAATCCTGCTTCCCCTACTTTAATGGTGAAAGCAAAGGGACCGGAAGTTACTAATTTACAAAATGCCTTGATACAGCTAGGCTATGATGTTGGAATCAGTGGCGCTGACGGTATATTTGGATCTGATACTCAGAAAGCTGTATTGAAATTCCAACAAAATTATGGACTAACCCAAAATGGTGTTGTGGATCAGAGTACTTGGACTGCCTTGTGCACCCCTGCCTCTTTACCTCCATCTGGAGGTGCGGCTCCTCAAACTGGACAAATACCTCCACCCCCTGATGGCGGCCAAGGTTCAACGCCTAGTGATGATAAAACAGTATCCATTAAATGGATCCATGACCCAAAGGCCTCTGTCTTGGATAAATTGCCATCAGCTAACGACTATAGGACCTTCAAGTGGGAACGATATGACATGCCTGGCAAGAATAAAGCACCAGAAAGCAAATTTCTAGATCCAGATCCCGGTCCAAATGAAAATAAAGCTAGAAAGATGTTCTCTGAATTGCAAACACTAATTCCTGAGCGACGACCCACTGCAGGAGCTACTGCCGTATTCTGTGTCGCTAAAGATGGACGTTGTGGTCCCCAACCAGAACAAATGAACGAGAAAATATGGAATCATATTTTAGGTAAAGACATCCTGATACCCGCTGATAAAAAAGGACACAAGCTCAACAAATATGCAGCTGCCTCATTTGCAAAGATGGTAGAGGCCGCTAGGAATGATGGAGTAGAATTGGAAATTCATAACTCCGACAGGTCCTGCGCAGCATCCAAAACTAGTTCCGAAAACCTCGGCGCAGGTTCAGGTACAGTTATAGCTGATTGTCCAAATTCTCATAACTTCGGTTTAGCCATTGATTTTTACATGAGACAGGACGACTGGCCGCTTCACCCAGCCTTTGAGATCAGTACTGGTCCATTTTCGAATATAATTAAAATGATGGAATCTCCAGTTTATAAGTGGCTCAGTCTGAATGCAAAAACTTATGACTGGTACCCGTATATCTATGAGCCATGGCATTGGGAATACAATCCCGCTGGATTCCGTAGCCAATTCTTTGCAGGATGTAATTGTGATCCTAAGTCACCTTCGTAACTAGGCTGCTAGGATAAGAGAATTGAAAAGCCAGAGTTAACTTGTTAGTTTAACCGGCTCCAAAATTTATGGGTCTTTCCTTTAGGAATTCGACACCAAGTCATAGTAGCAGTTTCGATATTTTTTAGATAAATTACAATTCCACTCTCGGTCACTATTAATGTGCAAGTTATTAGCCAATTCAACACCTAATTTTTGTAATTCAGTCTAAGGACATCTCACCTAATAGAATCCTTTAAATTCTCTCATACAAAATATTTCAAATGAAAGTAGTATTTCAAGATCCGACGTTTTCACTACAATTGCTTAGAACCATGGGGCAGATATATTACGGAGGAGCAGACATAGGAGAATGTCTCTCAACAGCATATCGCATTAAAGAAGGAGATTTTGAGAGCTGGCATATAGAATGGCTTAAGACTGCTCACCGTCTGCGTAGTTATGCAGAGGAATCACTATCATCAGGGCACATCATCAGTGCCAGAGATAGTTTTCTTAGGGCATCTAACTATTATAGGGTAGCAGAATTTCTTCTTATTGATCCGGAGGACCCTAGAATATTAGATACATGGGGAAAAAGCAAAGAATGTTTCAAAAAAGCCATCAAGCTGTTCGACAATCCAGTAGAATCAATCAATTTACCGTATGAAAATATTACCATACCAGGACACTATTATTCAGTAGATATTTCCAAAAAACCAAGATCAACATTGATAGTGCACGGCGGTTTTGATTCTACTCTAGAGGAGCTATATTTTTCAGCCGCGGCACCAGCCTTACAACGGGGATACAATTGTTTAACATTTGAAGGACCTGGACAAGGAGGAGTAATTAGAAAAGACAAGATACCGTTCCGATTTGACTGGGAGAAGGTCGTTACTCCAGTTGTAGATTATGCATTGACAAGAGAGGAAGTAAACCCCAAACACATTGCTTTGATGGGAATTAGTTTGGGGGGGTATTTGGCTGCCAGAGCCTGTGCATTTGAACCTCGAATTTCAGCTTGTATACTGTACAACGGGGTATATGATGGTAAGCAATCTCTCGAAGCGTCATTTCCTAAACCTCTAAAAAAGGCGTATGATGAAGGTAATGAAGCTCTCGTAAATATGTCTTTAGAAATATTGATGGAATCAGATCCCAACTTGAATTTTAATATTAAGCACGGCATGTGGACGACTGGATCATCGTCACCATTTGATCTGATTAAGAAAAGCAGTAGTTTTACTATGGATGGTATCTCGCAAGATATCCGTTGTCCTACATTAGTACTTGATGCAGAAAAAGATGACTCCTTTCCCGGACAACCACAAAAAGTATATGATGCTCTTCAGTGTACCAAAAAGTACATACTATTTACAGAAGCAGAAGGTGCAGAAGAGCATTGTCAGTGTGGGGCGGCATCGCTTACCAATCAGCGAATATTTGACTGGCTGGATCAAACTTTTGGATGAACCTAAAAAATTGTCCCTGAATGATAAGTCCAGCAATGGTAAAACAATGGTAAAACATAAAAATACAACGTCGGGACCATTTAGTCACTATTCAAAATAGGGACATGAAATGAACTTTTATACTCTTAATTCCCCTGTTTTCAGACAATTTCTTTGTCAATTCTCTTATCCTTTTTCTTTCTCCACTTACCATTATGCTCTCAAGACAATTGTCTTCTTCCAAATGAACGTGGGTAGCCGAGCAGATTATGTCACTGTATAGGTGTTGAATTTGAACAGATTTCCTGTCCTGACTGTAAATGTGGTTATCATAGAGCAAAATTATCGCGCCGACCCCAGTTTCATTGATATCATTTTTATCGCTACCGCTGCTCTTCCAATGATATTCATCGACAAATGAATGTAGGGCTGCTTGAATAGCCTTAGATCTATCTGTAAAGCCTGCTTTCTGCATTGATTTTTCAAATTCGACTAACAGCCTGGGGGGTAGTGACATACTTATTCGATTCACATTTTGTTTAGGATTATTGATTCTGGCCTGTGAAGATTTTTTCAAGTCCCTGAATTTAATTAGCTCACAGACTCTTTTTTGTCTTTTGGGACGAATGACGAGTAATATTGTTAATCAAGGTTTTTAATTTGCTTAAAGGGATTCAAATCTGCACTAAAGCTACTTTAGTGCCCCTATTTCTAGTTTCAGAGGCATATTTTTCATTTCATGAATCTTTACTTTTCGCGTTTATTGATAGGTATTGATGTTCAGGTGATGTAATTAAGACACGAAATTGAGATCACATTGAATAATAGAAATAACTATACAAATCAATACTCATTCATTGACCAATAAGAGTTCATCTTTATTACCATACTTTTTGAAGATCTCTTCAAATTTTGCGACTTTGTTTTGAATGAGGTTTCCCTGTTCATCATACATTTTTGTAAAATTTGCGCGCATGGCGAGTTTGCCGTCCGAATCAAAGAACCGAATGCTATAACTTCCAAGTCCATTGGTTCTAACTTCCCTTACAAACTTTGCCGTTATAATTTTATCCATGTTGAGGTGTATATGCCATGATCTGTCTTCATACCCAAGTGTAGCCCATTGATTGCGAATTCTAAAAGGTAACTCATCTTCAATTCGCACTTCGCAGATCCCACTTCCGCTATTTACAGAAAGCATAATGTCCGTCTGTGAAAGTATATCAGTTATTAGACGCTCCGCAACTAAATAAGACATCAGTATTTCTATTGTGTAGGTAAATAATAAAACGATCGTAACCAGTAAACTTTCAATAGTATTTCATTGCTCCATTTAGATTACTACTTATGCTGCATATTCATTAAACTTGAACTTGTAATCACTATATTCTAGCAGCGCATAGCAAATATGTCGACCCAATCATAACGATTTTAGAAATGGTAATAGTATGATGGGAAATTTGAGTGAATAAGTTAATTTCTCAAAGGCCTGAAGGTTCTAATACAATTTTATTTGATTATCATTACGGCAGTAAATTCATTCCACTGCTCGATCCAAATAGTAGCTATGTAGAGACCTCAAGCTTTCTCCCCAATAGATTACCACAATAAGCAAAATTATAATTCATCAGGGCATCAGTATATTTCGAAAACACGGAGCGGTCTAAACACGATCCATGCATAGGAAAAACCATTTTGGGTTCAAGCTTGATGAGTCTTTGTGTCGTCTCTCTGACTGGAACTTCGCTACCAAATATTCCTACTACCTTATACATTTGAATCATGGCTTCAGATAGATCGTCCGATAATACCGCATTATTGTTACCAGGTTGAATAAATAAATCAGATGGGAATAAAGATCTTGAATTTTCATCAAACATCATCATACTATCCCAATGATGTACATGAGGAGTCATTATAAATCGAAATTTATGTTTACCTGTTTTAAGAACTTCATTATCCCAAAATGAAATGTGATCAACTGGGACATTTGACCATCCTGTAAGATTTAGTTTCGAACTTAATTCGCTACAGACTAATTTGGCCTTAGGGGCTTGAAGAAACTGCATCCCACCCCACTCATCGCTTTCGAAGTGCAGGAATGCGACATAAGATAATTTATCAATATTTATTACTTCTTTAACTTTTTCTTCTATCTTAGAGTACATTCCTATAGGGCCTGTATGAATCAAAATGGGATTGTCATCATCAATTAGAAATTGATTAAAGGTGATTCCATAAGCCTCCACGAATCCTGCAATCCGATAAATTCCGTCTACGACTTGAGAAATTGAGACATCGATATCCTTTGGATGAAGATATGTCCTACTAACACTACTCAATTGGGATTATTGGTCTTGTTGTAAATATTAACTATTTCTCTCCATATTGTGCGTAGGCCGTGAGCATCCTTTTAGGCTTCGCAAAATATTTCACACATAGGAATTGTGCTAAGTAGTCTCCGCTATTCTTTCAGGCTTGTCAAATAACATAGACTTTTTTCTGTAATTTCTAAAGCGTGGAGCAGAAATCATACGGTAAATTTATAGTATGAAAAGTTGCAACTTCATTTTATGACTGGGAATAAAACGCCTGAAGAAGTACTTGACTCAATTACAAAAGGTATCAATGCCGGAGATTTAGAAACATTAATGACATTGTATGAACCTCAAGCGTGTTTTGCTATACAACAAGGAAAACCTGCAACAAGTTCCGACGGTATACGGGAAAACCTTCACAAATTCATTGATTTGAACGGAAAGTTGGACCTTAAGGTAAAGAGAGTACTAACGGCAAGCGATCTTGCGCTTGTTACTTCAGAATGGTCATTTAGCGGTACTGGGTCTGATGGAAAACCTGTCAATTTAAATGCCAAATCCGCAGACGTTTTACGTCGACAGTCTGACGGAACTTGGTTACTTGTTATCGATAACCCTTGGGGAACAGAGTAACATCAGCCATCCATAAATTAGCGGGCTGGGGACAATGGAGCACATATACTTGACCGTTGTTTTCGGCATGTCACTGATTTTAATTATTACGTTGGTTCCAAATTTTGTCAAGGGCGAGGTTGAAAATTGGATATCAACTTGTCAAAGTATTCAATGGGCACTCATGCAAAATTGTAGCACATACGTGAATCCCGATGGAACGCTGACTTCCGAGGGAGCAAGAGTAATGATCTGCCGAGATCTTGTAAGCGACGCAGGAGATTATCTATCTCAACCTCCTTCAGTTATCATCAATATTTTGGAACCCCTATCGAGAACCGCGGGCTGTGATGGTATAGTGAATTGGAATGTATTGAGGTCGTCCACTAATGCGAGTGACTTCCTCAGGACTCTGATTGGAAGATAAAGCAAACTAGCTTCAGTTTTCACAGGTTTTTGAAGGATCATGCGAATAGATTTTATTTTGACGCGTAAATCTATTTTGTTCGAGTTAGACTTTTCAGTCACTCATTTTTTTTGTTTCACTTAGGACGTTTCAAATTATCCCTGGCTCTTATTTTCATAATGGCAGCTGTGCTTAACAAAACAACACCGATTATAATAAGCACAGAGCCGTTAATAGACCAGGATGGGTTACTGTACATAAACGAAGTAGATGGACCTATCAATGACATGGACTGTGCGGTAAAGATGAGGCCTAATATCACAAATAGTGCTCCTATAATGATAATCCAGAGTTTCAACAATAATAAAATGCAACAATGCTAAATGTATATGTTCTTTTAATTAGTTTCATCAAGTCCTTATACTGCTCAATCTGTTCATATAGTAAATACACAAAAGCATTGTCTAGCTTACAAAAGTTAAGTGGAAGACATTTCTTGGGGAGAGAAATATTGATCAGCAAACACATGAACATTAATTAGACTCAATCAATCATATTCTGTATGTTAGTTAAGATAAATAAGGTCAATGAAGGTCAAAACAAAGTTAACGTTACTAAACTTGACATTGACGACTACGGTTCAATCATCCCTGTCAAAGATCTGGAATTAATATTACCTTCACATGATGAGTCTATTGTTAAGATATTGAAAAATAGTTCTCACGCTGCGGTTTTTACCGAAGGGGATATTGATGATAGTAACTCTATAATAATATCTGCAAGTGGTATGAGTAACGAAGACCTAAACAGAGAAAAACAAAATGTAATAGATTCTGTGAGGAGGAAAAGGCAACATCCAAACTAGCTCAATTATAGAGAGACAAATGTAAATTTGTATATTGATGGGCCTGCAATAGCTTTACTAATTCAATTTGCTCTAGGACTAAATTTCAAATTTAGCTTTTTGAATTTACGTTTATTACATTTGTGATATGGTTTTGGCCATCAAAATTGAACTGGTATTATGTAATAAGATCTAGGTGGTATACTAGATCAACAATAATTAAACAAGTAATGATTAATAGGACTTTTAGACTTACTAGTGGAGAGTTTTAGAAAAGAGACAGCTAAATTTGAATCCGATTAGAACATACTTTGGGATAACCAAAGGCGAGTTGCCCGAGCTGGCGCGCGCCGAGCTAGCTTCTCTCTTTAGAACTTACGGCTGCACAACAATACAGGTTGATAAGAGCTCATCAGTTGTCGTGGCTCGATCTAATAAACAGCCTACCCAAGTAATTGAGAGAGCAGTTCTTACAAAATACCTAGCAGAGCAATTAGAAGAAAGCAATTATTCGTCCCGATTTTCTGGAAAGACATTTTCTTGTGTTTTGTGTGGAGAGGACAAAGATCACTTTTTGGATGCTGTAGTTAGAAAAATAAAACAAAGCTCTGGCGCCAAAGTTTGTCTTGATGATCCCGATATTAATGTCATTATCGTCCCTAAAAAGAAATTAGTTGGTATAAGGATAATGCCTATAAGAAAAGACAGATGTCAAAAGGTGCCGTTAAATCGAAAGGTTATTCATCCTTCTATTCTTGAGCCCAAATTTTCTCGTATTATGATTAATCTAGCTGAGATTTGTGAAAATGAGTTAATGTTAGATCCGTATTGTGGCACCGGAGGTATTTTGATTGAGGCAGAAGATATGATGATTAATTCGATTGGACTTGATATTCGACACCAAATGTGCTTTGCCTCTAAACAAAATGGTCTGAAAAATTTAATTTGCTGCAATGCGCTTGTTATGCCAGTTAAAGCACGCTCTGTTCGTGCCATTGTAACCGACATTCCATATGGCCAGTCCACGTACCTGCTTCCCAACGTGACTCCAGAGCATCTTCTATTCGAAACTATCAAGATTTATGGTGACATTGTAGATCGAATCGTAATTATGTGCAGAAGCGTTGACGTAGAAAAGTTATCCGACAATAGTTTTGATAGGGAGTACAAGATTTATTATTCATATGTTCACAAAAGTTTGACCAGATGTATCATGGTTATACCATCAAAATGATAAATTTTGATCTAAATCTCGATGGTGTAGAGAGCTTGCCGGACAATACTTATGCGCCAAGAGTCCTTACAAAAGACAAGCAAATCAATGCAAGGACACAAGTTAGAAAGGCTAATGTTATTTAATTATACAATACACTCAATAAACAGCCCGACTGCAAACGCAGACATACTACCCCTCCCCGCCTATACAGTGCTTCAATTGTTATAATACGTGCCCGTTATGTAAGATTATTATGGTCTGTAAAAGTATTTGTGAAAGAATTCTTCTGAAGAAATATCGACCTGGTTATGGCGATGGAAAGAAATATTGCAGCAAATGCGAGATCTATCTTTTTCATGATGGTAACTTTTGTCCATGTTGTGGAGTTCAACTCAGGACATCGCCTGCAGATAAAAAACTCAAAGAAAAAAGAAAGTACTGGAAGGTATCTGAAAGCAATATCTTGGCCCATTAGAATTACTGGGCTATCCGTTCAGGATTTGAATAATCTAAAGCATGGATTCACAAGTAGGCGCTATCATCATTCAAACATCCGGCGCACGTCGCCCTCCAGAACACCAGATTCCCCATGTAATCTGTCTATATGCTTAGATAGACCTTCTTTAGTATCAAACGGTGATTCGCAATAAGGACACGTAAATTTAGCTCGACTCGTATCTCTAACATAGGTAATTGTTTTCTGATCAATAATGCACATGGGAGTACCCTCTAAAGCCGTTCCCTCCATGGATAGAGCTATTTTCTCTACCATCCTGGAGACATCTTCTCTTGATACAATTCCCAAAACAGCAGAATATGCATGAACCATCAATTGTCTTACATTTCGTTTATTCATAATAGACAAAGCTTCCCTTACCGTAGTGTGGGGATCTACTGCCAATACTGGACTCGTCATGATTTCTCTTAGTTTCACCTTGTTCGGATTTCTGCCTTCTGCGATAATTTTGTATAGAATGTCCGTTTTGCTCACCAATCCTACAACCTCACCTTTGTGCGACGCCAATACACTACGTTGGTTTCGTTCTTTAGTTAATGTAATAGCTTCAGCAACAAATCGGTCACTCTCCAAAATAATTGCGTCACTATTCATTATGATTCCAACAGTTGAAGACATCAACGATGGAATACTTTCAGGAATAGTAAGCCCGTTTTGCACAAATACTGTATATCATGTGATGTATTTATAGTTAAATGCTCTTTAAATACAACTCAAAACTCGAGATACCGTAGCCTACTTATTCTAGCCTGACATCCAAAGGTTTCAGGCATCTCCAAAGAAAGTAGAATCTTCATTATTGATTTTGAGGTATAATAATTTTAAGTATGAAATGCATTAGTCGTAATGAATTTCTTGGATATTTGATGCCAACCATTATTAGTATAACTCAGGCTGGATTTGTTTTTGAATTATTGAAATACAGAGAAATTAACCCACTATTCGTTCACTATTGATTTACCACATTCAAATCTAGTAACTTGCAATTAATACATTTTTTACTCAATATTTGTAAAGCAATAATACAATTTGGTATAGCAGATTGAACAATGAAGAGCAGATATCATTAAGCAAGAATCAGGATTATCATATAAATGCAATTAGTTTTCAATGAATCTGTGCTCTCAGAAGTTATTTTAAACGTAGTAGTATCAAATTATTATGTTACCTCGGTGGAATATTATCCTTTTTAGAGGTGACATATGGAATTACCTTTTCCAACATTAAGTAATCGAAATCTAACTCTTCTATATCAAATGTTATCAATAAATAAAAATTATCATTTATTGGAGTCACGACCCTAGTAAGTTTTTCATATTTCCCTAGCGCGTAAAGAAGCTTTCCAATCTTCGCTTCAAATTTTATTCTTGATTTATGCCTATTTATTGCACTTTGTGTATATTCTTGATTCTCTTCATGCGTCATGAGGGGCACAAGATCTTTTCGACGTTTTACGAATAGTAATTCACCTTCAGATGATGCTACACCTACCCATCTTATGGATTTATCTAGTCCTAAGACACCTTCAATAAATCCTTCTAAGACAGTGTTCGCCGTTGTCAAGATGACAAATTATTAGATATAATTTACATATATAACAGTATTTTAAGGCAATATAATCTAGAATCTCGATGAACGGTCATAGCATCTGCCAAATATATTAGCCTTTATCCTTTTCCATGCATGCAGGTAATTTGTCAGCATGTTTACTTCGATAATCTAATAGAAGCTGATCCTTCATCTTATCCTGCAAGGAAGTCAATGCATAGCTGAATCTCTTGGCCTGGTTTATACAGGGATCCGAGAGGGATAATTGCAAGGATTCTTTAAGGTTATTACTACTTCCGATATACAGAATTTTCATTCCTGCGTGCATCTTGTATACACCTGGAGATTCAGGCACAGAACTCAAGCCAGAATTTTCAAAATCCAACCAAGGAGACCAATCCAAAGATTCTACGCTCACATCACTCATAAGATGAAAAATAGGATATTTTTCTTATTAATGTTCTTTTGTCATTATTCCATATGTTAATACGCTGAATGTTTAGAATGCACATTCGCCACAATCCGCCCAAATAATTCTCCATTTAGAATTGAAATCAGGGATCCTCCTTAATACTATTTCGCGTTTCGTAGAATCAGAAAAATATAGTGTTCCTTAATAAAAGAGCAAAATGTTTTTCGTTGTAATTCATTCGCATTCATAATAGGCCTTGGAATTTGCGAAGCTTTTTTATCCAACATTAATTTACATATCTTCGAAACAGTCAGGGACTTGTCATGCATGTATCCATGCATGCATTTGGGAAACCGGTTGGCTGTCTTGGCTTGCTCGTGAAGAATTACTATTTATCTGTAGATTTCTCAACTTCCAGTTTACATCTTGCCACAACTCCAGCAATGACTCCCAAGGCTGCTAGCCACGGTGCTAGGGTTACCATTGCCACGGCGCCGGCCGCGCCCCATGTCACTGGCATTGAAAGTAGTAGTTTGCCTTTATCATCTCTAACTGTAATCCTTTTGACTCGAGCATCACTGATTATTTCTTTGACTTTACCTACTAATCCTTCTCCTGAGACGCGATACACCTCCTTCTTAAGTCCAGCTTGGGTGCCGCAGTTCGGACAGAATTTAGCCTCTGGTGGAAGATTTGATCTACATTCTAGGCATTTCTCCATTTTAATGCTCAACAACCTCATGAGGAAGTGATGTCTTTAAAACCTTTAGGTTCAGAGCAGGAATACAATCAAGATAATACTGATACTTGTGAATGAACAATTATGCCTTATGTAATATTCAATTTTTTTGCGCAATGATTGTGGTAATAACTTCTTCCGTGACCTAAACCAATAATAGTGTCATCTTCTGTGAATCTCATTCCACAAAGTCGACATTTTCCACCTTGTTTTCGTTCAATGAGCATTAGTATGCGTCCTCTTAAGCCAGGATTAGAGTGATTTATTATAGCATACCTTCCCAAGCTTTCTTACGAATTAGTTAGGACTATTGATTATAATAGGCGTTTGGTAGATTCTTTACTAAGGAGAGTAAATTAGTCGCAACTACGTCACTCGTATGGTCTATTGATGACAGCAATATTACTTACAAATGAGTTAATTAGGGTCTAACATTGGGAAGAGTTATGAAGGGGATCGCATGTAAGTTGCCAGTACATTTAGATTACCGGGATGAAATGAATGAGACCTCATGAATGCCGAAGAACTAATTAAGTATAAATACTGATTACCTTGATTGGCCCCTATCGATGTACCGGTCAGGAAGGTCTTGATTGCAGTTGACGGATCTAAACCTTCATTGGCTGCTTCAGAACATGCTATTTTACTTGCGGCAAAATATAAAGCAGAATTGATTGTGATCCACGTCGTATCTCCCGATGTGAGATATGGATATTTGGAAGATGTCATAACACCGGGGCTCCCAGCTTCTCTTAAAGAAGTAGTCCACTTGGCAACGGAAAAGGGGCAGCAATATTTAGACGAAGTACAGGAACATGCAGCTGCGAGTAATTTAGAGATTCACACTGAGGTTCTGATAGGCGCTACTTCGGTAGTTAAAGAAATTGTACAGTACGCAGAAGAGCATGAAATAGATCTAATAGTAGTTGGAACTAGAGGTATTTCGGGAATCAAGAAAATGTTGTTGGGTAGCACAGCGTCGGGCGTATTGTCTCATGCTCATTGTCCGGTATTGGTAGTAAAGTAGAGAAGAAAAGAGAAAAGCTTTGTTGCAGTTCTATTAATTCCAGAGCATCTTTTTAATTAGTAACGTCACCATTAGCCGTTATAGTGTAGTTGCCGATCCTATCGAAGGAAACAATTGGAAGTAATTTGAATGGTACAACTTCTCCTGGTTTCAATACGAAGGATTGGCTTGTGACAAAGCGGTCAGATTTGTCAATCGAAGCACCATCTTTGTCAAAGAATTCTGCAGTGACATTCAGGTCGTTAACATTAGTAGTACTGTTATTTCGAATCTTACCAATAATGTCTGCTATGCCGGTGGGAGACTTTGTAACTGAGAGATCTTCGATCTGAAGTCCGACCTTGTCATTCTTTGTCATTAAACCGGTGGCATTGGTAGAATTCGATAACATCCCGCTGGAGTTTTGAGCATAGACGTCTGTTCGTATGTCAATATCTTGTGTCATTATGCATACTACGAAACATAATGCACTCATTAAGCCAGAAAATAGATAATTTTTTTTCATTCCCATTAGATCTATCGCTACTTTATTTAAATCAGGCGATTTAAGCACCATATGGTACGTTAATTAACTTCTGCGGAGCATAGAAAAATAACCCTTGACCCTGCTAACGCATGATCTAAATCCCGAACGACTATTCCTTAATTCCATAAAGTCATCAGCGACACGGACGGCATATACGATATTTTTAAAAAAGTATTTAGAATTTTACAAATTGCGTAACTTATCGGATCTATTAAATGCCAGGGATCACAAGCAGATTGAAAGCCAAATTATCAATTTCATCATAACGATGAAAGAGCAGGGGAAGTCACTTCAAGCAATTAAAAATTATGTCTCTCCACTAGTATCTTTCTATAGAATTAATGATGTTATGGTTAACTCTAAAAAGATAAACAAGTTTATGCCTCCGCGAGTCCGAATAAAAAACAATAGAGGCTATACTCGTGAAGAGATTCAAAAAATGGTGGCTATCGCAGACGAACGTATGAAGGCCCTTATTCTAATATTGTTCTCGGGAGGTATGAGAATAGGCTCGATCTGCGATTTGCGCCTGAGAAACGCCGAAAAGTTTCAAGACGTCTACAAATTGACACTATATGAACGTGAATCTGATGAATATTTTACCTTCGTGACTAGAGAATCAAGCGAGGCGCTTGATGCTTACCTGGATATGCGCCGTCGTTATGGGGAAAAGTTAACCCCAGATTCCCCATTGATCCGTGAACAGTTCGATATAAGAGACCAATTTGCTGCGATATCTCCGAAGATGGTAAAGACACAAACACTCTCACGTAGCATTACAAGACTGGCTGAAAGAGCAGGTATACGTGAAAGGACACCATTGAAAGAAGGGCAAAAGAGCGGCGAAATTAGGAAAACTGTCCCCCGAGCCCACGGATTTCGAAAGGCTTACACCACCTTTACAGTTAACTCGAAAATGGACCCCATTAAGCGAAAAATGCTAGAAGGCCATAATATTGGAATCGATTCCCATTATTACAAGCCTTCGGAGGCTGATCTCCTAGAAGAGTACCAAACCAAGGCAATGGACACTTTAACTATTAACGAAGAACATCGACTCAGGAAGAGAGTCGAAATACTGGAGGTTGAAAAGCGCCAAGTAGATAATTTGGCCCGTGAAATAGCAGAAATCAAGAAAGCGTTAAAAAGAAATAGGCATGAAAAAGTTCCAATTTGAGGACTAAGGACTAAAATGTAACTCAATTTCTCTTCTTATATCTTCGAGTTTGCCAAAATAATCCGGAAAGATATTTTTGTATCCCTTCATCAACTTTTCATGAAGGGTTTTGTCTACTATCTCATAATCTGACGCCTTATCATCATCTCTTCTATGACCGCGTCTTTTGCGATCGAAATTAAGTGGATGTCTAGTGGTTTTCAGTAACCTTTTCTGTTTTTCAACAAGGTCATCTATGATCAATCTATTTTTGATTTGCCTTTCATAATAGGGTTCGTCATTATCTTGTTTATTTTTTGGCACGAGGTCGGAGAGTTTTGGGATAGCAACAAGTGAACCTCTCTTCTGACCTCTTTTTACAGCGTCCAATCTAGAAAACTTTTCCAATAATTGTATTGGAACTATTGCATTCTTTATCCAATCTGACCTAAATAGAGCCATATGTAGTATTCTGTTTATCATAGTAGGATCGATGCTATTTCTGACCCATTCATTTGTAGACTGCTCCTTCTCGCTTCCTTCAGGTTCTATTTCTACTTCAAAATTAGTTCTTGGTCTCCATAGATGGTCCGAAACAGCATGAATCAAAACATAAGTGATATAGGCGCCTACGGCTCGAGAAAATTCGTGTATTTGTAATTGAACTATTAAATCATCTAAATTCTCTTCATTTGGTTCAGAGTCAACTTCACATCCTGATTTTACTAATTCTGATAGACGCAGCGATTTCTTTATTTCATTTATGATGTAATCCTTATGGTATACGTAATCAACGCAAAAACCATCTTTGTGTACCAACATCTTATCTATAAAGTGATCAAAAACTTTGTCACTAAATTTAGTAGCCTTTCTTGCGACGTAGTTATTAACAGTCAAACGATATTTGCCAAATTTACCCCCTTCCTTTATTACCAGACGTATATTGATTAGTCGTTTACAATTCCTCCATCTTGTTGGTCTATTAAGTTTCGTAATTCTATCTAACTCTGAGGGACTTTTGGGACCGTCTTTCAAAGCGAGTATAATTTTTCTGGTTCGATCTGCAACATCTTCTCTGGTCAATTCGATAGAATATTTCACTTCATTATTACTTATATTTATACCAAGTCAACCAGTTTTGCAATGTCCAATAGTTATAAAATGATAAGGATATCAACTAAAACCTACAATGACTTGGGGAAGTTAGGAAAATTTCAGGACACTTTCGACAGTGTTGTTTCACGATTAATCACTCAGTCTAGAGTGGCAGCGGCTTCGAGAGGAATTACTGAGGAATGAACCATTATCACCAAGGAAGGACCGCTATACGGGACGCCTTTAGAATAGCCGCGGCTGTGAGAAAGCATCTACTGGAAATAGACTGTAGCCATAACATCTACAACATAATAGAAGAAGCGTTTCTAGAAGGTTCAATCAATATCAGAATGGAAAGTCCGGCGCAAGTTTTGGAACAGAGCGCCGAGACATCACGAAACAGAGAACCTCTTTCAGGCTGTGAATCAGAATTTGGTTCTTAATGAATATTACAACACGGACACTTTTAACTCTTCCCTACATACGACCAAAAAGTGTGAAGTGATTACCTCGCTATTTGATAAGAGCCGGGATAAACTTGTGGAAGTACTCTCCGAGACTGATAACTCTATTGTTGTCGAGTGTGCTTTTACTGACATAGTTCAGTCTATTTTAAAAATTGGTAATATGGTTTTTTGTAAATCTTTCGAGTTATGGCTAGAGATGAATGAAGAGAAAACTAGCGAAAAGACATAGTGATTGAATTGGGAGTTCTGTAACCGGAGTTGATCGAAACTGCAAAAGAGATACCTGATAGAATCAAGTTTTGCATTGACGTTATATTAAAGGAAGCAAGAGAAGAGTCGCGGCTAGTTAAACAAATTTTTTATGTGATGTTAAGTATGTATACGAATAATCCGATCAACCTAGCAATCAATGCTCCTACAGGCGAAGGTAAGAACTATATTATTAAGAAAGTTGGAGAACTTTTCCCTAGAGACGATGTTATTTATCTGGCTGGTCTCAGTGAGAAAGCACTGTACCATAGACGTGGGAACTTAGTGGTCAAGGATCCGTTTACGGGTAAATACGAAAGTGTAGAAAACCGCTTGAAGGGAATTGACAGCCAAATTGAAGATAAGGAAAGTGAGGCTTTGGCCACTAGTAACAGGGATCTCAAAAGATCGCTACGCCATGACATAAAAGATCTTGAACAAGAAAAAAAAGATCTGATGAAAGATGCAAGAAATCTTATCGACTTATCCCATAAAACACTAGTATTACTTGACACACCTAGTCGAGGACTATTTGGCGCATTAATGGCGTTGCTCAGTCACGACCACTGGGAAGTAGAATACGAGTTTGCAGATACCTCAAACACTGGAATTGCTACTAAGGTAAATGTACTTAGGGGATGGCCTTCTGTAATATTCGCTCAGGCGATCGATTACAGTAGTTATAGCAGATGGCCGGAGGTGGCAAGAAGATTCCCAATTACTAATCCGAACATGGATAGAAAAAAATATGATAAAGCAATAGATTTAATGGCAAAAAAATTCGGTACACCTGACTTCATATATCAAGGTAGAGTAGTAAGTCGCGAAGAAAAGGATGCAGCACGTGATATTATATTAGAAATCAAAGAGGGATTATTAGACTTAACCGGGTGCACGATTGAATCGGGTAAGAATAACGTTATCATACCTTACATTACGCCATTAAATAAATCGCTCTCTCGTCAAAAGGCTTCAGATATGACAACTAGTTACAGATTGTTTAGTTTTTTGTCATTAATCCCTCAGATCAATTTGTATTCACGACCCTATCTGCAAGTTATAGATCCAACACGGAAAGTATTATTTATTTTGAAGATTCCATTCGCAACGTTCGAAGATTTAAAAGAAGCGATCTATCTTATGGAATACGCCGATGGCGTTAGACCATATATTCTAATGTGGTATCACCAAGTATTTTTGCCTACGTTTAATGCCAAGGACAAACGTGATTCGAGGCTCAATAGCAAGGGCATCGAACTTGTAGAAAAAAGAATCGCGGTCACATCAGAGCAACTTTCCAAAGCCACTGAGAACATACAAAACAAGATCATATCGCCAAAGCAAATCCGAGAGAGTTACCTTGAGGCTCTCATCAACCAAGGGTATGTCGATAAGATCGACAGTGAGTTGGACAAGAGGTCTGACATTTACTACCCACTTACCTCGAAAATAAGTAAATTAGGCGATTGGACCAATTCGCCTAATTCTTTACAACAGTCAAAGATAGATGTTCTAGATCCTGCAATATTTCCAAATAAAGACTACATAAAGACCTCAGTTGAGGCAATTATCAACTATACGATTTCAAAAGGATTCCAATTAAAAATAATATGTCCTGACCGAGAGATCACTGTAGTCGAACTAGTCGACAGATATTATGCCAATGGAGTGGATTTTTTTTCTCTAAAACCATACCCCCAAATCGTTTATTCAGAATGTAATGAAAAGAGGGCTGATCCTGAAGAAAAGACAGTCGCCAACATACAATCTATAACAACAGAGAGAAAAATAACTGAGAAATTAGACGATGAAGTCAATTCGCCTAATTATATTAATTTTCAAAAGTCTAAACTAGATATAACGCACACATCAGACAATGGTACTACAAGTATTGATTTCACCAAATTCAAATCATGTCCTTGTTGTGGCATATTATATCCCATACCTGAATTTCTCCTATGCCCTAATTGTTCGAAGCAACAATGTCGAGAATGTCACAAGACATGGCCCTCTAGGACCGGGATCCTTGTGTGTCCTTATTGTGGATGCGAAAAAATTGACGTCATTGATACCCGAGAATATATCACTAATAAAATAGAAAAACTAAGACCTGAACACGAGGAATCGTACCCGAATCTGTCTAAAACATCTTGTGATTATAAAAGATGAAGATGTTGTATAATAAGAAGGATGGCACATGGAGTGAACAATATTTATGGCTAGTTAATTGTTATGTCTTAGAACATATTCGAGCAATCGAGATCTTTGAGTCCTTATTAGATGAGTGTCAAGCACTCTTAGATAATACTCAGAATGATCATAAACTTCAACTAAAGTCTATAGGACTCATGACCGAAATAATTAGGGACAAATATTTGCAAATGAAGAGAGCAAAACAAGTTTTTGAAAAAATCGAATCAATGAAGAAGAGTCCTTACTCCTAATAGTATCAATGTTTCATCATCGTACACCGCTGTGAATATTTTAAGTAAATGCTCTTGAAGGGTTACTAGCCAAGTGCAAAAAGTTATTCCAAGAAGCACAGAGCAATTCGGTAGTTCAAAACCAGTACGCTAGGCTTTTATTCCTATTAACTAAAGATCAGGAAAACCTTACCAAGCAAACACATATCGTTCTAAAGAAGGTTGAGTAAATGAAAAAAGACCTTAATTCTTTTATACAGTTATGAGTTGATCTTGATAACTTGTAATAGTATCTATGATTGTCAGAACACAATATTTAGATAATTAATATGTCCAATATTAGGACAATATAAGAAGTGAAATGACCACCCAATGAGGATAACAGAACGAGATGAGAAATTGATTGAACAATTAGTACTGGACTGTGATATCTATAATTTTCGCGAAAAAGACGCATTGGAATATATCAAAACTAGACTTGGTAGAGCAATTTCCGGTAGGACATACAGAAGATATAAGGCTAGTATGTTTGATGGTAACCTCACTAGGGATTGGATGAATTATTTTTGTAGAACAGGTTATTTAGTTCAAAATCACCAATTATTTTCCTGTGCCAAATATCTTCTGGAATCTTCAATGAGATGTTTACTTGCTGAAGAAAATAAGGAAATACCGAATGAAAACCTCTTGCTTCGTATGCGTCAGGACGTTCGGGATAATATGAAAGCGGTTGCCGAATTGGCGGCTGGTCCACCGATTATATCTCAAATTGATTCAAGGTTGCGGGAACTTCAAAATGCTGTGGAAGGGAAACGATTGCAAATGCTCTAACGGATAAAACTAAGTGAATTAAGAATTACGCTGATAACGGGTAGCAAATACTATGGATAAGTTTCTTCTCTTAAATAAGATTTAACCTATTCTTATGATTAAGAATTAATAACTAATCAGAATTTATTACCTCAGATGTCTTTATCCATGTTCGGGTAAAAGATTACTACTGCGAGATTATGTACACCCCACCAGATGGAAATGACATCACACTTTATCAACAGTACATTACGTATTATGAAAGTAAGATCAAGGGAATTTCAAAGGGATTCAAACTAGAAGACCTCAATAAATTCTTACTTAAGGCATGGGCCACTGTTCCTATTTCAGGAAATGAAATACTTGATTTAAGTGTCTATATTTTAAGAGATAAAAAAATAGAAGATTTTAAGGTTAACTATCGAACTTTATTAGACCCAGATCAGTTGCGTAAAAACAAAATTGTGCTCCCGTTAATACCCGGATATACTCAAGGAGACATTCATTCCATGCTAATTAGATCAGATTATGGCCATGGTAAGAATTTAAAACACACAAACATTGATTTGTATACAAGAGATGGGAAGAAAATAAGTGATGACAATTATTCATTTATTGAACAAAATTTCGAAATTCCATTTTACGAAATGGCTCTTCATTACGTCTTTATGCAGGTAGAGAAACACAACATCTTGATAGGTCCCCAATACTGGATTTCTCCGTTCAAATCACATCTTGGAAGAATTAATACTGTTTTGAAGGCTTGGACTGAGTCTAAGGTTACTACTCCCTTATGTATAGTCTCAAGGAACATACAGACTGCAATCGCAATTATCTCTCACGATCAAAACAAAGAAATTCTAGACTCTGAATTTGCAGAAATTCTATCGGAGCAATTAAGTATATGCAAATCTTTTGAAAAGGGCAATCCAGACAGTTATTATGTTAACCTTCCATCTGATGAAAACTAATTCATGTTTCCATTTAATTTTTTCAAGCCAGACGACGATGCCAAGTTAATGGCGTATGAATTTAAAGACAAGACGCAACGAGAAGTTCAGCTAAACCAACTCGGACTAATCTTTGGTGAACGTGAAGTTACATTTTACAACTGGAAAGTCAGGACCTAGCAGGACTTATTGCGGCCACTATCCCACCATCGGGCTTAATACTTCAACAATTTTGAAAACGAATCCTACTGCTGCTATTACCGCGGCTAATATTGAAAGTGTTTTGATTTGTTTTTGTAAAAGAATGTTACTGTGACCTATGTAGGAGCGGAAGCCCCTCATATCAGTCAATTCTGGACCGCAATCTACAAGAATAAAGAATGTGCAAATCGTAAAACCAACGTATCTTTTAGGAGAACAATTTTTGGGTTGATTAAGGCAGCCAAAGGAATTGAATATGATACGTCTCCATGTCCTTGACTTTTTCCTAAAATATAAGATATAACTAATAAAGTCTAAGACGTTATAGTTCGATATGGTTCAGGAGGTGGCTTGTAGAAAACAGAGTCAACTCCAGAAAGAATATCTGGATCAGTTGCCGCTTGCAAAACAGCGAATAAAGAACTATCCAATTCTAAATAAATACTTCAATAATTTCAATTCTTACGAGGACAAGTCATACTACGAAAATAGCGGAAATATCATTTTTAAGACATGCATAAAGAGACCACAAGTGTTCTGGACTGCATCTAAGTCTATTACTGCATTGGTAGATAGCCCATTCTTTCCCGTATTGTTAGATGAGGTAGAAAGGGCGATAAACCATTTTGAAATTGGTACGTTATGGTCTATCAAGGAAAAAAATAACCTAATTAGTAAACTGACTAGTCCAGACGCCCACACTAGTCATGTAGTGGTAAGTGAATTACTAATTCCATATAGGATTGATATCAAAATAGGTCCAAAGAAGGTAAAAATCCAGTCAAAAATATCTTCGGGTAGACGGCCAGACAACTTATTGAACATTGGTAATGGGAGACAGATCTACCTAGAGTTGACTTCTCTTGAACAGAGGGTGCCAGAGAAAAAGATAAAAAAAATTTGTAATGACTTGGCCGAATACCTGAACAATAAGTGCAAGAAAGCAAACTATACAATATTTGTCCACTTTGATACAAGGGTTCTAATTCCACTTGCAGATTCTGAAGGCCACATAGACGAGATGGCCGCAAAGCAATTTCTACGTGAATGGACTGATAAATTGCTTTTACACGAATTACCTTGTAGCGAAGGAAGTATACATTTCAACGTTAACACCAGCACTGAAAAATCGGGATTCTTAATTGACATTTTTAATGATGACCTATCAACTATTTCATTACCGTCAGAATTACGTAGGATGATAACTGAACAAGAATCAGTTAAGGAGTGGGCTAAAAGAGTAACAACTAGAGATTACATTAATTCTCCATTTGACATGGTGACTTATAGTAGGGCTATCGATAATGAATGTGTCGTAGTTGACACGGTAGACTTTGACAGCACAAGTGAATTACTACAAGATGATAAATCTATGATAACCTCAAAGGCTATCAAGAAAGGATTCAAGAGCCAACTTATTAGAACTATCAATTACAAGATAGGTTTGCAACAATACGTGGGAGGAAAACCGGTTATTCTTGGCATAAATGCGTTTGAGTGGCGTTACATGTTTGAACATGATTATGACGAGTATGTTGAACTAAGAGATACAATACAGAATACTATCAAGAGGACAAATTGGTTGTCTGGTGTTATCATATATTATTCAGATTTCTACAATGGCAGGTACATCGAGAATGAGAATGCTGCCAATGAAATTCAAGTAACTGACAAGGAATTACAGACTTTAGGAATTATTAGGGAATATAATGACCCCATTATAACGCATGACAGAAAGATCAATCTAACAGTGCTCAATAGTGAGCAACAAATTCAAAAATTGGAAAGTTTGGTTGAAAAAGAACCCACATTACGTTTACGAGAGGACAAGTTAGAACTTTTAGAACATATAGCAACCATTTTACTAAATAAAGAATTACCAGTTTCACTAATAGAGAAAATGCAGCCAATAATAAAAAATTATTGCAATAGCACCGATCCCGCAAGTGAATCTACGAGTTTAAAAATTAATTCACCTGAATCAGGTATTTTTTCATATCCTACACTACGTTCAAACGCTTCTACATGCCAATTAAGAATAACCTGGCATGTTCCTACATCAGAGAACAAAGAACTTTGTCTTAAAATGCTTAAGGATGAAAATACCTTAGTTCGGGAAGAGGTATGTAAGAATCTTAGTTTTCTTGCAGCAGTCGATTACCAGCAAAGTTTGGAAATTGCTAGAAAAATATTAGAGGATAATTGGAGAGTTAGGTTTTCCCTAACTGAATATCTACATTATCTCGCAAGAAATCAGAAACCTGAGTTACTGGACTTGTGTCGAGAAATAATTTGTAAGTTCGGCAAGACAGAAAAACTGAATGGCCAAGGCGAAAATGCGCTTTTAAAATTTGTCATAAGCATCATAGTAGTAAAGGCTCTATGTGAAGGAGTCATAGCCTATAAAATGTTACTTGATGAATTGTTAGAAGGTCCATACAATTTTGGAGTGAAAAATGAAATCGCTTTTCAATGTAAGCGTGAAGAAATATTAGAAGACGACAGTCGATTTGATTCTGCAATCCCAATATTTCTAGAACTAGCAGAACATAATTCAGAAACTGTAAGGAACAATGCAATATTTCTTTTATGTCACTCGCTTGTGTCACTCAACAAATCTAGACTACCAAAAATTAGACCGTTCCTAGATATAGCAGTAAAAGAGAAGCACGAATATCAAGGAGCAGTACATACCGATTTCCAAATCTTAAAATATCTTGATAAATTTTGGGAAGAGTTTCCGCAAGACTGTGCAATGTATTTTTTGACCGTATTTGATAATAATCCCAATCCTGAAATGTATATGGGCTATTCTAATGCAGTTGCCAATTTACTCAATAATTTGTTAACTTCAACCGAAGTTTCAGATACGCCCAAGTCTAATTTGCGGAAAATAGTAAAGACTCTACGGAATGCAAATCCATATTTTGCCTCACTTCTTAAAGACCTTGGTTGATCTCGATTCTTAGTTTGTCTATCGTATATTACATTATCAAGAACACAGTGACGCTACTTGAATGACCGAACCTAACTCATCAAGTTTGGCCCATTAATATTTAGCCATTCTATATAATTTAGAATGTGAAGCAAACTAATTAGAAGGTTCAACCAGCCGAGTACCTTAGTTCTATGAGTAAGCAATGGTATTTATCTAACCTAAGGGATTAGCGTGTACATTGGCGCAATTAGGCAAGTTTGTGTTTATTATGGGACTCGCTACTATCCTCCTTTTCTCCAGTGGAATCGGCCGTAGTAGCGGCGGTCAGACTGTAAAGAATCTTAGCGCAGCAGATGAGATAAGCGGCCATTTCTCCGCATCCAGGCATGATTCTTTCCATAATTTTAATTCAAAAATTAGTGGTGATCTACGTTGGGATGGAGATAAACTTGTACCTACTGGGACCTGGGTGTTCTGGTGTGGGTTTTTTGGGAATATGCCAGGAGGATCAGTGAATACAGCCGACCCGAGTACTGGTTCCATCTCACTTAGTTACAAACTAGATGACCCAGAAAAAGGACAGATTCGAATTTTTGCAAGCGGAAAAAGTGGTAGCGGTTTCCCCTGCGGAGCGGAGGGCGCGCATTATTTCGTAGGTGATATTCCTTCCAACGACAGTCCTATTCTAAATGGAAAATTCGTAAACGCAAAGTATCATAAAGACAATTCTGGAAATATTATTTCCAAAGATAAGAGCGAGACCAGCAAGTCGTTTCCTGATGGTACAACTAGAACCGTTAGCACCGAGTGGGATGTATTCATAAAATCATCGTGCTCTCCTGAAGATTCTTCGGATCCCAGAGATAC
>DATBFR010000093.1:0-115357 GCA_036558405.1 Nitrososphaeraceae archaeon | reverse complement strand
TGATGGACACGATGTATTTGATTGTGGGGAAGGTGTTGACCGCATTGTGGACTTTGACGCAAAGGAAGATACTGCAACAACTAATTGTGAAGAGTTAGGGTAACTCATATTATTTGTAGCAACCTCGATAGATAAAGTAATTATTATGCATTAGTAAGCCAAGAGAATGACGGAGTAGAGGATTTTACATGAATGAAGATTGAAACAGTAGCCTAGCGAATTGGAGCATCACCATTGTTGTCGTCATCCAATTTTTTGTCAAGCTCATCTTGTAACTTCTTGTATCGTTCATACTTTTTTGTCCACGTGGACAAAACGAACCATTGTCTAATTCCTATTGCTAACCATACAGCTGATATAATTAGCGGAATTACGCGCAAGTTGAAAAATTTAAGTTGCTTTCCTTCAGGGGGCTTAAAAGATTTTTGTGCCGTACTCTCCTCGTCATAAGGCGGGGCAAAAATTAAAGAGCTGATAAGTAATGTTACGGGCGGGAGTATCATTATAGTTAGAATCATGACTATGAACATCTTCTTAGTCTTGTTCAACTGGTAGATGATTCCATCAATAATTCTGAAAAGATTAACGTCGTTACGATTCTTATTATTACTAGGATCAGCCATTACTCTATTTCTCTCTCCATTTTTTTCTTAAAATGAATTGGGTAACTTTGTTACTTGTCAAATCCTTCTTTCCTCGGAAAGAGTTCTTCATAAGGTTCAAGAATTTGATTCAATATATCCTTCCCTTTTTCAGATACTCGATATTTTATTATGGTTTTGTTTCCCCAAGGCTCCTCAGACTTTGCGAGAATTCCTTTCTTAACCATGTCATCAAGTATCTCCTTATGCTTAATATTATTCAAACCACAGTAGCTCATAAGCTTACTTTGATTGAGTTCTCCATATTCTGATAGTTTGAGAATGATATCCTTTCTAATGTAAATCCTGTCTCTGTACTCATGTACCAATTCATTTCAAATAAAAATAAACATAATGAACCGCTTATCGGAACAATTAAGTCCATCCAAAATGGAGGTCTTCATGATTCTATCGATATGATTTTCCTACTTAAAAACGTGGCTCTAATCAGAAATACTTGGGAACATAATATCAGATGTATGGAGTCACTCTATTCAAGTTCGGCAAATCATTTAGTTAATGGTAATTATTGGCTCACTAACCTTCACTAATTACAATGATGTCGAATTATCAAGGTTTACTAACTCTCCATCATAGTCGCTGGCCACAACTAGTATCAAATAAATTCTAAATTTGCAGCCTTGATCCATATTACACTCTCGATACACAAGGCGCATAATAATCTAGAAAGTGAGATAGCTATATAGTAACAATACTGGTTTACAGTAAAATCATTCAATTATCCAGAAGTACTTAAGAAGTTCTGATTAGCCGACTCCAACTGGTGGCTCGCTTGATTCACCATGTTCAATTCTTTTATGTTCATTCAAAGAGTCGATGGAGCTAAAAATTCTCCCGCAAATATTGCATTTTAATCCTTCTGGTCGGTTCGGTTCGGAAGTTGTTGTGCCGCTCATGCACCTAAGGATACGAAGATGTTGTAGTTAAAGATATTTGCCATCATTAATACACGAATTGCGGATAATAGAGAATGAAGAGTAATTTTATTTGACTTTGAAAACATTGATTTCTTACAGAAAAAGTATGATAACTAACTGTTTGGTACAAGAATGTTTTCGATTTTCTCGTCATTTAAAATTGTCCTGATCAATTTAGCACAATCTTGTTCCCCCAGCTCCCCTGATGATTGGATTGAATCTATAGCTTTTAATTTCCAAAAATTTTTTAAGGCCTTCTCAATTTCAACTTCAGCACCGTATACAACCATTCCAAAAGCAGTTAGCGAAAATACCCCTTTCTTTCTTGTGATAAGTCCTGATTTCATCATTTGTCTGGTCCGCCAATAGAATTGTTTTTTTGAAAGACCTCTTGTTCTTTTTATTTTTGCACTCTTTGCTTCTCCCTTAGCTATAGAACAGAAAATCTCCAGTGACTTATCATCGGCTATAGCTTGTAGAATTTTTACTTGTGACTGTCTTTCCATGTTTGACACTACTACGAACATATAATATCTATATATGGATATTTTATCATAATAGGGTAATCAATACTAGAGAATTACCAATATTAGTGAAAAGCATTAAAATTCCCGAAAGTTTATTTACAGAGTACTGCTAATGGTGTTAGGAAAGTCATGCACCAAAGCGTGCCAATAATGGCTGAAGATATATTTTCGATTTTGGCAGATAAGCAATCAGTAGAAATCCTGAATGCTGCGCTATTGGGACTTCGCTCATCTGCAAGTCCTATAACTAATCAGTCAAAAAAACAATATTACGTGAGGTTGAAGCGCTTGGTCGAGATGGGTTTGATTGAAAAACATGGATCGATTTACAAACTAACAACATTCGGTGCTGTCGTTCATGAAAACCATTTAAAGACATTAGAAAAGGTAATACCAAATTTTTGGCACATTAAAAGTATGGATGTATTAAGAAACAAAAGTGATCTTCCAATTGATCAAAAAGAAAACGTCCTGTGCGAATACTTAGGGGCTACTACCATGAGTGGGATGATCAATGTCACTCAACTTACTAGCTTTAATGTTGTAAAAAGATTCGAGAGTCTGATACCCGAGGTTCTCAAGGTACTGGATAATGCGGAAAGCGAAGTTTACTTCGCAACAAGGTATCACGATCCCCATATATCCAATAAAGTAATTGAAAAATTTGGAAAAGGGCTAACTTTCCATATCTTAGACGGCAACCCTGAGCAAATTAGCGTAGAAAACCGCTTAGCGGCAATCATCAGAACACCCCCAACTAGAGAATTGGCTCACCTAGCAAGAAACATCTTGAAATCACCCAGATTTGATCTAAAAAGGCTCCCAACATTGCCCATTAGTTTTATGATAGTTGACGGTATTCAAGTAGTTTACGAGACGGTTAATTATATAAATCCCGAACAATTTACGATAGCAGTTTGCAAATACGATGACACTTACATGGCACATAGATTTATTGAATACTTCAAACTCCTAGCACAGGATGCTCAAATTCCAGAGCTTTTCCAGGTTTCAAGAAAAAAATGAAGAATTATTCAGGACGACAAAATTAGTCGTTTATTCCAACAAAATTGCAATAATGTCCTAGAAACCCTTATGTGGATCACTTATGTTGAAGTTTAGTCATTGAAAAATCAATGGGTGGAGAGGCCCTTGGATGTTATCATATTTTCTATTGAAGAATCTCCAAGAATAGAATGTATTAGCTCTAATCTCGATTCTGATCTAAGCCCAGCAGTTTGATCTATTGCATCTATTGCTCTAAATTTCCAATTCATCTCTACTACTTTTCCTATTTCCAATACAAGTTGAAGAGTAGCTCTGCCCATGGTTGTCATTGCAAAGTGTCCTTTCCTCCTTTTTATTAATCCAATTCTGAGCATTTTTCCTGTTCGGGAATAAAATTCTTTTTTTGACAACCTAATTTTCTTTTGCAATTCTAACGAAGAAGATTTATCAATTGATATAAGGTGGAGCAATTCCCTTGAGCGCTTATCGGAAAGAACTCCCAGAATCTGAGACATGTTGTCCTTTTCCAACATGATTGATGTCCGTGGGAATTATTTAGGTATTGCTGAATAATAGTTGTAAAAGCCGGCAGGATATGCAAATAAGATATAAAAAAGCATTGGATCATAACTCTACATATTAAAATTTAGATTCTTAGATACTAATAGGCTCATAATGCTAATGAAAAAGTACGGTATTCTAGGTGAAGAATATTTTTACTTTATGAAGCATGATTGTAAGAATGGTAAAAGTACGGTCTTGAATCGGTTGCATCTAGATTGACCTAATTGGCATTACCCAGTTACTAATAAGGGTACCATTAGAACGAAAATAATTTAGTGTCAGATTGATCGATTTCGATTAATCTCTACATGACGTTTGATTTTTGGCGTGTGTCCCATTATTGATATAAGAATCATCTTCAATTTTGATATTTTTTATATGAATCAAGCTCTTCCATTTTACCATACCCTCTGGTCATTGCACACCTATCGATATTGTCACTAAAATGTCTTTTTAGTACACATATTTCAAAAAGACTCATAAGAAAGCATGGTTAATATCTTAATCTTGTCAGAAATAAAGGAAATAAAAAACGTATTTGCGGGATTGCAAACATTATATGCCTCATATTTTCCAAAAGTAGATCCTGCTCTTATTCATGATCTTCTTATTCGCATTCAAGCAGACCCAGAAAAGACTCCCTTCTACATGGTTGAAATATTTACTAGACCAGGGACAGACTCGGAAGCAATGAGGGATTATATTCTACAAAAGACGGGAATGGTACCAGCAATTTATGATGATGGCACTCACTACGTGGTTAATCAGAGACTTAATTTGGAGTTTCTTAAGGAACTATCTGATTCTGAAAAAGTTATTGACGTCTCTGGTGATTATACTGGAGCTGTAACCGGTCGAGGCGCATCAAGGGAGTCTAGAGAACTTGATCATAAGCATTGATTTATGCGAGATTAGATTTGATTATTTAGGAAAATCACCTATATGGCCCAGTTACTTAATGGAGGTAATAGGTAAGTTACAAATTACGGCCTCGTTTGGCCTGAATGAATCCTTGAAGTTTGTGAGAACAATCCTCTAGTTTCTCACGGGCCTCGACATAGTTCTTTGCTGACACGACGATTTCTCCAGGTCCGAATTTGCAATTATCAACTTCAATAGGAATCTCAACATGAAGAATCCTTGCCATGAATTCCATTAAATGAGGATAAGTTTTACCGTTTTTATAAATAAAGGATGCAGTGTTCTTATTTATAAGACCCTTCTCCTCTATAGGAAACGTCAATTCATTTTCTGTTAGCATCCTTGTGAGATCATCCTCTAATCTTTCTGCAAGCTCGCCCTGGTTTTTATGTTTAGCATTAACGGCCTCCTGGGCATAAATTTCTAGCTTGTCAAAGTTCATGGAACACTTTTAACGGAGGATCTATTTTAACAAAAGGGTCAATCTTAAGAGTTTCATCTAGATGTTAATGATTGTTACCGAGAATCCAATCTAAGCATAATACAAAAGTTATAAACAATAATAATTATGAATTATCTAAATAGTCTGCGTATGCATGGATCGCCTGTTCCTGTACCTCTGTTTGTATAGAGCCTGGCCGTAGAGTTCTGAGCCTTCTAATGGTCTCATCTGCAGAATATCGGTCCTTTTTCATCAAATAAGCTGCAAGGATTGTTCCTGTCCTACCTTTCCCAGCGGCGCAATGCACCAATACAGAACTTCCGTTAATCGCCAATCGGTCTTCAATGTAAGATACCGTGGATTTAATTTGGTCCATAGAAGGTGCCTTATAATCTTCTACTGGAACATGTAAATAACTAATAGTCGAATTATTACTACCTTTGCTACTTTCTGCATGTTGAGCATAAAGGTTGACCCATCCTAAAGGGAGAGGGACTTCCCTTACTGTTATAATAGCGGTTATCCCATGATCAATAAGCCAATTAAATTGTTTCAGTGTGATTGGCAATCCGCTGCCTGCTAACTGATCTTTGATGACCCAACTAAAATTCGTAGGCCGTGAGGAGAATCTGCTAGCAATCCATCTATATACATTTCCTATCAAAGTCATCTATGATCGTAGCAAGAGTAAATTGAATAAGCTTTTATAAAAAATTATAACTTTCTCAAAGCTTCCTTTTGGTTCTTTTCAGAATAAATTTCGACGAGAAAATATTCCATATCATGATATTCACGAAAATCGATACCACCAGATTTCCTTCACTATGATTGTTTCCTACTTTGTCTACTTGGTAGGAATCACTGTTTGTACGACTTTCCAATCAGACATGATGATTTAATATTCGAATTTATCACTGTGTTAGTGAAACCTCAATATAAACGTCATCAGGAATTTTCAAACGCATGAGCTGCCGAATTGAACGGTCATCTGCGCCTAGATCAATAACTCGTCTGTGAATTCTCAGCTCATACTTGTCCCAGGTGTTGGTTCCTTGTCCACACGGTGATTTGCGAGTAACTACTTTCATTTTCTTCGTGGGCAAAGGGTGAGGCCCTCGTAATTTGATACCATTCTTTTCACCTATCCCTCGTATTTCTGAACAGACATTTTCCAACATAGTAAGATTAGTACTTGTTAGTTTTATTCTAGCTTGTTGTGCCATAATTAAAACCGCATAAACGAATCATTTGCCTTTGGCGCTGGGATCGAATTTTTCTGTTATCGATTTAACCACTCCGGCTGCTATTGTAGTCCCCATGTCTCTTAACGCAAATCTCCCAATCTCTGGAAACTCTTTGAAAGTCTCAATTGCAAGCGGTCTAACTGGTTTTATTCTGACTATTGCAGCGTCACCAGTCTTTAGGAACTTTGGCTTTTCCTCTACCGCTCCGCCTGTCTTTGGGTCTATTTTTGCAACAAAATCAGATAGTGTAGCGGCGACCTGTGCGGTGTGAGCGTGTAAGACAGGAGTATAGCCAGGTGCCATTGCTGTCGGATGATGAATTACAATAATTTGTGCCTCAAATTCCTTTGCAACTGCCGGAGCACTGCTTGCAGGACCGATAACATCCCCGCGTTTAATGGATTTCTTATCCACGCCCCTTAGGTTAAACCCGATATTATCTCCCGCTTCAGCCGAATCCATTTGAGTATGGTGAGTTTCAATAGACTTTACTTCGCCGGTTACTCCTGATGGCATCACTACGACCTTGTCATTTGCTTTCAAGACTCCCGTTTCTATTCTCCCTACTGGAACTGTCCCCACACCTGTGATGGAGTATACGTCTTGAATAGGAATTCTTAATGGTTTACCTATTGGTTTTTCAGGAGGTTCAAACAAATCCAACGCTTCAGCAAGTGAAGGACCTTTATACCATGGCATATTTTCCGACTTTTTCACAAGATTGTCACCCTTCCATCCAGAAACCGGAATGAAATTAATCTTTGAAGTATTATACCCTACCAGCTTCAACATTTTTTCTGTCGTTTCTCTAACCTCTTTATAGCGAGCTTCTGAATAATTAGAGTCGTCCATTTTATTCAAGGCGACAATAACCTGACCTACACCCAATGTTCTCGACAAAAAGGCATGTTCTCGTGCTTGCCCCCCAGGTTCGGTAGCTGCTTCAGTTTCACCTGGTTTGGTTGAGACCACTATTATTGCTGCGTCAGCTTCTGATGCACCGGTGATCATATTCTTTATGAAGTCCCTATGTCCCGGTGCGTCTATCAGAGTGTAAAAATATTTTGACGTTTCAAACTTCTGGAATGCAAGGTCGATTGTTATACCTCTTTCTCTCTCATCTTTTATACTGTCGAGTACCCACGCATACTTGAAAGTGTCTCCCTTCCCCGTAGCTTCAGATTCCTTTGCAAAAGCATCAATAGTTCTCTGGTCGATTACTCCCATATCGACCAACAAGTGACCAACTATAGTGGATTTTCCATTGTCTACATGCCCTACAACTACTAGGTTCATGTGTGGCTTCTTACTTGCGCTCATCATGGGTAGAGCAATGCATGGGCTTTATTTGTATTTCGTTAACCATATCACCCAGTTGCTTTCCTGCCCAAGTTGAATGAATCTTGCCTGATTCTGCTCTTAGATATCAGAGTTAAGAAATCCGAGGTTTATTTACTTTGGATATGGGCTCGGCTCATTGAAGTTGGTCTACCTACGTTCTATCATAATCATCATGAATACGTACTATGTCATTCTCATCAAATTCGCCAACCGATACTTCGAGAATAACGCAATCAGAATTTCCAGCTGATATCCTATGTCTTGCATTCGTTGGGATGACGATATCTTCACCCTCCCTGCTATGAATTTCTTTATCGTGGATTTGAATAACGGGATTACCCTTGACAATTCTCCAGTATTCCTGCCTATTCTTATGATACTGAAGACTTAAACGTGAACCAGAGTTGATATACAAAAGCTTGACAGTACAACGTTCATTTTCGCTAAATCTATCAAAGCGACCCCATGGCCTTACTTCAGAGTATAACTTCATGCCAAAAATGTATCCAATAATCAAATTTAATGATTACTTCATTTTCATACTAAGGCTAAGTTAGCTCAATCTGAGCCAATACTTTCTCGGAGAACCAATGCAAGTATTAGCTACCCGCGTACACTCCCATCCATATCATTAAGGATAGACAAGTTAAATAGTAGTCAACTTCCGCGAAGGAATGAAGATCAAAATCTCATATTACTTACTATTAAAAATAGCAGGAAATTTTAACAGTTCGAATCAAAGGAACATATATTGAATTAAATTCTGCTACACGGAAATTCTGCAGTTTAACTAACTCAAGCCAAATCTAAACCTAAATTTGTGCTAAAATAAGAGCAAGGAATGATGCTAGTCATCAACGCAAGTGCGAACTCTTGACTTGGTATTTCATTTCGATGTAGAAAATTTTACAGGTTCTCCATAATGACTATTTTATTGATATCAAAAATTTTCTTCCATCTATTTCTATTTCCTTATACTTATCTTTCTCCAAGAGATGTAGATAAAACTCAACAGACTTTGCCCGCACTAAATAGGCCAACTCATCTTTGAAAACTCCCAGGGAAGCCACTTCAGTTTCACTTAAATTAGAAACACGTGCGTAAGATAATAAATCTGTTGGAAGATAGCCCATCTCCTTTCTTAACTGCTGAAGGTTTCTAGCCAGATCTTTGACAAAACCTTTGGTTACAAGAACCATATCTCGATTAGTTTCTATAACAATCACTGTATCGTAAGATTCTGTTTCTGCAATCGAGTATCCATCAGACGCACTGTAAGTTAAGTCTAAGTCATCCCTTACTATTTCGAAGGAGTCATTGCCGATCCTTAACTGATAGCTCCCATTTGATAACAAGCTTTGCAATACAATCATTCGATCTACATTTTCAAAAGAGGATACTAATATTGGTAGTCGATCCTTCAAGTAAGGAGCGAATCTCTTTATCTTGAGTTTGATTGAAATTTTTATTAAACCTAGATCCAAAAGTGCCATGACTCTATCATAGATGTTTTTTATCTGCGGTATTGACTTGACTTCTAGTTTATCCGTATTCAGTTGGACTTTCATGAGATCAGAATACTCTTCAACCTGCGATAATTCTTCATTATCTGAAAATATTACTACTTGACCTATTGGCCAACGCCTCTTTATCTTAGCCTTCATTCTTGCTGAATTAGATAATGAAATTATTTCTCTCATTTTAGCAACTAAACCTTCAACCTTAAGGTCAATATCGCCTTCAACTAAAGGTGGCCAAGATTCGAGCTGAATTGTTTTATTTGTATTAAACAACACTAGGAATAAGTAATCGGTAATGAACGGGCAAAATGGGTGTAGCACAATATCGACGTATCGTAATGCTACGCCAAGTACCGTGTATATAACAATCCTGCGCTCAATTGTTCCAGAACTATCTTCCCAGAGTTCATCTCTGGTAAATGGGACGTATGTCTGACTCAGGGTGTTTATGATAAAGTCTTCAATTAACTTTGCTCCGTCGTTAAATTTACATACTTCAATTGATTTGGTGACGTTGCGAATCAGTAGTTGTAACTTTGAATTAATCCATTTTTCCATTAGTCCATAGAATTTACTTTTTTTGATATTCTCCAAATCGACTTTGTTTAAGTCAAATTTATCGTACTCACAATTTTGCTGCAAGTAAATATGAAGATTATACAATGTACTGAATACTTGATAGGGCCTTGTAGAAAGTTCATCGGGATTAAAGCTAAACGAATCAATCGGGGAAGCCTTCCACATTAAGTAGTATCGTAACAAATCAACAGAGTTCTTGGACAAATATTCTTTTGCGTCTATTACATTACCTTGGCTTTTGCTCATTTTATTCCCTTTCTCATCGAGAAGATGTCCTTGGAAAAGGAACGCCTTAAATGGGCTTTCAGCCTTATCACGCATTATGATATTGTTAATTAGAAGCGTGTAGGCCCATCCCCTAGTCTGATCTATTCCTTCAGTCAGAAAGTCAGCCGGTATTAGTTTCAAGAATTCGTTATCGCTGAGTGAAGCATATGGAGAAGCACCACTGTTATGCCAAGTGTCCAGAACGAAGGGCTCCCTAGACATGATACTACCGCAATTAGTACATGTGATCTCTATTCGGTCTATCCATGGTCTATGAAGTTCGAAATCTTGTCCATCTGGAAGCTTACTCGCTCGGGAAACGATGTCAAGCTTTGAGAATAGAGGATCCTTCTTCCCACACAATTTGCATTTCCAAATAGGTATTGGAGTTCCCCATACACGCTCCCTTGAAATACACCAAGGTACCTTCTCCTTAATAATTTCTAAGAACCTATTTCGTGGAGAACCAAAAAAGTATTCTACTTTGGAGGCAGCAAGTAGTGGTTTATTTTCAAGTTTGTCTACCATATAGAAATATTCTCTTCGGGCAAGCCAGACAACCTGATGGCCTGACCTCCAGCAGGTGGGATACTGATGTAGTATTTTTCCGTAACTTACCAAAGCATTAGATCCATGCATAGCGTCAACAACCATCTCATCTGTATCTCGCACAAATTTACCAGCAAAAACTCCTGCCTCTTCTGTAAATACCACTTTGTCATCGATGGGGACGAAAATTGGTAGACCCCTTCGGCTCGCGATCTCAAAATCCTCTTCTCCATTTGCAGGGGCAAGGTGTACTAACCCGCTTCCTGTAGTTATATCAACCATTTTATCTGCAATTACATAGTGAATAAGCTTTGCATTAGATAATTTTTTCAGTCCAGGAATAAGATCTAGTAACGGATGGATATAGTATTTCCCTTCAAGTTCCTTACCCAAAACAGTTTTTGTTACTACATAATTTTTAATGCCTAGCTCCTCCATTAAAGGATTTAACCGATCTGAAGCTACTATCCAAACTTCATTGTTTACGTTTACAAATAAATAATTAGCATCAGGATTCACGCCGACCAATTCGTCTGTTACCAATGTAAAGGGCATCGTTGTCCAGATCAACAGATAGGTATTTTCTCCTGACAGTTTGACTTTATAATAGAAGGATGGATCTTCTATATTCTTATATCCCTGATTGACCTCCGAGTTACTCAGGGATGTTTGGCATGAAGGACAATATGCTACTACTCTGAACCACTCATCAAGTATGCCCTTCTCCCAGGCATTCTTGAGATATTTCCACTCTCGTTCGATGTACTCGTCCTTATATGTCCAATAGGCATTGTCATAGTCAAATGACATGCCGAGAAGTCTATCAACCTCAATCCACCTTTTGGCATTTTTTTTAATTAGGTCCTTGCAGGTTGCTACTATAGTGTCAATTCCAACTTGGCTAATATTTTCTGACTTGTTACCGGTAAGGCCTAATGTCTTCTCTGCCTGCAGTTCTATTGGTAAACCCTGGGTATCCCAACCGGCTCTGAATACTACATTATTACCCTGCATAGTCTTGTACCTGTACCACAAATCCTTGATTATCCGACCTCTAAGATGTCCCATATGAGGTTCAGCGTTTAGTGTTGGTGGACCCTCGATATACCCTACAGCATTTTTCGCCCTTGAATACTTTTCACGAAGCAAGTGTACCCAATCAATGTCATCCAAATATGGTCTGACTTCATTCTCGATCATTTTTGCGTCGAATTTATTGAATAATTTCATGTAAGTAAGTGCTAAATCTATATGCAGCTACGTATTTTTTATTTGTACCGGTTAGAAATCAACCTACTTGTCCGATCAAATAGGTTGACTTGGCCACTGATGCAAATGCTCGTGATAAAATCTACGGTTATATATCAGGTAACCCTCTCAGAATATAAATAAGTAGAGCCCACGTCATTGCATGAAATTTACTGCGGAATTGAATAAACAAGTCTCAGCCGACACAGTTCCATCAAATATCAGAGCCGTCATAGAGATCCCCAAAGGTAGCGATGTCAAATACGAGTTTGATAAGGAAACAGGATTTATCACCGTCAGTAGAATGCTATTCACATCCATGCACTATCCGTGCAATTATGGCTTCATACCTAATACGTTGGAACAAGATGGAGACCCTATTGACGTGTTGATCCTAGGCGACTCACCACTGATACCAATGTCAATGTTGAATATTATTCCAGTGGGATTATTGTATACGGAGGATGAAGAGGGCAGTGATGCAAAGATCATTTGCGTGCCCACGTCTAAAATAGATCCGAGTTACTCTGTCATTACTGATATCGATAACGTTCCATCTCATTTGCTTGATAAAATAAAACATTTTTTCGAGCATTATAAAGAACTTGAACCCGGAAAATTTGTAAAAGTGACGGGATGGGGTGATAGAAATTCTGCCGAGAAGAAGATAATCGATGCCCTCAGAAGGTTTGCAGATAGTAATAAGTGAAACTATAGAGCTTTGAACTGCTCGCTCCAGCGGACGTATGCTCTCATCATATCTATACTTACGCTAGGTTTTCTTCTCTTAAGAATCTCTCTAAAATCGGAGGTTGAAATTGATCTTGTATGTGCTTCAGTTTCCAGGGCTTTTCCACTCTCAAAGAGTTCATCTACAACGCGCAGTTGGGCTGATTGACATATGTCCTTCACATCACTTGCACTATAACCTTCGGTTAACTTTGCGAGATCTTCTGCCCTTAATGATTTTTCCATCTTCAAGCGTTGCGTATATTGTCGAAACAAATGTAATCTCGAGGACTGATCAGGAAGTGAAACGTAAATTCTCTTTTGGAATCGTCGCAAGAATCCTGCTTCCAGGGTCCAAGGTTTATTTGTTGCACCAATAACGTATAATTTTGATTCCTTGGATTTTCCATTTATTCCATCCATCTCCGTCAGAAACTGATTCTTTACTCGAACTTCGCCGCCGACTTCTCCATTCCTTGAGCCCAGAAGCGAATCAATTTCATCAACGAAAAGAAGTACAGGAACACCTTCATTATCATGTAACTTTCGAGCCAAAGCAAAAAGCTTAGAGACATTTTTTTCTGCCTCGCCTAGCCATTTGCTCATCATGGAGGCAGCGTCAACATTTATGAAATAGCCATCTATCTCTGCCGCGGCGGCAGCTGCTAATAGTGTCTTGCCACACCCTGGTGGTCCATAAAGCAAAATGCCGCGCGGCCACCCGAGTGGAAATAGATCCATACGCTTAGTTGGGTATACAATTGATTCTCTTATCGCACGTTTTGCATCATCCAAGCCTATTACTTCATCCCACGAAACATGAGGTTTATCTTTCATGATTAAATCATCAAATCCAGCGCCAGGACTCTCGGAGCTATTTTCCACTTTCCCAGAACTATTTGTACTGTCGATTCTACTGTTTTGGTTGGACCTTATCCTCTTCAGATTTTGATCTGGATGAGAATCAGTAACTCCGGTGGACATTTGTAGGGCCTTTATTCTATTTTGATATGCACTTGCCCTTTCCATGTAAATTTTGTTCAGTTTGTAGTCAGGATATATCTGAATTAGTTTTGCTAATGCTTCGATAGCTCTCTGATATGCCTGAATTGCAAGTCCCCGTGAACCTTGGGAATCTAATCGAATAGCCTCAGCGGCATATTTACTAGCGGTATTTTCTAATTCTTGTGGAGCTAGACTCAAAATACTACGACCCTTACCAAAAATGCGTGATACGGATTTGAATTACTATGTTGTGAATCTATGTTGTGTAAGGAACAAAATAAAATGAACTAATTTAAAAATTAGCATTAACTGGGAAACAATTGGAATTCCTCTCTTTACTTTTATTCAAAGAATAGCAACTTAATTACGAAGTAGACCCATTTTTGGATTCTTTTTGCAAAAATTGGATAATAATTGGGATTTTCACAATCTTATTTTGCAATAAAATTCTCGTACTCAACTTGTCATCTGAAAATATATTAAATTACGAGCTGACTTAATGCTCAGTCACACGGACGGGTGAAAAGCTACCTTTTGTCGTGGGCGTATTGCACAGGCTTTCACAAATTGATCAAAGTAGGTATGAAGTTGAGATTAATAATACGCAAATAACTTTCAAACATTAAAGATGCTCTAATTTCATGCCGACAATGGATATGATTTACAGAACATCAAGGTGTTGTTCTTGACACCAGTAACATACTTATACCAATCTGATATTGCCAGAGCTCGATAATTTTTTCAGTTTAATATAATGTAATTGACACCCAACTTTACTTTTAATAAATATTATATGCGCACATGAATGCATATATGTCCTCCAGTAGAATCCATTCATCGTCAGAGGCTGGTTTGGTTGGAAATGTAGAAGAATTTGGTCTCTCAAAATATGAAGCACGGGCTTATGTTACATTGGTGGAAAAAGGTAGTTTGGGTGCAAGTGAATTAGCTTATTATTCCAATTTACCTCGAACCAAAATATATTCGACACTTAAAAAACTACAGAAAAAAGGTCTTTTGACACTGACCAACCACAAACCAGTGATAGCGTCTGCTGTGACTCCTGAAGTAGCATTTCTTGAAATAATCTCGTTTCATGAGAGAAAGCTGAAGAACATGAAGAGGATTATCAACGGACTTATGAAGATTGAGGCCAGGAAAAAAGCATTTGGATGTGAGGAGAAGAAATACACCATCATCGATCCTAAATTTATAGATCAAAGAGTTACTGATCTTATTTTAGCTTCAAAATCTGTCATTAGTGCAATGATAGATTCTTGGGGACTTAACATACTCTCTCGCTGTGATGATGCGTTAAAGTTAGCTATTTCCAGGGGAATTACAATAAGATTGTTGGTTGCATCCCAGTGCTTGGACAACGCATATATTCATTCTCTTCCAAAAGGGATAGATATTAGGCTTCATCAATTTTGTAATAGTGTCTTATCTTTTGATTCATCCAAGATCATTTCTGTTGATAGTACCAGCGGTAAGGGAGTAGTTACAAGTTTTTTTGATATGGTTGGTGAATTGCATGAACGCTTGTTCGTAGAGAGATGGGATAAAGCACTGAAGGTCAATAACCTTATTGGTCTTGATCAGGAAATGTTGATGAATGCCCTCAGATTAAAAAGAATGATTGAGGATAAGCTATCAGATCAGATTTCACGAGATATATCAAAATCTAATTCAGATCTTCCCTTCCTCATTCACTGCAATAAATCCTAACAATGAATTATGATTGCTCTAATCGGTACGGCCAAATAGGCTTTCAGTATATTTCATAAGTATCAACTAGATGAATTCGGATTTGGACATGCTTAGTACTCGGTGTCGAAGGTATAAGATAACAATAGAGTAATCCCCAACTATCTTTGATTATATCTACCGGCCATATTTTTATCTCTAAATCTAACTCTTAATGAATTTCCGCAAATCAAACAAGTTTTTTCGTGGTACGAGTACTTCTTTGAGCATATCCTGCAATACTTGGTCCATTTTCTGATTGTTTTTGTTCCTGAAGAAGAGAGCTGCAGGCAAGGCACAGACATAATTGTCGCTAGATTAAATACTCTATTGTCATCTGACACGATTGTTCCCCTAAGGTCCACTGCTAGAGCAATGACCGAAACATCTGAGGGAGAAATCTTCGAATCGCCTATTTTAGTAGACATAGATTTAGTATAACTTACGGTTTTATCTTTTGGTTGCGCTACGTGTATTTTCTTTGCTTCTATTAGAAGAGTAATTGGACATAACTCCTTCATTAGATGGGATACTTCTCTTACTACCAGCTCAGTGGTAACGCATTTTCGGTTTATTCTTAATGGAAATCCTTGATAAAAGGCTGTGGCGTCCAGTACGAAAGTTTCAGAAGCCCAACTTTGCAATTTGAGTTATTCCTCTCTTACGTAGTCGTACAAAGATCGCATCAAATCGATACCGAGATATTAATATGCTAGAATCAGCCTTAATTTCATAAACATCTTGACCGTCAATCACTAGATTTGAGTCGTGGGTTGACGTAATGGAGATTACTTGAGGATTTACAATGAAACATGGCATTCTCTTAACTGGAGCGACAGGAAGGATCATTAAACAATCTACTTGTTCATGTACGATCGGTCCCCCCAAGGAAAGCGAATGCCCAGTAGAACCCGTAGGTGTAGCTGCTATTATTCCATCCATTCGGACGGACAAACAATCATCTAATAAACAGACTTTGAAGGTTGGTGTTCTTGTTAAACCAGACCTAGTAATGACAATATCATTTAGTGCAGGGCCTAGAATTTTATCGCCCACTTGCGCCGCTATTCTAATTCTTGCATCAAGAAAACAATCGCCTCTGACAATATTTTCTAATTTTTCATTGATATCGAAATCTCCTGCAATCTCTGCAAGAATTCCCCTAGTGCCTCCAATGTTCACACTAAAGACAGGAGTGGAATTGGGTAACATTCTAAAAGTGCGTAAAGTAGTCCCGTCTCCTCCGACTGAAAAAACCAAATCTAAATTCATGTTTCCAATTTTTTCTGGCGATATGGCATTCACCTCTGGATGATCAATATTATTTATAGAAAAGACCTCTACGTGTTTAGCTCTAAAAAAATCAGCTATATTTCTTGCAGCCTCCATCGCGTCTTGATTGTTAAGTTTTGTTATTATGCCTACTTTGGATATATTCAACGGTACCTTTTTTTTTACGCGCTAATGTGACTCTTAAAGGCATTGTTTCAAACTGCAATCAACTCTTGCGACTAAGATTCAATACCAAAATCATGTCAGGATAATTCCACACGATTAAATAACGAAACTAGAGAGAATTTTGGTGGGCCGATAGCTCAGCTTGGTGGAGCGTTCGACTGATAATCGAAAGGTCAAGGGTCCAAATCCCTTTCGGCCCATCGATATTCAATACTACAGCTCAAATTCCCTTTTTATAGAGACATGTGGTTCGGGATCAGAGGTTAAATGTACGTCTTTTCATATTCTCCGTTTAGCCAACTGAGCAGGGAATCGAATTCAGAACTCGCACTGTCTGCTCCCAATGAGCGTGCAATTCCTTTAAAATCTTCTTTGGTCAAAACAAGAAATCTTAAATCCCCCGTAAATCGGGATTTCAAATTCCTTATTGCATTACACAAGAATCTTAAGCTGCTTTCTGAATTGGAAAAGATAATAATTGCGATTAGTCCTTTTTTGTTTCCAAATGTCTTTACGATATACCTCTGTATGTCAATATCAAAGAAAGGGTCTATCGTAGTTTCTACGTTTCCCATAAAAAGAGAATTCCAACCAGAGAGATGCATCAAAACAGATGAGACCTTTGCAATAGATACAGAATCTTCTGACCCGGCAACGCATAACGAATATGCCTTCAATCTTTTCGTCGAATCAGGTGGGATCAATCTAATTAGTACAACCAAATCGTTTACAAATGCGTTGGTAGTTAGTCTTTCACTTTGGCCTATCCTTCCTCTGCTGTATAAATCATCTATGATTTTCAAAGTTGGTAATATTACATCGGTCAACAAGTATGTTTTGGTCACATCATTAGATACAAGATTATAGACCAGGTTTATCGCTACATGATAATTTCCTGAAATTAATGAATCTAATAATTTTTGCTGTACTTCAACGTAATTTATGGGAAACTCCAGTTGTGAAATATATCTATCCAGAAACCATATGTTTAAGCTACCAATTTTTTTTTTCGAACCAATCCTCTTGCCAGCATTAGGTCTAGATATTTTGCCAGAGTCATCCTATTTATTTTGGTCCTAGTTGCCAACTCTGCACCAGAAAGCCCAGAGGGATTATCGATCAGCTCTGACGATACCTTACGTGTAATTTCATCGATTGAATATCTCTTATATAGTGACACAATAGTGATTGTTCAATCTGTTTTTTAATGGTTTCCCTTATTCCATACCACTAAATTGCTCACAATTCTGCTTGTTAGTGTAGATATGCATAACTTGATTAATCAAGCCCTAAATTGCTTTGCAATAACTTCATGACCTGTTTATATTTTTGTGATCTTCTGACCTACTTTTTTATTTCTGGTTTAATATTGAGTTTTAATCTGGTTTACGCAATTACATTCCTGTAGAGGTCAGCCTGAATTTGTATGTTTGTACAATATACAATCAAGATTCTGTGTAGTGGGAATACTCTTTAAGGGTTCCTATCTTTGCTATAATTGCTAAATAAAGAATACTCTAATAAAATATTCATTGACCTTGATTGCAAAATCCAAGTTTGGACAAGATGGGAACTTTTTTGAATTCTTAAATCATTAGATATTGGTGGCTAATTCCAAACGGTGATGTGCACCTCTGGGCAAACTGAAAGAATCTTATCAGCTTAATTCTGAGCTCGTAAACCATTACTTCAGATATGAATGGACTAACCAATAGAAATAAATTTAGTAAATTAACGCTTGCATTAGCCATGACAAGGAACAAGGTGGTTCTGGCTTTTTCTGGTGGTCTGGATACTTCAGTGTGTGTAAAGTATCTTCAAACTGATTACAAAATGGACGTCATCACTGCAACTATTGATTGTGGACAAGATGACGACTTGGATGCCATCAAAGCGAAATCGGAATTGCTGGGGGCAGTAAGACATGTAAATATCGACGCAAAAAAAGAATTCGTAAACAATTATGTAGCAAAATCAATCAGGGCAAATGGGCTATACCAGGGGAGATACCCTCTTGCTACAGCTTTAGCTCGCCCGCTTATAGCGACTAAAATTATGGAGCTAGTTCAGAAAGAGGGTGCTAGATATGTCTCTCACGGATGTACAGGGAAAGGGAACGATCAGGTAAGATTCGATTTAGCATTCCATGCAATTGACCCTAGCATTGAAATATTAGCACCTATAAGAGACTTGAATTTAACTAGAGATCTTGAAGTAAGCTATGCTCAAAAAAACGAAATTCCCCTTAGCAATGAAATCAAGAAACATAGTATTGATTTGAATATTTGGGGAAGAGCTATTGAGGGGGGGGAATTAGAAAATCCTTTATTTGAGGTTACTGACGATGTGCTTCAATTGGTTAAAACTAGCGCGGAAAATTCAACGGAATATATCACCTTTGAATTTAAAGATGGAATACCAATCGCAGTTGACGGAAAAGTGATGAATTTGGCTGATCTAATATCATACACAAATTTAAAAGTAGGAAAACACGGAGTGGGTCTAATTGACCATATTGAAGATCGAGTTGTAGGGATTAAGTCGAGAGAAGTTTATGAAGCTCCTGCGGCCTTGGCTATTATAGACTCTCACATGGACTTGGAAAATATGGTTCTCACCAGACATGAATTAGAATTCAAACAGTTGGTTGATATGAAGTGGAGTTGGTTAATTTATTGTGGTCTTTGGTTCGATCCTCTTCGAAAGGATCTGGATACATTTATAGATGCAACGCAGAGAGGAGTAACAGGAAAGGTAAGGATGAAATTGCAAAATAGATCTATGGGAGTAGTTGGAAGAGAATCTGAAAATTCTATCTATAGGAATAGTCTAGCTACGTACAAATCTGGTTCAAAATTTGACCAGCGGCTGGCCAAAGGTTTTATAGAATTATGGGGAATGCAATCCGTCTTGGCGAATAATTTAAGAGCAGTGCCACTTGAAAAAGAAATGTGCGAGCAGGATAAGAAATGAACGTGGAGTGTAAGGACTGCGGAGCTGAAATTGACGCTGCTCAAGATGTAATGGTCGGTGAAATTATTACATGTCCTGATTGCGGCGCAGACTTCGAAATTGTACTCAAGAAAGGGGATTCAATAGATGTTAAACCTGCTGAAACAGTCGGAGAAGACTGGGGTCAATAGATGGTCCGTTTATGTATAGTATATGACAAGGTTCGATTTGAAGAAAAAGAATTACTAAAAAAAATAAATGAGAAAGGATACTTGCCAAATTTTGTTGATGGCAAAACGCTGGTTTTCGATTCTAGTTCAAGGAAAAACGATTTTGATTTTGGCGATATTGTTTTTCAACGGGAAATAAGTCATCACCGAGGACTTTACATTACTTCTTGTTTAGAATTCTTTGGATTTAAGGTAATTAACAACTTTAGTGTTAGCGAAATTTGCGGAAATAAACTTCTCACTAGTCTGGCTTTAACTAGAGATAACGTCCCCACCCCTGATACTAGCTTCGCATTCAGTTCTGAATCTGCTATACAGCTAATGGAGAAATTGGGGTATCCATTGGTTGTTAAGCCCATTGTTGGATCATGGGGAAGAGGAGTATATCTAATTAAGGATAAGTCGGCCGCGGAATTATTAATAGACAGCAGGGAGGAAATCGGCAATATGTTCTCGAGAATATATTATATTCAAGAACAGATTGATCGCCCCCCTAGGGACATCAGGTGTATTGTAGTGGGAGATAGAATTGTCGCTTCGGTCTATAGGTTCGCACCTGATAACAAATGGATTACAAATGTAGCTTCTGGTGGCAGGACGGAACTAGTACCTATGAATTCAGAACTAGAGGAGATAACATTCAAAGCTGCAAGTTCAGTGGGTGACGGAATTTTGGGAATCGACATAATGGAGGATCCAAAACGTGGTTATTTGGTCCACGAAATAAATAATACTGTAGAATTCAGGGGCGCATCCGCAGTCTCGCACCATGATATTGCAGGGTCCATGATTGATTACTTGGTGAAGGAATGTAGACGATGACAATAATCAATAAGTTTTCTCACTGCCAGAAGACAATATCTGAAAGCTTCGGATTTCAATAATCCTTTAAATAATAAAATTCATAAGATGCATTGTCACGACTGTTCTCAAGATTCAAAGATTATGAAAATAGGAGTCGTTGGAGCATCTGGTTATGTTGGTGGAGAACTACTAAGGTTGCTTGTAGTACATCCGAAAGTGGAGATAACAATGGTCACTTCACGGCAACATCCTGGAGAATACGTGCACAGAGTACACCCTAGTTTGAAAGGTTTTATCGATATTACTTTTTCGCCTCTAGATATTGGCAAACTGGCATCTAAATGTGACATTGTATTTACGGCGGTTCCTCACGGAAGTGCGGTTCACATAGTAAAGGACCTTTTCGACAGAGGAGTCAAGATAATCGACCTTTCGGCAGATTTCCGATTGAAAGACCCTCATGATTATGTCAAATGGTATGGATGGGAACATCCTTTCCCCGAACTTCTTCTTAAGTCTACATATGGGGTCCCTGAGTTGCACCGGCAAGAAATAATGTCGTCACAGATTGTTTCTTCTCCAGGTTGTATGGCTGTTACTTCTATTTTAGCTATTAGCCCTCTTATAAAAAATAACCTTATTGAAACGGATCGAATTGTAGTGGATAGCAAAATTGGTTCTTCAGGCGCAGGTGCTCAAGAAGGTAGCGGTACCCATCACGCCATGAGATATGGTGTTATTAGGCCTTACAAGCCCGCAAAACATCGGCATACGGGGGAAATTGAGCAGGAATTGAGCTTGCTTGCACACAATAAAGTAAACGTTAGCATGAGCCCTCACGCTGTGAATTTAGTCAGAGGCATATTAACTACCAATCATGTCTTCATGAGAGAAGTTGCATCTGAGATAGATTTGTGGAGGTACTATAGAGATTCGTATAGGAATGAGCCTTTTATACGACTAATCAAAGACAAGAAAGGGTTATATAAATTCCCTGATCCAAAATTTGTCGTTGGATCTAATTTTTGTGATGTAGGATTCGACCTCGACGAAGACAATAGGAGAATCGTAGCTCTTTCTGCATCTGACAACTTAATGAAGGGCGCCGCGGGTTCGGCTGTACAGATTATGAATATAATGAGTAAGTTCAATGAAGTTGATGGCTTATGGTATACCCCGTTGACCCCGGTATGATTGTAGTAAAGTTTGGTGGAAGCATATTAAATGATTTGCACGAGTCCACCATTAAAGATCTTTGTAAGATCTCTATGGGGGAGAAACTATTAATGGTACATGGTGGTGGTAATGAGGTAACATCTATAGCAACAAAACTTGGTAAAGAACAGCGTTTTATTGTTTCTCCTGGGGGCATTAGGAGCCGCTATACTGACAAGGAAACGGCTGAAATTTATACAATGGTGATGTCTGGAAAAATAAATAAACTCATCGTTAAAATGCTAATAAAGGAAGGCCTTAATGCAGTAGGCCTGTCAGGGATAGATGACCATGTTCTGGTTGCAATTCGAAAGAACAAGTTAGCCATTCTAAACGAAAAAGGAAGGAAAATGCTGATTGATGGCGGATATACGGGAAAAATAAAACAAGTACGCATAGAATTATTGACTCTGTTACTAGACCAAGGATACACTCCTGTTATTTCACCGGTTGCTCTTAGTGAAGAATTTGACTTTCTGAATGTAGATGGAGATAGAGCAGCGGCTTATATTGCTGGCGGTCTAAATGCGGACAAGGTAATTTTCCTTACAAATGTAAACGGGCTATATATGGATGATAAGCTAGTTCAGAGAATTTCTATGGAAGATGCAAGGTCAATCTTACCAAAGATAGGTTTCGGAATGGAAAAGAAAGTACTGGCCTGTACTGAAGCATTAACACTAGGAGCTAAGGAAGCCATCATATCTTCGGCAAATGTTTCTGAGCCAATTTCTTCAGCACTATTGCACAATAATTGTACTGTGATTTATAAATGATAAATATAGAAAGCGAGGACTCATTTCTGGTAGAATTGTACCAAAGGTTCCCAATAACTGTTGAAAGGGGAAGTGGTTCGACAATCTGGGATGTAAATGGAAGAGATTATATTGATTGCATGGGTGGATATGGCGTTGGTTTAATAGGTTATTCTAACAACAAGGTAATTAATGCAGTTGAAGAGCAATTGCATAAAATCACAATTTCTCATATGTCGGTTTATAACGAAACCCGGTTCCGCTTTCTAAAGAACCTCGAATCTATAGCACCGTCAGGAGTATCTAAGATTTTCTTCAGCAATAGCGGTGCCGAATCTGTTGAGGCGAGCATTAAATTTGCTCGAAAGTATACCCAAAAATCTGGCATAATTTCCATGTATGGTGGTTACCATGGGAAGACCCTTGGCGCACTAGCGGTAACGCACAATATGAAATACCGAAAATCCTTTCTCCCATTGCAAGACGGCGTTAAATTTGTTCCTTATGGTAGAGTTGGCGAAATAAATGATGCCATTGATGAAAATATTGGAACTGTGATTTTGGAGCCGATTCAGGGTGAAACTGGAGTGATAATTCCCCCAGACGATTTCATCGGTTCCGTTAGAAGGATTTGTGATGAAAGAAAATTGATACTGATATTTGATGAAATTCAAACTGGTCTTGGGAGGACAGGAAAGATGTGGGCCGGGCAACATTGGAATGCAATTCCTGATATTATGTGCATAGCAAAAGGTATTGCAGCTGGTATACCTATGGGAGTAACATTCGTCAAACCTGAAATAGCAAAAGTTATGAAGATAGGAGAGCATTCATCGACTTTTGCTGGTAATCCAATTGCATGTGCTGCTGGAACTGCAGTAATAGATGTAATACGTGGAGAGGATTTGGTAAGTAAAGCTGAAAGGATTGGAAGGTATTTCAAATCAGGGCTGCTTGAATTAAAGAGTCATCATCCCATTATTCGAGATGTTCGTGGATTGGGAATGATGATTGCAATCGAAATGAGATTTGACGTTCGGGATATTCTTCTGGAGGGGATTAAGAATGGACTATTGATGTTATACTCAGGAAGAAACATAATCAGGTTACTGCCCCCCTTAGTTATGGATGAGGATACAGTAGACCGTGCACTTTCAATTATGGATTCTCTATTTACATCCGAGGCGAAAAAGCATAATGTCTGACACTGCCAGGTTAGATATTGATCACAGAATTTTGGACATTCTAAAAAGTGATGCTAGAATGTCATTTGTAAATATTGGTAAGGAGTTAAACTTGTCAGAATCGGCAGTCAGGAGGAGAGTTAGGAATATGTTACGCTCAGGAATAATAAAGAGGTTCACTCTAGAGGTAGATACAGGAGAAAAAACTAGTGCTATTACATTACTCTCTGTGGATTCTGCTGCTGATACTGCAGTTGTAACGACTAGACTTTTGGCTATTCACGGCGTAAAAATAGTTTATGAAATTACCGGCCAATTTGACATCGCGGCTATTATCTCTGCAGGTTCAATATCTGAAATCAATCAAAGTGTTGACTTAATCCGAAGGATTGAAGGTATATCTGATTCGAATACAGTTATTATTTTGAGAACATTAACCAACTAGGCGTTCTTGTTGAATCTAATAATGCTTTTTGTCCGAAAAGATTTATATCTTGTTCGGAATTCAAATAATGTGGTAAAGAATGTCACTAAAATCAGATGATCCTAACCATTTTGCGCATCACTATAATGACTCGCCACTAGTGGGTAAAAAAATACGAATTCTTGACTCAACACTCAGAGAAGGGGAACAGCACCCGGGTGTAGCGTTTACCAACAAACAAAGAATACAGATCGCGTGGATGCTTGACTCTTTTGGAGTTGATCAGATAGAAATTAGTCCAGTCGTTTCTCGGGATCATCGGGAGGCCACTAAGATCATAATTAAGCAAGGCTTGAAGGCAGACATCCTGGCACATGTTAGGGCCGTTAAAGAGGATGTCAATATTGCCCTAGATTGTGATGCTACATGGATAGCCACGTACATGGGAATTTCGGACATACACCTATCTGCGAAACTAAAGATTTCACGACAAGAGGCAAAGAGAAGAGCACTTGAAGTTGCAGATTATATCAAATCCCACGGTCTAAAATCACGATTTACAATGGAAGATGCCAGCAGAACTGACCCAGGATTTTTGACTGAAATGTGCAAAGAAATGAATTCAAGGGGCATAGAACGTATCAGTATACCGGACACAGTGGGAATCCTACGGCCGATTGGTATGTACAATCTTGTAAGAATGGTTTGCCAGAACATAGACATCTCTAAATCATCTATTGATGTTCATTGCCATAATGATGTTGGCCTGGCTTTATCAAATGCATTGGCAGGCTGCGAGGCTGGTGCAGATCAAATACATACAACTATAGACGGATTAGGCGAAAGGACGGGAATCCCTTCGTTGGCCGAGACAACGGTGGCTCTCACCTTAGTCTACAAAACGGCTAACGAATTTAGATTGCACCTGTTAAGGGATCTTTCAAAAACCGTAACAGAATATACAGGATTGGCTACTCCAGAATCAGAACCCATAGTTGGGGATAGTGCATACAAACACAAAGCAGGTACACATCTAGCGGCCATACTTAGAAATCCATCCGCATATGAAATTTTGGACCCGAAGGTTGTTGGAAATAGGCGAAGGATAGTATTCGGTGAACTCGCCGGGAAAAACGGTGCAGCATATTTGTTGTCGCTCCTTGGACTGGATACTTCCAATGCTGAGGCGGAAAAAATGGCAAAAGGGCTAAAGGAATTGAGAATGGGCGATATATTGGAATTATATCTAGATGACAGACTCGAAAGAAAAATTCTTAATGATGCCACGACCAAGATAGAATCGGTTCAGAAATGACTAAATGTCCAGAATGTGATGCAGAATTAAAAATCGTTGAAGACGCAATTGAAGGTGAAATAGTGACATGTCCCGATTGCGGAGCAAGCTACGAGCTTATCAAATCAGGTTCAAAATTTGATGTGAGACCAGCTCAATCAGTAGGAGAGGATTGGGGCGAGTGAGCAAAGAGAAGATTTCATCTTCTCTTTTCATGCTTTATGATCAACTCCGGTGGGAAGAAAAAGCAATTTTACAATCTGGAAAGAAGAAAGGGATTGATATTCAAACTATAAATTGTAGAGATTTAGTTATTGATTTGGATGAAGGCGAAGAATATACCAACAGAATGATGCTTCAAAGATGTGTGAGCTATTTTAATAACCTTCATTCTACTGCGGCTATTGAGGGCCTCGGCGCAACAGTAATTAATTCGCTCCGAACAACTATTACGTGCGGTAACAAACTATTTTCGCATATGAAACTAAGAAATGCTGGCGTAAAAGTCCCCAGAGCAATATGTGCATTTTCGCAGCCTTCTGCCCTAAACGGATTAGAAAATTATGGTTACCCAAAAGTTATAAAACCAGTTGTAGGAAGCTGGGGAAGATTGATCGCTTTATTAAAAGACAGGGATATTGCTGAAGCCGTTCTCGAGGATAGAGAGCACATGTATCCCTTATATCATGTGTACTATTTTGAAGATTACGTCAAACGACCTCCTCGAGATATAAGGGCGATAGTAGTAGGGGATGCTGTTGTCGCGGCAATATATCGATATTCAGGTAACGGATCCTGGAAAACTAATATGGCCTTGGGCGGCACTGCTGAACCGTGCAAAGTTACGAGGGAATTAGAGGATATTTGTCTTAAAGCTTCGAGAGCAGTGCAAGGAGAGGTAGTAGGTGTAGATCTTATGGAAAGCGAGGAAAGTGGTCTTTTAGTCCACGAGGTTAACAATACGACCGAATTTAAAAACACCGTACGAGTTACAGAAGAGGATATTCCTGCTGCTATCGTGGATCATTGCATGAAATTGAAGATTCGCGGATAAATCAGGTTGGTTTCTCCCGCATACGCCTTGGAATTACTCAGGAAATCTTTGGAGATTTACTCCCCGTCTAGATCCGAGAGTGCTTTGGCAAATTTGATCAAAGAAAGATGCATGAGCGATCTGGGATTTGAACGAGTATCGATAGATAGTGTCGGAAATCTGCTAGCTACAAAAGGTACAGGCGAACCAAGAATCCTCCTGTGCGGACACATGGACACTGTTCCTGGCCAAATTCCTATCAGAATTGATTCAGGATTCATATACGGCAGAGGTGCGTCGGATGCTAAGGGACCGCTTATCGCTATGCTCTTGGCTGCTTCTGAATTTAAACAGAAAGGTACTATAATTTTTGCTGGAGTAGTTGACGAAGAAGGAAATGCGACAGGTGTGAAAGAACTTGTAAGAAGCAAGATTAGTGTGGATTACGCTGTATTTGGAGAGCCTAGTGGTCTAAATAACATAACCGTATCTTACAAAGGTAGGGTAGCTCTAAAAGTCAGTTTAGACGTCGGTTCCAGTGCTCACGCTAGCGCCCCTTGGCTTGCAAGAAACGCTATAGAAGAGATGCATTATCTCTGGCAAGGTATTTTTAATGAAATCGAGAAAATGAATGTAGGTATTGAATCGAAAAGTGCGGTAGTTAGTTGCAGTTTGACCGAAATTAGTGGTGGTGCGAGTCACAATGTTACACCACAAAAATGCAAAATGACAATTGACATTAGAATACCCACTTCAAAGACTTGTCATGAAGTTTTGAAACTTGTTGATGATATAATCATGGATGAGGCTAAAAAAAGAGAGGTAAAACTGACAAATAGAGTTGAAGATATTACTGAACCATTCGAGGCGGAACACTCTTCTCCCATTGTTAGAGCTATTTCTCTAGCGATACTTGAAGTATGTAAAGCGAAGCCAATTTTGTTAAGAAAAACCGGGACTGGAGATATGAATGTGCTAGGCAATTCATTAAAGATGCCTGTGGTGACATACGGACCAGGAGAATCACGTGCGTCTCATTCAAAAGATGAAAGGATAGAAATTGAATCATTTTTAACAAGTATAGACGTCCTGGGCAGAGCATTATCTCACGTGTCTAGATTACACCATATTAATAGGCAAAAGATTAACAAACCGAAGTTAATTAACTAATTATAGAATCGTATGCTATGGTTCACCGGAATTGGTATCTATGGAACTTCTGGCTTAAGTCAAAAGGCACTTGATGTAATAGCAAACTGCGATATAATATACCTGGAAAGATTTACTTCGTTAGTTTCGGATAAAGACATAAAAGACTTGATGTCCTTACCCTCTTTTGGTTCCAAAACTATAAGTCCGGTTCAACGTTGGTTCGTCGAAGATGGAAGACAAATACTTGCGGAGGCCAAAAATAAAGATGTAATTTTGCTAAGTTATGGGGATCCCATGGTCGCAACCACATTTTCAGAATTAAGACTTAGAGCTTTGCAAGAAGGTGTAAAAGTCTCTGTCGTATATGGAATTTCAGGCATTACTACTGTCATCAGTGAAATCGGCCTTCAGTTGTATAAGATTGGCAGAATTGTTACCATGATGGAAGAAAAGCAATCAACTGTCAGTGTTTACAATACAATTTCTAATAACCTACAATGCAACTGTCATACTGTCATTCTTACAGAATATAGATATAATGATGACGATTCAATTTTCTTTCTTGATCCTAAGGAAGTAATTCTGAGGCTTATGCAAGTTGAAGAAGATCTTGCATTCCGGATCTTTAATGATGCCTCGTTTCTTATAGTGGCTTCTAGAATAGGAACTATGGAACAAAAAATAGTGAGTGGCAGAGCAGAATCCCTTCTAAATTTGGACTATGGAACCGGCCCACACACCATAATTTTTCCGGCATCTTTGCACTTTATAGAAAAAGAAAGTATTGCAAAATTGTCTTTAAATATAGATCTTCCTTTTGATAATACTCCTCCCCAAGATAATGTATCTATGCATATGATTAAAAAATATGTTCCTATGCTCCAGGACGAAATAACTAATATACGAAACTGGGATAATTCACTAATAGAATCTAAGAAGACACTGTTAGAAACTTTAGATAATGCAGAATGTTACATTGAAGATGCAATTAATTTTCTTTACCAGGGTAAGAATGAACTTGCAATATTATCTATCGGATATGCTGATGGCTTGGTCGACTGTCTAAATTCCATGACTAAGTCGAGGGGAAAAAAAGAGACCGAATGAATTTACTCCTACCCCTGTAAGAAGCAAAGTTTCTTAACTGACGCTACCAAACTCTAGTAACGCCATATAGACCATAAATCTAGTTTAGGTGATCCATGAGATACCAAAATATATTTGTCGGCGTCTACGAACTGCTTGTCCCTATTTTTTAGCAGTATAGCAATTTTGGCTTAATGCTCACACTACATAATTCTTTTATAACAGTATTTCCTGATAATACAGTTGATGAATTTTGTTTTTTTTGTAATCTTTATCTTAGTGACTACAATAATGATATTTGCAAAATACGAGTCCATATATGCTGAACTTAGATACTTTACTGATTTATCAGGTTTTTCAGAAGTACCTCAAATTTTTAGTGAAGCAGGTGGGAATGCATCGTTACAGGGCAACGAAACGATATTAGAATATGAAATCAATATTACAGGATTAGAAAATGCTACCGTGGCTAGTATTAGCGAAGGAGAAGAAACCGAAAATGGACCGGTACTTGTTATTCTCTTTAATTCAACAGTACCTTCAAAATTGACTCACGGGGTACTAGCAAGAGGAACCATTACTAATTCTTCGTTACTAGGTCCAGTTGAAGGGAAAAACCTCAGTGACTTGGTCGAATTGATAAACGAAAATAGAACTTATATCAATATCAATACTACTAGGTTCTCACAAGGTGAACTAAGAGGAAATATTATCAGCATAAATAATTCTAATATTTCCTAGAAATCCCTGGACACACAATCATTCCAATTGCTGTTGAGTTACTTGATAGTTATCCTTTATCACTTCGTTCTTGTTTGAAAATTATTTTATTTCTGATTTTTGTAAATCATAATGTATACGAAATATGATCTTATTTATTTAGTAGTAAGGAGAGTATGTTTAGGATATAGGAACATTTTAAAAGTCTCAACTACGATTGTATTTCGTGTCATTTTTCAATTCCGGTATTAGAATTGAATTTCAAAATAAGATCCCAACTATGCATGCACCTACACTTATTTGCGGATTTCCTGGAACCGGATATGTAGGTAAAATGTCGGTAGATCATTTAATATACGAAATGAAAGCGATACACTTGGCTGATATCTATTGTACGTCGTTCCCCCCAAGGGTAATTGTTGGCTCCGATGGATTGGTTGAACTCACTAGAAATTCGATATATTATTCGAAGCATACAGAGTCCAATAAATCAGATTTTCTTTTTGTGACTGGGGATTCTCAGCCAATAGATCCACAAACAGAGTACTATTTGGCTGAGGAAATCTTAAATATCGTAAAAAAATTCAAAACAAGTTTAGTAATTACTATGGGAGCATATATTACTGGAACTTTTTCAGATAAACCGAAAGTGTATTGCGCAGCGACTCATAATAGAGCTTTGCAATTAGTAGGCGGTGAAAATATTGTTCATCTTAATGAGGGGACTGTTACCGGTATGAATGGTCTCATCTTAGGCATCTCAAAATTATTTAAGATGGAAGGTATTTGCTTGTTAGGAGAGACCTCAGGCTATGTAATGGATGCTATAGCCTCCAAGAATGTTCTTCATGCTTTAATGCGTGTCATGAACATTAAGGTAGTTATGCAAAATATAGAAAATAGAGCCAAGGATACTGAAATGCTAATACGAACCATTGAGCAACAGGTTGCTAACAAAATGACCTCATCCCCCCAAATCGGGGGCCAAGGTTCTTCGAAGAGGCAGCCAGATACAGGGTACATCAGCTAATAGCTTTTTCTAGCCTGTCATATCATAAAATTTTATGTCCTTCCTTATACCTTGATTAACTTACCATATCGTCCTATGTTTAGACTATTTTCGCCTCTGAATGCCTGCGTATAGCCATTTTCAATTGAGATTTCATCTCCTTCGCCAACCATTTCTATTTGATCGTCCCATAAAGATAACTTGATCCTGCCACTGTCGTCGGAAAGAAATGCATCTGCAACCTGGGCTGTTCCACCTGTTCTCAGATTAACGGTTCGAGGTTCACTTATCGATTCTACTCTTCCTGTTACATTGACATTCCGCATTCCAGCTTGTAGTTCACCTATATTCATTTTCATGATTCGTAATCACAATCGATAATAAAAATTCTACGACATTTTTACCGTGGCTCACAACCCCTCCTTCGGATAATCAAATCCTGTATATGGACGACAATTTAGAAAGGGTGAAATAATGTTCATATTTAATCACGTAAGAGGAGGGATAGCGAAGCATGGCCAACCGCGCAGGACTCAAGATCGACCTCTTCGGTGTCATGTGAAATCCCGTCCCTAAGGGGTTCGTGGGTTCAAATCCCACTCCCTCCACTGAAAGGCAAGATAATATTTTCGGCTGACTTTTGAGTCAAAAATTACATTAAAGATTATACTAATCAATTCCAGTCTGTTATCAGTTACATTGCCATAGTCAATTAACAAAATTCAATCGTTATCATCTAGATTTTTGGAAGCAACTTTTAACCTGCTGCTCAATCTCAGTACGTAGGGTGTTATAAAAGTAGTTACTAGTGTTACCACACCCAGCATTGGAAATATGAATGATGAGACTGCACCAACGTCCTGACCCCCCTTGGCTACTACAAGGGAAAGCTCGCCTCTTGCCGAAGACATTCCAAGTCCTGTCCTAAGTGCTGTAGTACTGTCATAGCCGGATCTTACAAGTATGACATAAATTATCAACAACTTTGAGACGAATGAAGTTACAATTAGGATTAAGGCAGGGATTATGAATATTGGAATTCGAGATACGTCCATTAGTGCCCCTACTGATACGAAAAACAGGGCTGCAAAAACGTCGCGTAAGGGCACAGTTATAACTCTAGCAATAGCTGCACTTCCAGATTCTGCTACTAGTACTCCTGCCAGAAAGGCACCTATAACTACAGAGAGACCGAGCTCCATGCTAATAACTGACAGGCCAAAAGCGAGGCCCAGAATTACTATCAAGAGAACAGAATAATCATTAGTCTTTGCTACTTTGTCAATTACGTGTGGTAAAAACTTTGAGCCAAGGACGAGGACGCCTCCTATAAATGCTGCAACAATTCCCAAGGATACCGAAACTTGCAAAACTGAAATATCACTTGTAGAAGCAATGGATTGTAAAATACCCAAAGCAGTGATGGCCACTATATCTTCCACTATAGATATTCCCAATAGTAACAAAGTCGACCTTTCTCTAATCATGTTCAGTTCCTCTAATACTCGGACTGTTACAACAGTACTAGTTACTGACATTGCTAATGCAAGAAACATAGAATCGAATTGTGAAAAACCAAGTGTTTGTGCTACAAAAAATACTATTGTGAGAGTACACAACGATTCTATTAATGCCACTATTATAGAAGTTCTCCCAACGGATCTAAGCTTTGAGATAGGAAACTCAGTTCCTATTACAAACATCAACATGATTATTCCCAATTCTGCCAAAACATTCAATGCATTAATATCATGAATCAGTCTAAATGGAGGGGTATAAGGCCCGATTACCATGCCTGCCAATAGATACCCGATTACCATTGGTTGTTTAAGCTTATAAGTAACAAAAAGCATTACCGCAGCGACTATCATTATAACTGCAAAGTCTTGCACAAGGAAATTTGGATTCGAACCGAAGGTCTGACCCAACAAAGCACTTACTTGAGACATACTTTAATCAAGAAGGATTATAAAGCAGGAATCATAAAGAAGCCGACACGTCAAAAAAGTGCGGAAGGCAAATTGTATATTTGAAGTCTGCAAAACGTGAGAATATGAGTTAGATTTTTTTTATGTACAGTCCTGTTATGATCTACATAAATTTTCAGCCTCTTATCCAAATAGATTATTGAGAACTCCTTTCCGATCATGTCTACTGTTAATAATCATTGCACTTAAAATTTTTGTTGAACCAGTTACCACAGTTTAATGAGTAAAATATTAGATGAAGAAACTAAATTAGTTACTAAGTACTTCAAAGTTCCAGAATAAAACAACGCATTTTTTATACTTAGTATTCCTCTATCCTTGACACAATCATAGATTTCAGGATTCTAAGTTACAGATGCGATCTGTTTCTTATGCAAAATAGAGCTAACAATGCGAGTCATGACGTGATCTAAACCCCCATTTTTTGGATCATTTTACATCCACTCATTTGTTATCCAATCGAAGTCAATCAAACTCAATTCACGCTATCGGTGTATATTGCACACTTACAGTAGTAGAAATGTAATAAATTAACTTTAAATAACAAAAAAATCCCTTGTGGGGTATGCATCACTATGGATTCAAGAACTCGAGATTATGATATAATAATTGCTGGGGGAGGACTCGCTGGGATGATTGTTGCGACCTCTGCCGCGTTTTATTCAAATCAAAACATGAGAATATTAGTAGTTGACAGAAACCCGGAGCATGAGCTGGGTAAGAAAACTATTTCAGGGTGGATTTGTGGGGACGCAGTCGGGAAAAACAGTGTGGACTTTATGACTTCAAGGATAGGAATCAAATGGGAATCACCTGAAATTGAGCATCCTGTCAAAGGTGTTAAAGCATATTCTCCTGACCACAGTACATCAGTTTCATTTGACGGTGAAGGTTATATTCTTAATAGAAAACTATTGCCTCAAAAACAGCTCCGAGATGCTCTCAGATTAGGTATTGAAATTAGGAACGATATAGCACTGAGAAATCTTGTAGCAGAGAACGGAGCAATAGTTGGTGTTGAAGGACAGGATATGAAAAATAAAGTCCCATTCAAGATGAAGTCAAAAATAGTAATAGATTGCACTGGAGTAACATCAGTGCTCCGTACTAATCTATCAATTAGATCATTTATACAAAGAAGGATAGATAGAGACGACTTGGAGGCAACCGGGAGGTACATCTATTCATTTGATAAAGGGTCAGAAGACAAAAGCTTTTTTGACTCTGATTATTGTCTAATTCACTTAGACCAGAAAGTTGCACCAGGAGGATATGCCTGGGTTTTCCCAAAAGGACAAAACAAAGCAAATATTGGTTTGGGTATACAGCAAAAATCATTAGACAATTTCAATAGAGCCAATAGAACCAACAAGAATCTCAAAATGTTAATAGATGAATATGTCCAAATAAACCCGGTTTTTAGACAGCTTCGAGTTGCGGATGCTGAAGAGGATAGTGGGAACGGATGGGGAACTTGGCAAGTTTCTGTTAGGAGACAGAACGACTGCATGGTAGCTAATGGCTATATGATAGTAGGTGATTCTGCTTGGATGCCCAAGCCGTTAGATGCTGGTGGAATTGGACCGGCAATTATTGCAGCTACATTAGCCGGAATGCATGCAGTAAATGCTGTAGAATCTGGTGATTGTTCAGAAAGATCGTTGTGGAGATACAGCAAGGACTTTATAGATTGTTACGGTTACAAGACAGCTGGACTTGAGGTATTTCGCAGGATGCTTCAAGGCTTAAATAACGATCAAATTAACTATGGTATGAAATATTTTCTATCAAAATTTGATATTGATAAAATAACAAATGGTGAGCATCCCGAGTTTAGTATGGTCGATAAAGTTAGCTTGTTTGTTAGAGGCGCCATCAATAAGAGATTGGCCGATGATTTAAAGCATACCGCTGAAGTAAACAAAAAACTAGTAGATCATTATCATAACTACCCCATAGTTCCAGAGAAATTTATCGAGTGGGAGAGAACTCTTTCAAATCACCTTAGTGACGCAATGCAACATTTAGAGGATCCTTAACTTTTCAGACTCTGTTCATCCTTGATATTACCAAACAAAGAAATCTGCAATTTTTCAAAGGCATCAATTCTCTTCATTAGTATTTTCCGACGATCTTCCTCAGTTATCATCGCTCTGACATCCTCAATCAAATGACGAGAAATATCTAACTTTTTCCTAAGGCCGGGAACCAAATTGTCATAGACGGCAAGAGGATAAACCGCCCCGTATATTTCATTCATGATCCTGAAAAGATTCTCAATGTCTTGCAATTCGCTTTTTCTAAGTTTATCAAATACTATTCTCTTAAGCTCCCCTATACAGTCCAAAAGTCCAAGAGCATAAGAAGGACCTGCGACCTCCGTTTCACACATACTGGGAATCGCAGAATATTTTACAATGTGTAAAAGAGATAGCCCCTCAGTGAATTCTTGCTCTGGTACTGACACATATTTGTCCAAATTGATTCCCGCGATATCTTTGAATTTTTTAAGAGCAGTCTTAGCTTCGTTTAATGTTATTTCTGCCCCCACAATATCACGGTTATGAATCGAAATGATTGCTTTGGAGCATAGAATTATTATATGCCTGGTACCTTTGATCAATGTTTCTCGTCTGTCCTCGAGATCCTTTAACATTAGATTAATGCTTTCCAAATCAGATTTTAGAGTGATCAAGTTGACTTAGTGAGTACACATCTTCGATATAATTGCTAAGGATTATTGTCAACCTGTGTCTTTATATTGACCGCTTAGACGAAAAAAATGCGAAAAAAAGCTTAAAGAGAGGTATACAAAATTTCAATTATTGGCTAATATCCGACGGAGTAGGGGTTATGGTTTTGAGCACATGCTAGTTCAAAAATTGATTGAAAGAAAGTGGCACGCAAGGCGACTTGGTGGGTCCAGTACTAACCTGCCAGATATAATAGCAGTGGATAATACTCAATCTATCTTGTTGTCCATTGAAGCAAAAGCTGGGACTAGTGACAACCTCTATGTTCCTGCAGATCAGATAGAAAGATGTCTGCAAATAAAGAATATGTTTCGTAAATATAAAATAACGCATGCAGTATTGGCGTTCAAATTTATGAGAAAAAAGCGAATCAAGCAGAACGGTGAAAATGGATATACGAAAAGGAAGTTGTTGGAATATTATAAAATAGTCGATGTTTACGCTAAGAGAGATCCACCTGCGTATATAAGATGCGATTATGATGGAGAAACCTATGAAATTGGAGGAGAGAAGGCCAAAGTTTGTTATCTTGAGAATTATCGTATGCCATTCCAAAAGGAATTTTCGGCCAGCAAACGTAAATAAGCACAACTTTTAATTTAGAATTCTTTCACATACGTTGTAGAATGGAGTCTGATACTATTCACATCTCATCGGAACAAATGTATCAAATCGAAAATAACGGCTCAAGTCTATTTGGAATGTCTAAGTTATGTATGATGGAAAACGCAGGCCACGGACTTGCTGATTTCATTTTATCATCAAAGGGACCTTTTTATGCAGGTACGAAGATTGTAGCGCTTTGTGGGATTGGAAATAACGGAGGCGACGCAATGGTTGCAGCAAGACATTTGTCAAGCTACTTGGGAACTAAGATGATTGTAATTATTTTAGGCGATGCATCAGAAATCAAAACAGAAGAGGCCAAAGTCAATTTCAATATCATTAATCGAATGAAGTCGATAGATAATTATTCTGGCGATAGCGCCCTTGATAATTCCAAAGATCGGATTCTAAACGCAGATATAATCATAGACGGAATATTTGGAACTGGCATTAAGGGAAATATAAAACCTCCTCAATCTTCTGCGATTGAAATGATTAATTCTTCTAATGCTTATGTTGTCTCCGTGGACGTACCCTCGGGCCTTGACCCCGACACAGGAATTGGTCATGATATGTGTGTTAAGGCTAACTCAACAGTTACATTTCATCGGATCAAGAAAGGACTTGTCGGGAAAGAGGAGTACACGGGAAGAGTATACCTTGAGAAGATCGGGATACCAACAGAGGCGGAGTCGGGTGTTATATAACTGAGAGACAGGCTAATGGAAATTACTCAAATCTTGGTTGGACAAATGGCGAATTTCACTTATATAATAGCGGACAAGAACACGTTAGATGCAGCCATTGTAGATCCATCATGGCACCTAGAAACTGTCATTTCCGTTTTGAAAAAAAATAAGTGGAACGCTAGATATATCATCAATACTCATACTCATTTTGATCATATTCTTGGAAATGAACAGGTCGCCGCTGCAACCGGCGCAGAAATCATGCAGCATGAAAATTCGACAGCTTACAAAGATGTTACTTTGAAGGAGGGCAGCATTTTGAGTATTGGCAGCGTTACTGTCAGCGTTTTATTCACTCCAGGCCATTCTGATGATAGTATATGTCTAATAGTAGATGATCATTCAATCCTGACGGGCGATACTTTGTTTATCGGTAGCTGCGGTAGAACTGATCTCCCTGGAAGTAATCCCGAATTGATGTATAAAAGCTTATACAGTAAAATTAGGAATTTGAAGGATGCATTAATAGTTTACCCGGGGCATGACTACGGACCTACTAAAACTTCCACAATTTACCAAGAAAAAAGATCGAACCCTATGTTGAATTTCAAATCAAAAGAGTCATTTCTTAAATATCTCAACGGCATCTTGTAAATATGTCTTCATCAGCATACTCTGCAATAAAGAGTTCTACCGGAAAACGTACGACTATAGATAGCTTTGCAAGTGCCAATCCCATATTTGTTTGTGTTCTATCATACACAGGGACAAGTCAAATCCCTGGAATCACTATGGCTGGCGGAAGTTCTAATCTAATTGCATTCACCCCAGCTGCAGATGCTGAATTACTATACTATGGAAAATGCAAGTCTATTCCCGGGGTTCCAGTAACGCCAGAAGGTATACCTACACCAGCCTTAATTTCTCGCGCTGTATTAAAGAAATCACGAATTGGAAGCCTAATCGTCGATGCTGGGTCAAAAATCAAACCGGTTCTTCCTACAATATCATTTGACATCAAGCACGGTGGTAATATCAAAAAGGAAAATGGATTAAGTCACTCGGATTCAATAAAAGCATTTGAAAATGGCAGAATGCTTGGAATGCAGCTTGGACTAGTAACCGACTCTGTTATAGTTGGGGAAAGCATACCAGGAGGGACAACGACTGCGTTAGCAGTACTAACCGCATTTGGAATTGAGGCGAGATTCAAGGTAAGTAGCAGTATGCCCGTAAATCCACATGAATTAAAGAACAAGATTGTTGAAATCGCGATAGACAAGATTGACGATATCTTACAATTAAGAACTGACCCTTTAGAGTTGGTGGCATTGGTGGGCGATCCAATGATACCTTCAGCGGCCGGTATTGCATATGGTGCGCTGTCTCAAGGTGCTAAAGTGATGCTAGCTGGTGGTACACAAATGACTGCGGTATTATGCCTGTTAAAAGCACTAAAAGTCTCGCTAAAAAAAATATGCATTGGAACTACATCCTACGTAACGGACGATGAATCATCAGATATTTCGTACTTGATTAAAAGTATTTGTAATAACGTTCCTATCCTTTCAATAGATTTAGGTTTGGAATTTTCTAGAAATGAAGGCCTCAAGAGCTACAAATTTGGAATAGCAAAAGAAGGTGTTGGTGCCGGAGGTGCTTCTATTGCAGCCGCGTTGAAATTAGGGTCCAATTGGACATCTAAGGCAATGCTTCATGCGATAGAAAAGGAATATGAAAATACGATAGGAAAGAACTGGATACGAAAATGATGCATTAGTATGTTTACCTTTTAAAGTGGCCAATAAACTACTAGTTATTTCACGTTTCAAGAAACATTTCTACATGGTAGTATGGTCCTTCAGTAAGGATTTAGGATTCGGTTCAACCATCTGATTGTCTTTTCCTCTTTTCCACTATAAACATATGAATTGCGGACATCGTAGAATAATACTATTATTCATTATTCCAATATCGGAAGTTCTATATACTTTATCTAACAGTCACCGACTTTGCCAGGTTCCGTGGATAGTCTGGGTCAGCATTGTTGTAAAGTGCTAAATGGTATGCCAACAACTGCAGGGGTATTATTTCCAGAAACGGGCTCAATGGTTCCCTGATGGATGGCAAACGTATACAATAATCATAAAGCGGGTCCTCTTTATCAGTAACGCCGATTATCTTTGCGCCACGAGACTTGATCACATGAACATTTGACAGAGTATCGGCATAGGTGGAGTCAACAGGATGCAATATTATTACTACACTACTCTTATCTATAAGTGCCAAAGGACCGTGCTTCAGCTCCCCAGCTGCCATTCCTTCAGCATGTATGTATGCAAGCTCTTTTATCTTCAAGGCCCCTTCTAGACAAATGGGGTAATGTAGGGAGCGCCCTATCAGATATATATCTCTCGCATCTTTTAGTTTTCTTGCTATCTCAGCAATCTGACTATCTAACTCAAGAGTCTTTTTAATTGCGGCAGACAGTTGGTGAGCATTCGTTAAAGCGCCTATCTTGTCTTGACTAATGATATCAGCAACAGAGTAGATTACGGATAATTGACTCGTGAAGCTCTTAGTGGCAGCTACTCCTACTTCAGGTCCACACCTAACTTCTAGAAAACAATCACTTAACCTGGCAAGTGAGGATGTTGCCACATTCAGGATGGATAGGACCTTCGCCTTTTTTTCTTTCGCCGCCCTAACCGACTGAAGTACATCAGCAGTTTCTCCGCTCTGAGAAATCGCAATTACCACAGAATCCATGTCTATGAGATCTGAAGAATATTGAAACTCACTAGCCAGAACAGCCTCGGCTCTAATTCTCGAATACTTGAAGAGCATAGATTTGGCCAAAAGTGCGGCATGATAGCTGGTACCACTACCGGTTACAAAAACCTCCTTAGCTCCCTTTAATAAATTGCAAAATGTTTCCAATTTTTCCTTATCTTGTCGCATACTACGAAATATTGTTTCATTCTGTTCGTATATTTCCTTCATCGTAAAGTGAGCATACTTCCCCTTTTCCGCGTCGCCTAGCTCCCATGCTACTTGTGTCTGAGTTCGCTGCACTTTGTTGCCATCAAAATCAAAAAGCGAAAGATTATCTCCTTCTAATGATACAATATCTCGATTCTCCAGGAAGATGGCGCGGTCAGTATAGTTTAGAAACCCCAGTACATCACTTGAAATGAAATATCCATCCTTTGCTATCCCGATAATTAGAGGCTCATCAAATCTTGCAGCGCACAGGGTCGAGTCATTAAAAATTGCAACGAAAGCGAATGACCCGCTTAATCTTTTGCAAGTATTAATCATGGCCAGCCTCACATCGTTATCCTTAGTGAAATATTTTTCCAACAAATGTGCAATGACTTCACTATCTGTGTCACTCTTGAAAAGATGTCCTTGTGCCAATAATTCTTGTTTCAATTCGGCAAAGTTTTCAATAACTCCGTTATGAACCACTGCAATATTGCTTACGCAACTCGAATGTGGGTGAGCATTGTAATCTATAACTCCTCCATGAGTAGCCCATCTTGTATGCCCTATTCCCAACTGTCCTGGCATTTCTCTTAACCTAAGCGATGCATTCACTTCGGCTACCTTACCTATACCCTTTTTTATAAGAAGTTCTCCGGTGTTCACAGTGGCAATACCAACACTGTCATATCCTCTATATTCCATTTTGCCAAGCCCTTCAACTAGCATTGGAGCAGCGCTTAAATTTCCAGAGTAGCCAATTATCGAGCACATCCCAAAACATTCATTTTTCGTATTTAAAAGACTTATTAACACCGCTTAATACCGGTGTAGAAAGCCTTATAACGACATTTCTTGGTAGACAGGTTTTTGTCGAATAGAATAAAATGACTATTATAAAGCAATATATAGTGGCCAAGATACACTTATAATTATATTTGTGAGAGCATGATTCGAAAGACACTTTCCTACGATGATGGCAATGAATCTACAACAAAGGAAGTTGGCGTCGTGGGGGTAAATGAGATGAAAATTCTTTCCAATCCAGTAGCATGGAAGATAATCAACTTGCTTTCAAGGCGACCTCTATATCCATCCCAAGTAGCTAAGGAGCTTGGAATTTATGAACAAAGTGCATATTACTACATACGCAAATTACTGTCTATAGGAGCAATCAGTCACATTAGTACGGAGATGGTAGGCGGAGGTACCGCGAAATTCTACCAAACGTCGTATCCGTCCTTTGCACTGGAAATGGATTGGGGTGAAAAAAGAATAGAACAAGCTACTACAATTCTAAAATCTGATAACGTTCAAAGGTTTTTTGAAGATTTTATCAGTGACAGTTGGTTTAATGGATTAATCGTTGTAGGCGCACCTGACCCCCATGGGCCATACAGGTCATCTTCTAGAGACGGACATTATGCAATCCACCTCGCGTTCTTACTAGGTACTTTTTGTGGAATTCCTCGCAATTTTCCAGTCAAACTTGATGCTGATGCAAAGGCTGAAAAAGTTACTACAACAGAGAACATTATAACTATAGGTGGCCCTGGAACAAATCTAATTACAGCTGAATTTAACAAATTCCTTCCAATTCGATTTAACGAAAGCAACTTCTGGTCTGGTTTAATTAATTCAAATGGTAAAAGTTACACCTTAGATAACCATGGATTGATAGCAAAAATTAGAAACCCTTTTAATGACAAAAACAACATCATAGTCTTGGCAGGGGTACGCTCCGTTGGCACAAAATCTTCAATAATTGCTCTCACAAATTTTGCTGATCTGATACTGCGAAATTACAAAAAAGATCAAAATTGGGCCCTGGTTGTCCAGGGTTTTGACATGAATTCTGATGGAAAAATTGACAATGTTGATCTATTAGACGAGGTTGTTCTCAGCCCAGACATGTCCTACGGGGCGTGAGAATTATTCTAGCTTCCAGCAGTTTGTTGTACAGCAACATGAACAAGAATTTCTGGTTCTTCTGCACGTTTTACCATATAGCCTGGCAAGTTGACCTTTCTGTTACCTATGGAGACGAGTCTATGCACAACTACTTGTCTTGCCTGTAAGGGTGATTTCACCCCCATTTTTTTCATGATAATAGTCTGAAGCCTGCGTTCTAAAATATCCTCAATCTTTAAGTTCAATATATCGTCAAGCCCTGCGGATTCATTCACCAACCCAAGACGATATAGTGAAGCTAGCAATTTACTCTCCTTTTCCTGTCTATCTTCCGTAGTCAGAGCGAGCAAAGTTCTAGCCTGATTTCGAAAGTTAGCGACCTTACTCTGTGCTTTCCATAACTCTTTTTTGTTCCTAAGTCCATAAGAACCAATAATATAAAGCTCAGAACTAAGCTGATCTAATGTCCAGATACTTCTCGGGCGCTTAAAGCTCTTTTTTGGTTTTTTAGGATCCCCCATTCACATCACCGCTATTTTGTGGGGCCGCCGTTAGTCTGTTCGGGCTGAGCAGCACCCGTACTGCCCTCGGGTGGAACCTCTTTTGCAGGAGCACCAGGCGCTCCACCCGGCATCGGGCGAGCCAATTTTCTTACACCCACAGCTCCGCCTTTTCGACCCGTAGTACGTGTGCACTGACCCCTTACCTTTAAGCCAAACATGTGCCTATATCCTCGCCAGCTGTATGCGGTTTTCTCTCTTTCTATATCATTGGAGATAGTAAAATCTAGTTCGGAGGTTATAAGATGAGTATCTAACCCTGTTTCTATATCCTTTCTTCTGTTAAAGTAGTAATTTGGAATACCAATTTGAGTAGGATTTCGGATAGCTGTCTCAATCTCAGACAGTTCCTTATCAGTCAGAAAGCCTACTCTTATGTTTGGATTAATGTTTAACGACTGAAGTATAACCTGAGAAAGATTATAACCTAAACCCCTAACCTGACTTAAAGCAACGATAATCTTTTTCCCCCCGTCTATATCCTTACCGGCAATTCTAAGGATATACTTGTACTCTGCTACTGACATCGGACGAGTAATCTAACGCTCCGCAATAAAAACCATGCTGGAATCGATTCTATAGTTTATGGGAAACTGAAGTGGCATTTTCTAGGTTTGGCAAACCAAAACTTGAATCTGGATTAAAGATCGTTTTAAGAGATGGAATCTAAGAGGATTACATCAGTAATCAATCTAAATTCGGAATATATTTGGTAATATATGAAAATAATGTTACTAAGAAAGATATTCTATTCTAATAGATCTTAACTGCATCTTATAAGTTACTATTCTTCAAAAGTCTGAAAGCTTTAAATTTGCAGAAAGGCAAAAAGTTGAATAATTGGTTAGAGTTGATTTCCATAAAATTGTACATGATAGTTATTGCTGTAGACCAAAATACAAAGAGATAATTCCAGGACTACCTGAGAACTATGCAAGTATAAGGACGATCGAAGATCTTCTGTTAATCAACTACAAACATCTCTCTGTTGAGCAACAGTTACGAAATAGCTTGATAGCAAAAATAAAGAATAATGAGTTTCCGTACAAAGGTATTATTGGATATGACGAAGAAGTAATTCCTTCTATTAACCGCTCAATACTATCTGGTCATGATATGCTGCTGATAGGCCAGATCGGCCAGGCCAAAACAAAACTGGCAGAAACTATTGCACATAGTTTATTAACTCCCATTCCAATTGTTAGAGGAACAATTACAAATGATGTCCCAACCTTAATTCCTGAATCTGAGTTAGTAGCTTTACTTAATGACCAAGAGATAGTTCACTTTAGACCTGAATTTACTGTTTCTAGTGAATGTGAGACTATAATTCGAAATAATCGACTCGATACCAAGGTCGATTGGGTTGATGGACGTTCCAGGTTTAAGTACTTGCTGGCAACACCAGACATTTCTGTGAAGGACCTTGTTGGGCAGATTGATGCCATTAAACTTGCCAAGAAGGGCGTAGAATATTATAGCGTAGAATCATATTCACCTGGACAGCTGCTACAGGCTCGACACGGAATTTTATGTATCGATGAGCTCCCAGTGCTTGATCCAAGAAAACAAGTAGCGCTGTTGAGTGTTCTGCAAGAAGGTAAATTCACTACGGGATCGTATTCAGTTATCTTTAGACCAGATGTAAAAATAATTGCTACTTCAAATCCGGTAGACTATACTCATTCCGGAAAGATTATTGAGCCTTTGTACGATAGATTGCGAAGTCACATCACTACACATTATCCTAAATTACCCATTTACGAAATGCTGATGATGATACAAGAGGCACGAGTTTTTGAACCCTTTAATCTCTTTATACCCGTATTTATTCTCCAATGTATTGCAGAGATTTCCCGCATCGCGAGATCCCATTCAGAAATCAATCAAGATAAGGGAGTAAGCGTAAGAATGTCAATACATTCTCTAGAGATCCTAATCTCAGAGGCCGCAAGAACTAGAAGTATTCCTTACGGCACCAAGATAGTTCCTAGATTCAGCGATCTTCACTGTCTTCTACAAACCGCAAAGTTTGTGCTAGCCGAGATTGATGACACAATTGAGAATAGAAACAGAATACTTGCATCTATTGTCTCAGATGCTACAAAGGAAGTCTCAACATTCTATCTGTCAGAAATACCCTTCGAGAAGCTTGAAGGCTTAAGAAGGGAATTTAAAGACGGCAGAGCGTTTGTAACTTCCCAAGATGCTCTTGGTTCAAAAATTGGGAACGTGACGTATGAATCAGAGGATTATGAATCGCAAGTCGACCGATTCTTGGTATTAAAATACATCGTCGAGAAAGTGTCGAAAAAGGTGATTATAGAACAGGAACGATTTGAGGAATCGGCAATAGGCAATGGGATTGACGTGACATTTGTCTCAGTACAGAAGAAAATTGACTCAGAATTTTTAGCCTCTATTATTGAATTAGTTCTAGAAGGTCTGAGGTTCATAGATCCACCATTAATTGAAAGAAAGAATGGATCGTATGTCAGTAGCAAAATCTGATAAGCTTAAGGGCATCAAGAAATTTACGTATACTGGAGTTAATAGGAGCTCAAAGGAACTGGCGAGCTCCAATAGAATGGGCATTACGCAGACTCAAAGTACCGTTAATTCCAACTTGGTCAATAGGTACCTTGAAGTAATTGGTAGGGAACTACTGCGGGAGGAAATTCCTTCACTTGATGAAATAGAAAAAAAACTACAGGACACGAAAAGTACATCGAACTATCCTCGTATTGACGAACAGAAGTATCCGCAACCCGACGAGTCATCAACAAACACAGATGCGAGAACCTTAACAATAATTGCGGAATTGAAACGAAAAGGGTATTTGAAAGATTCTAGTAATTGGTTGAGTAAAAAGGGATTTCTTGCGGTGGGAGAAAGATTACTGTACAGTGTAATGAAGGCATTGAAGAGTGGAGATATTGGGATGCATGAAACCACTCAAATAGGTAGTGGATCTCTGGTATTGGACAGTACTAGAAGATATGAACTTGGAGATGATATCAGGCTTCTGAACGTGCCTAGAAGCATATTAAATGCCGTGGAGCGAATGTCTAAGGCTAAGAAAAAAGTGATCCTTCCTATAGAAGTTTTAGTAAACGATCTGGAAGAATATGAGACCAAACAGGACGTAAGAATGTCGGTGGCATATTGCATCGACTTGAGCTCGACTATGAGATATTCCACAATGTATGCCGGTATGAGCAGAATTGAGGCAGCGAAACGTGCCTTATGGAGTTTATACTTATTAAATCAGAAATACTTTTCGTCAGATTCTATCTACATCATAGGTTTCGGTGCTCTGGCTTCTAAAGTTTCACCATTCGACATTCCGTACTTGAAGACTTTCGAGCCTGGGACTGATTTCCTTCATTATACAAATTACCAAGCGGCTTTCAGGTTAGCTGGCAGGATATTTCAAAATGATAATTCGATGAATCGACGAATAGTTTTGATTACTGATGGGCATCCTAGTGCATGCTTCATAGATTCTAATGACGAGAGAGAAAAAATACTCTCTCAAAGGCCTTACTCAGAATTTTATTATCCAGAGAAGCAAACGTTGGAAAAGTTAAAGAAGTCTTCTAATCTTGAATTAGATACATCTTCAGGATCAACTGTGTATTTATGCTACCGATATAGACAAGTGGACCAATATATCGGTGAAAAGACCATTTTAGAAGCAAAGAAATGCCGAAATATGGGTATCGAAATTGACACAATCATGATTAGCGAAGAAGACTCACTTCTAGCCTATGTTAACGAAATGGAAAAATTCGTAAAGGGTAGGTCTTACTATATCAATCCTTCAGAAATTGACAAAATCCTTTTGACTGACTATTTGAACAACAAGAAAATAATATTATCATCTAATTCTTAGTTTCAACCATTAGTTTTTATTTTATACCTCTTTGAATCTAACTGATGATTGCCAATACGGATATGGCATACTTGGATTGGAATGATTCTTTAACCATTTTGAATAGAGCTCATAAAGCTTCGATATTCGTGCTCATTATTGGGCCAAAGGGAACTGGTAAAACAAGCTTGGTGAGAAAATTTGCTTCTGAAACTTGTAAGGAACTTCATTCTATTAATTTTAGTCTCAGGACAAGAGAATCTCATTTAATTGGCTCCAAAACAATGAATCGAGGAGAAATTAGCTTTGTTGAAGGAATATTGATCAAATCTATGAAAGAAGGTAGTATTCTCTATCTAGACGAGATCAATGCAGCAGAAGCTGATGTCCTTTTGCGCTTGGATGAGGCGTTAGACGATAGAAGGCAAATTATTTTGAAAGAAGCAGAAGGACAAGCAATAAGAGCCTCCAATGACTGGTTCGTCATTGCCACAATAAATCCACTTTCACATGCGGGATCAAAAGAACTTCCTCCTCAACTGTTAAGTCGTTTCCCCGTCAGGTTAAAGTTGGAATATCCTCCTCCTAATATTGAGAGGGAGATCGTTAAATACCATGTAAATATTACTGATACCCTAGAAAGGGAACTGGAACGTGCAATTAGGTTAGCAAATAGTTTAAGAGAAGCCGCTGCCTTAGAGGAACTTTACTATGGTCCTAGTATCAGGGAATCTATCGCGTTTGCAAAACTGATTAGAGAAGGTATGCCTGTAAGGCAAGCCGCAGAAGTCGTATATGCCAATGTTTATGAGCAGTGGGGCGAGGTTGAATATAGAAAGGTCATCGATATGATAACATCCATATTTGGTTAAATTGTCATTGGATTTCAGACTGAATTCCATTGTACGCAACGACGTTTTGACCAATTTAGCTACCTTTTTGTCTAGGCGCTGGTCTGGAAATCCTAAAGTTGTAGTTATTTTAGTTGATGGAAAAATTCCATTCAGCAACATACAAAATGATACTATTTCACTACCATCCTTAAATTATTACGTTGGGACTCAATTCCAGAAATACAGACAATGGAGAGCAGCTCTGTGGTACGAATCGATGAGAATTGCATACTCCACAAAGGTGTTAAGTTATGATCATGCATTTGGTTATATACTCAATTCATTGGAGAATAAACGAATTGAGAGGTTAGGACTCAATGAATGGGAAGGTATGGAGAATGAATTAATTTTTAACGAGGGAATTTCGTGGCTAACTAAACCACTGCTTAATTCATTATATGGTAAACAAAAACTTGTTGAAGCTTTTTCTCAGTGTCTTCTTACAGGTTATGTTAAAGGCGAACTGTTTGGAAGTGAATTAGATAGGGTACAGAAAGCCGTTGAATATGGTAACGAGATTGTTAAACAGGCAGTAGACAACAACTACGATACAAATTGGTTAGAAAGTCACATCCCTAAAATTATTAAATTGCTCCAAATAAATCCATTGGTAACTGTTCCCCTAGCGATCCCAAAATTCAAAATCGGTTTTAACCTTAGTCCAAATGACCTGATTAGCCAAATTCAAAAGATAACAAAGAAAAAAAACAAGGACATTACCGAAAATGATATTGAATTATTAGTTAAAGGAGAGCGACTGGTAAAGGAATTTGAGAGCATAGTTAGAGAGAGTATTCGATCAGAGACGAAGGGATTTGCGAGTATGGAGGAATTTGGGCTATCGGTCCCAGATAGCCTTTCTTTGGATGAGTCGTCAATTTATGACAACGATCTGATAACTAGGCTGAAAGCTGCGGTAAGGAATTGGAGGATCGGATGGATAGAGATTCACGATGAAAGAGGAGATGAAATAGATATTGACTCAATATTAGAATCTCAAGCGAAGCCATTTCTCACTGATTTCAGAATTTCAGTAAAAGCAAAAATTGTCTTGCTACTCGATCATTCAAGTAGCATAGAGGACGAAGAAATAGAATATAAAAAAGCTACGATAGCACTGTGTGAGTCTCTTAAATTCCTAGGTATAAAATTTGCCGTTTACGCTTTTAGTACAAAAGACAGAAAAGTAAAATGTTGGGTCATAAAACGACCGGAAGAAAAATGGTCCCATTTGAATGCAAGACATTTAGCTCAGATTAAGGCAAGCGGGGGAACACCTCTTGCAGAAATCTACAACATATTACAACCTATAATGCGAGCTTTCAAGCCAGAAATATTGATAACATTAACTGATGGCGAACCGTCAGATTATGAAGCGGTGCGCGCGACCATCACTGGTTATAAGATGATGGGAATACATATGGTAGCTATTGGATTGGGAAAGGACACAAGTACTGCTGTGAATATCGGACAAAATTTGAAGGGATTGGATTTTGAACGAACATTGGCGCTTAGTAGACTACAAGATATCCCACTTCGAGTGCTATCTCTATTAAAGGTATGAGAAAATTGGCCTATTGATTGAATTTGAGCTGAAAATCATCTAAAAAGTAACTTGGTGTTTACTAGTGATTTTTTCCCAATCTTTCAGGAATGAATTTAGTCCCTTATCAGTCAAAGGGTGCAACATCATTTTACCTAGTATTTCTGGAGGTAACGTTACAATATGTGCCCCAATTTTTGCTGCCTCTACAACATGAACAGGATGGCGTACACTCGCAACCAAGATTTCAGTTTCATATTTGTAGTTACTAAATATTTGCGCAATTTCCCGTATTATCATCATGCCATCATGACCTGCATCATCAATCCTTCCAATAAATGGACTGACATAGGAAGCTCCTGCTTTCGAAGCTAATAACGCCTGATTGCTTGAAAAAACAAGAGTAACATTTGTCTTAATACCTTCGTCCCTTAACCTTCTAACAGCTTTCAGCCCTTCCGGTATCATTGGGATCTTTACTACTACGTTCGTACCAAATTTTATTAAGCGATGAGCTTCCTCTATCATTTCACCTACTTCTGTCCCAATTACTTCAAGGTTAACCGGTCCACTGATTGTCCTTGTAATCTCACGCATCAGCTCAGACGGGTGTTCCTTCTCTCTGGATAGAAGAGTAGGATTAGTAGTTATTCCATCGACAGCGCCCATGTCGTTATATTTTTTTATAGACTCTAAGTTGGCAGTATCCAGAAAAATCTTCAATTCTTTGACTTTCTCCTAGCTCCAATAACGGCTTCAACTATATGACCAGAGGTCAATCCATATTTGTCCAAAAGAGAATCGATTTCTTCATCTCTTGCTGACTCACCAAAAGTATCATTGATTCCAATTTTCCTTACGTAAACAGGATGTTTTTCACAAACTACTTCGGAAACTGCACTCCCAAGCCCTCCAATAGTACTATGTTCTTCGACCGTCACCAAAAGTCCCGTTTCTAGAGCCGCTTGATAAATTATTTGTTCATCGATTGGTTTTATGGAATACATATCAATCACCCGACAGGAAAGACCATATTCTGTTCTAAGGATTTCTGCTGCTTTTAACGATTGCATAACCATAAGGCCGCAAGAAACAATCGTTGCATCACAACCATCACGCAGAATATTTCCTTTGCCGACTTCAAAAAAATTTGTAGACCCGTCATATACTATATCACTTGCTGGTCGTGCAAGGCGCATATAAAACGGGCCAGTACAGGTCGCAATAGATGGTATCAAATATTTTACCGATAACGCGTCACATGGAACAATTACTCTCATGTTTGGTATCGTTCGCATAATAGATATATCTTCTATCTGTTGGTGTGAAGCCCCATCAGGACCAACCGTAAGCCCAGCATGAGAGACAACAAGTTTAACATTAAGAAATGGATAGCAAATTGTATTTCGGATTTGATCTAAGCACCTTCCCGGCAAAAATGCCGCATAAGTGCTGGCGAATACTATTTTTCCAGCTATTGAAAGACCAGCAGCTATCGAAACGAGATTTGCTTCTGCAATTCCCACATTATACAACCTAGTTGGAAACTTCTCCCCGAATTTTTTTGTCTTGAGGGAATCAGTGGTATCCGCTCCCACACATACTATATTCTTGTCTTTTGTTCCAACTTCGATTAATGTATCAGCGTACGCGCTCCTCATATCGGAAACCTTCCGCTCGTTACTTAATTGCATGGAGCTCCTCTTCAATCCTTAACTCATTTGCCAATGGAATCAATATATGTTTACGGGTCTTCATCCAATCATTTCGTATTCCCTTTAGAGTTGCAAGTTCCAATAATTTTCTTTCTAAGGCCACATTGGCCTTATGTCTTAATTGAATCATATTTGAATGAATATCTGCGGATCCGTATACAGCACTTCCAGCAACCATAATCCTAGCTCCAGCATCGAATACGTGTTGAAGATTCGTTGCGTCTATACCGCCATCCGCCTCGATATAACCTCGGTACTCGCGACGCTTCAATTCTTTAGATATTTCAACCATCTTGTCTAAAGTTTCTGGTATGAATTTCTGTCCTGCGAATCCAGGGTTCACGGACATTACAATTATTACATCGATATTATCAAGATGATTGTATAACCAGAATGGAAATTCTGTTTCGGGGTTTATAGCTATTCCGGGACTGATTCCTGCTTTTAACAATTTCTTATTTATCCCAATAAAGTCATTTTCATTGCATACCTCAGCATGAACGGTAACAATATCGCAACGCGCATCTATGTAATCCTGAATATGTTCAACTGGTTCTTGAATCATTAAGTGTACATCAAATGGAAGACTAGTGATCCTCCTTAGGTTTTTTATCGTGTCTGAAAAAAACGTAGTATTAGGGACGAAATGTCCGTCCATTACATCAAGATGAATGAGGTCGGCACCGCCCCTTTCGGCCTTTCGGACCTTTTCCTCATAATTCTCTTGTTCTCCTGCAATTATAGATGGAGCGATCATAACTTCACTTTGTAGCTCTTCCAGCAATATTGGAGTGTGTTTTCTAGGTGGCGCTTTACCGTGCCATTGAGGATTATTCGCCATATGTTTTATACCGTTACCTTTCACCGTATTGGCTATAATTATTGATGGTTTGTCCTCAATTTTTTCCACTCGATTCAATGCATCGATCAACTGCTCAATTTTATGGCCATCAACTTCAATAACGTTCCAATTAAACGCCATCCATTTATCCCTTACAGGGTCTAAAGGCATTATCTCTTCAGTGAATCCATCTTGCTGAATCTTGTTTCTGTCAAGGATAGCAACAAGATTATCAAGCTTAAATTTAGGGGCGGACATGGCGGCCTCCCAGATCTGCCCTTCATTAGATTCTCCGTCCCCAATCAATGTATAAATTCGATTATTTTTCCGATCAGATTTCCTCCCAAGCGCTATTCCTATCGACACAGACAAGCCAATTCCCTCTGATCCACCAGAATATTCAATACCCGGGAAGCTGTGAAGTTTCTGCATTTCAGAGTATCTCACAGGGTGACCCTGTAAACGCGAGCCCAACTTTCTAAGCGTCTTGATTTCCTGCGATTCTATATAACCTGCGACAGCGAGAGTGGCATAGAAACCAGGTGCGGAATGGGCCTTTGAATTTATGAAATAGTCTCTTTCTTCCCAAAGGGGCTGATTTGGATCATGTTTCATTTTATGGAAGTAAAGGGCTCCCATGATTTCCGCTGCTGAGAATGAAGCTCCAGGATGACCAGACCCAGCTTCCGCGATACCTTGTATAGCGAGCATCCTCACATCTCTAACTTTACTCTTAAGATCCAAGTATCGCATCTTAAATCCCATTGAGGTTAGCCAAACACCTTCCTTATCTAAAAATAGTCAGGTCATATGGTTGATAAAAAGATAACTTGTTATTTCAACCATGTTCTGTCATAATATGTATTGCATTATGAGTTCTCAATTTTGCTTTAGATCGCTAATGAATTAGAAGTTAAAAGTACTAAAAATGAAATGAAATCTTATCTAAAGTCGTAAATAGCCAAGGTAACCAAAGAATTAAGTAGAGAGGATTATGATTATGCCGGTCAATCACAAATTTATCGATATTTATGCACAAACGTAATTTTATTCTCCGATAAGAGTAATTTGAGTTGATTCAACATATGATTCTTTTCCGTAGCAAAATTCTACTAAACTTAGTTGGAGGATAATTACTGCTTCAAGTATGTCCATGAATAGGTTTGAACTGGCTTAGAATCTCCATACATTTGAGTAATCTTGAACATGAATAGCCTTGGCCGGGATTTGGACCCGGGACCTTTGCCTTACCAAGGCAACGCTCTACCAGGCTGAGCTACCAAGGCACATTTGTAAGATATCAAAAACAGATGAGGGTTTCATTAAGTTATCTAATATTTTGTAACATTTATTTACCAAGAAATTCATCAGTTTGGCTGGCATTTTAGCGGGGGTTGTAGAGCCTGGCCAAATAACATGATTTGGACACGCGGGACTTAAGATCTTATGGAAGGGGATCCCGTCCTTAAGAGGTTCGTGGGTTCGAATCCCACCCCCCGCACCAAAATTTCATCCAGTCGTACCTTATTATTGAGATACTTGTTTAATCAGTCTTATATGAAACCTGAGGTCCCCGGAAAGCTCTGGATGAAAAGAGGTTCCGATCAGATTTCCTTGCTGCACGGCAATTATTTTTTCTCCCAATCTACCAAGTACTTGGACGTCTCGTCCAACACTTTTAACTGAAGGAGCCCTAATAAAAACTCCTTTAAAGGGATTCGCACCGATGTCCTCGATTTCAAGTTCGGTCTCAAAAGACTCGTGCTGTCTGCCGAAGGAGTTTCGCTCTATTACAACATCAAGCACATTGAGAAGATATTGATTCATTTCACCTACGGCCATATCATAAGCCTTCTTAGCCATAACTATCATCCCTGCACATATTCCCAAAGTGGGCATTCCGTTAGATAGCTTTTCTTGCAATATGTGTGACATTTCAGGATTTAGCGCTAACATATGTCCGATGGAAGTACTTTCACCTCCAGGCAAAATAATGCCATTTATTTTTTCTAGGTCATCAGAATAACGTACGGGCACCACCGTACCTTGTAATGACATTGAAGTTAGTGCTTTCGTTGTTGCTGCAATATTTTCTTCTACATCACCCTGAATAGCGAGGACACCTATGTTTACACCCTTCATTATATAGCAGGTCCTCTTTCTTGCATTTTAATTGCGAGATTTTTGGTGTCTAAGCCAATCATGGATTTTTTTTCGTCGATCATTTTTTGTGCTTCCAGAACAACCTTAGGATCATCAAAGTAGGTGGTGGACAACACAATTGCCTTTGCGCGCTCTAGAGGGTCCTCCGCAATAAAAATTCCTGACCCGACAAATATTCCATCACATCCGAGTTGCATTAGCATTGCCGCGTCAGCAGGTGTTGAAATTCCACCAGCGGCAAAATTCACGACCGGTAGACGCCCAAGTTTGGCCGTTTCGAGGATTAATTCATATGAAGTCTTGAAATCCCTTGCCATTTTTATTAGTTGTTGGAAGTCTCCATCTTCAAAAATGGATCTTAACATTCGGATAGCATTGTTCATGTTCCTAACATGTGTCACTGCTTCAGCAACATCTCCGGTACCAGGTTCTCCTTTAGTTCTAATCATGGATGCACCTTCTTCTGTTCTTCTTAGCGCTTCTCCTAAATTTCTAGCTCCATTTACGAATGGAGTTGAGTAGTCCCACTTCCAGATGTGTCTTTCTTCATCTGCAGGTGTCAAAACCTCACTTTCATCTATCATGTCAACGCCAGATTCTTGAAGAATTAAAGCTTCCGATGTATGGCCAATTCTGCACTTAGCCATGATAGGTATACTCACTGAATCAATTACGGATTCGATTACTTTTATGCTTGCGGTTCTTGCAACTCCCCCTGCCCGCCTGACATCAAACGGTAACTTGTCCAAGACCATAACTGCGACAGCTCCTGCTTCTTCAGCTAAACGAGCTTGCTCCGCATTCGTTACGTCCATAATTACGCCATGTTTCTGCATATGTGCAAATCCGCGTTTGACCAAAGGAGTGCCCTTAACGCATTCAATGCTCCCTACATTAGACCGCCGTATTCCGGATGTGGAATAGCCGGGAGGGACAACTGATATGGTCATTATTCTCATCTCTAAAACGAGATATTTAGGTATTAGTTTCTCTGATGCTAATGAGTAAGTATGCATCGTAATTGATCTTACATTTACGAAAAACCCTCAAGTTCGATAGAATCAAACTTGCGTAATTAGTTTCATGTCCTTTATGACTGCAGTTAAGATGGTTCACTCCCACCGTTAATCAAAATATTTTGATCTCAGGTGCTATGCATTTCACGGGTTCGAATCATATTGAGAGCGGAGCCAGCATAAAACCAATTAATTTGGGCTGTACTGTAAGAGTGATTCAATTTTAATTGTTCGCTTTTTCCATCGCTGTGTTTGAGCTTACAAACTACTGGCCTTCCTTCCTTCAGATTCTTTAAGCCAATGATACTAACTTTGTCGCCTTCACTTATCATGTCATAATCTTTATTATCGCTAAAAGTCAGCGCAAGTATTCCCTGCTTTTTGAGATTAGTCTCATGAATCCTTGCAAAACTCTTGGCGATAATTATTCTACAGCCTAAATATCTAGGCGTCATGGCTGCATGTTCTCTACTACTGCCCTCCCCGTAATTATTATCTCCTACAATTACCCATTCGATTCCCCTAGATTTATAATCTCTTGCGATTTGTGGCAAGGGTTGAATGTTATTGTTAAGAATATTTCTTCCTATTCCGACCTTCTCAGAAAAAGCATTCATCGCTCCGAGAAGTAAATTGTCGCTTATCTTGTCAAGATGTCCTCTATACATCAGCCAAGCACCAGCAGGAGAGATCTGATCCGTAGTGCATTTTCCACGAATTTTAACAAGAAGCGGTAACTCTAAAAAATCATCGCCAGCCCAAGCGGGGAAAGGTTCAAGTTTTTGTAACCTACTGCTATTCGGATCTATTCTTAATTTTACACTGTCAGGAGTTTCAGAAGGAGAAACATAAATTCCTGTTACGTGGCTGAAACCCTCTTTGGGAACTTCTAGAGCTTCTCCAGGAGGATCCAACTTCACTTTATTACCATCAACGGTCTCTAATTGATCTAATTGAGGATTGAACGAGATTTTCCCAGAAAGCGCCAATGCGATAACCAATTCAGGGCTCGCAATGAAGTTCATCGTTTCTCTACTTCCATCGTTTCTGCCAGGAAAGTTTCTATTATAAGAAGTTACAATTGTATTAGATTCTCCTTTCTTAAGCTCAGGTCTATTCCATTGTCCTATGCATGGACCGCATGCATTTGCTAATACTGTTGCACCAATAGCTTGAAGTACCTTAATTTGGCCGTCTCTGTCAATAGTTGATCTAATCATTTCTGACCCCGGTGTTACTAATAATGAGGTCTTTATTTTCAGATTTTTGTCCCTTGCTTGCGCGGCGATACTGGCAGCCCTAGACATATCTTCATATGAAGAGTTGGTACAGCTTCCAATTAACGCCACCGAAATATTATCTATGTAATTCTTCTTTTTTACGTTTATTGCCATCTTTGAAATTGGTCTGGCAAGATCCGGAGTATGAGGTCCAACGATATAGGGTTCAAGGGATGACAAATCAATTTCGATTACCTGATCAAAATACCTTAATGCATCTTCTCGGATTTCCTGATCCTGGGTCAAAAGGTCGTAGTTTTTGTCAGCTAAATCAGCGATATTGGAACGATTTGTAGATCTAAGGTAAGTTTCCATCCGCTTATCATACGGAAATATTGAAGTGGTGGCCCCAATTTCTGCTCCCATGTTTGTAATTGTTGCTTTTCCTGTACAACTAATTGATTCTGTCCCTGGTCCAAAGTATTCTATTATAGCATTGGTTCCGCCAGAAACTGTTAGTTTGGACACAACATAGAGAATTATGTCTTTTGGAGCAGCCCAACCAGAGAGCGTTCCTGTTAAAAATATACCAATCCGTTTAGGATATAGAAGCTCCCAAGGAAATCCTGCCATCGTCTCGGCTGCGTCGAGTCCACCGACACCTATAGCCATCATCCCCAAACCTCCAGCATTTGGAGTGTGAGAATCGGTCCCAATTAGTAACCCTCCAGGGAATGCGTAATTTTCAAGTACCACTTGGTGTATTATTCCAGCACCTGGCTTCCAAAAACCCATCCCAAATTTTCTAGAAGCTGATTCTAAGAAAGAGTAAACTTCGCTATTTTCACTCAAAGCTGTTGCTGTGTCTGATTGACTTCCCGATCTTGCTTGTATAAGATGATCACAATGAACAGTAGTTGGAACAACTGTTTGTTTGAGGCCCGCTAGCATGAATTGTAGAATGGTCATTTGCCCAGTAACATCTTGTAAGGCTACTCGGTCTGGCTTTTGGAATACGTAGCTCTTGCCTGGAATGGGCTCCGGTTGAGCCATGTCGACAAAATGCCCAATTAGGATTTTTTCAGAAAGTGTAAGTGGTCTATCTACTCCCCTTCTGAACGCCGAGATATTCATTCGTGACTGTTCATAGACCGCCGAAACCAATTCAGGTGTTGATTCTACTTTGTTCATGAACAATCTTATCACAACTGCAGTACCAGAAATTAGATGAAAATTATAATTAAAGTTATCTCAAACCTGTGATATAGATTTATATCAAATTTTGCTTTTGGCAATCAGGCTTTAGATGTACATCATCAAAGTCTAAAGCAAGAAAACTTCATGATTCCTGAATTGAGCTTCTACTATCAAGTATCAAGTTTCATTGAAGATAATTGTTTACTTATGTCCGCAAGCGCTATTCCTTCCCCAGTACAGATAGGCTCAGCTGCTGGTGGCTTTTGCTCATACTCTGGAATATTTTCGACTATGCGCTGCTGATAGGTTGGCACAAATTCATTCTGATAAAAGATTCCGATAGGAATTCTGCTTCCCCATTCACTTGCTATCGAAAATACCTGCGCCATTTTGTCAGGCGCCTCCGCAGAGTCATGAACAACCCCGTCATAACCTTCGTCCTCCATTTTATATATCCTTGGGGCTTGATTTCCTGACGTTGGATCGATATTATCCTGACCCTGATACCATTCGCGAGTATTTATATCATTATAAGTGGGACAAGGCTGAAGCACATCTACAAAAGCAAGCCCCTTATGCTGAATTGCTTTCTTCAAGATATCTCTTAAGTGCCTGACGTCGTAAGAGTAGGCTCTAGAAATAAAGGTAAATCCTGCGACCAAGGCCATAGAGATAGGATTAACAGAATTATTTACGTTAGGTTGAGTTAGTGACTTGGTTTTAATGCCCAATTTAAGAGTCGGCGATGCTTGGCCTTTAGTCAATCCATACACACCGTTATTGAAAATTATATACGGCATATCTACATTTTTCCTTCCTGCGCCCACAAGGTGTCCAGCACCTATTCCCAGACCATCGCCATCACCTCCAAGTGCAATAACCTCTAGCTTCGGATTAGCTAGTTTAGCCCCTTGAGCAAAAGGTAGAACCCTACCGTGTAATGTATGAACCCCGAAGGTATTTATAAAATGTGGAGTCTTTCCCGAGCAACCGATACCAGAAAAAATAACTGCTCGATGACGAGCTATTTTTAATTCAAATAAAGCCATCTGAATGGCATTAAGAATTCCAAAATCACCGCAACCAGGGCACCAGTCATTGTGAACAGTTGTCTTGTAATCAGCTAGCTTAAGTGCCATTAGCCAATACAATCCTCCTTTCTGACTTACCCTCTAATATTGTCTCCAAAGTGGAATAAATTTCACTAGAAGACATAGGTCTACCATTAAATTTTATTATTTTGAAATCTACCTCTCTACCAGTATGTTGCCTTACAAGCGCTGCCAATTGTGAAGTATAATTCATTTCTACACAAATTAGCACTCGCACATCTTTTATTAATTTCAAAATTTCATTTGTGGGAAAGGGATGCAATAGCCTAATTTGTAGGAATCCGATTGCTTTACCTTTCCTTGATAACATATCCATTGCATCAACTATTGCTCCTTTTGTCGAACCCCAGCTTAATACCATAATTTCATTCGATGGATTTCCAAAGTTAAATTGCACGACCTTATCTTCTATCGGTATTTCAGACAAAGCTAGCTCCAATTTTGTCATTCTTTTAGTCATCATGTTTATTCGATTATCCGGATCTTCTGAAATATGCCCCTCTTCTGTATGTTCGTCCCCCGTGTTCCAAAAGATGGCATTCTCAGTACCTAACGGGGCGCGGGTCGAAATTGGGTTGTCCATTCCGAATCGCAAGTAGTGTCCACCGCTTGCAGTTAACGAATCAGGGGCAATTTGTTCCACTAGGCTACCCCTTTCAATCCTTACTTTTCTCTGATCGAATTCTCTACAAGTTTTGATACTATTCGCTATTGCCTTATCTAACATATGAATTACAGGAAGCTGATATTTTTCGGCTAAATTGAATACCTTAATTGAATCGTAAAATGCCTCTTCTATGTCTCCCGAAGCTAGAACAATCCTAGGAAATTCACCGTGCCCGGCATGTATTGCGAAAAGTAGATCGCCTTGTTCGTGTCTAGTGGGAAGTCCGGTTGAAGGACCAGCCCTCTGGTACAAGGTCACCACAATAGGGACCTCATTCATGCCTGCCCAGCCAAGGGCCTCGGCCATTAAGGAGAATCCAGGCCCCGAAGTTGCAGTTGCAGATCTAGTTCCGGTCAATGCACCGCCGATAGCCATGGTTATAGCCGCTATTTCGTCCTCGGTTTGAACTACAACAATAGATCCTTTATTACCATCGGACTGATCAAAGATTTGGTTCGCCTCAAGGAATTCGCTATCATCACTTGCAGGAGTAATTGGATAATAAGTTTGGAATCTGCAGCCCCCAATTATTTTTCCCATTGCTGATGCCTGGTTCCCTTGAACTAGTAAATAATTTGTCAAACTAGGCCTCGACTCGAGAACATAAGAAAGAGAAGATATATCAAAATTATGAGCCACATAGTCATATGCATATTCGGCAGCAGCTAGGTTACTTTCAAGTACTTTTTGTTTAGAGCGAAATACTTTTCTTATTGCTGTTATGAGGTGAACCTTGTCAAATCCTAAGAGCGCAAGTGATGCAGATAGTGCGATTACATTAATCATCCTAGTCAGCTTGCCTAAGGCTGGATTGTTGAGTTTCGATGCCAAATTTTCAACGATCTCAAAATAAGGTAACCCATAAAGCTTACATCCGTTAGATTGAGCAAGATGAAGTACACCTTGCACTGTACGTTCAAATCCCATGCGATTCAGCATGTTAGATATTTTCGACAAAGATTGTTCATCTAGGGTAGGAATTTCATCAAGTGAAAGGTTAACAAGAGAGGAGTCATATATAATTGCCCCCTCCTTAGATACATGGGGTGCATGCCTAACTACCGTTTCTGCATCAAATGAAACCAAGAAGTTGATTTCATCAAGATGCGAGTTTATAGGTGACTCATTGACTCTCACAGTAAAATAACTGTGTTCGCCTTTAATGTTCGAATAATACTCTCTTTTTCCATATAGATATAAACCACCGTGAGCACACGCGTTCGAGAAAATATTGGCAGCCGAATCTACACCGCTGCCTTGGGGACCGCCTATAACCCAAGAAACTGAATTTTTCACTAGAGATTTGATCAATGCTGTACCTTAACTTATACTTATGATTAAACTATATATAATGAAATCATTTGGCAGTTATCCACCAGTCGCTGCATCAAACAAACAACACTCACAAGAATTTCGTTCTCCACAATAAGGACAAGCACACATACATTCCTCTAAGGTCAATCCACAATTTTCACACCCTGGTTCCTCTTCTTTTTCCTTTGCTGGTGGCACATCTCCTGACATGAATTTAATCAGTCTACATGACCTAAACCTAAACTTATACTTTGCACAGAAATCGAGTGTCAAGGTTCACTTGCCGTTGCTGACGCAATTATTGAGGCGTAGTTAAACTAGAATCAAGTTATTTAAAACAGACAATGATCGAAAACAAAAAAGGAAAGGGGTTAGAGATTTAGTCCCATTTACTCCACGATGCCATCCACCTATATGTCCAAGTGTTAAGCTTTGCACCTAATGCAGCAATAGGAACACTGAGTACTGCTCCTGCACCTGAACCTAGTGCTACGGGACTATTGTAGAACTTACCTACCTGGGGCTCGATCGGTGTCATATACGGAGGTAGTGTCGGTCTCGGATACTTGAACGCCATCTCCAATGGATCTCTGACTAACAGCAGGTTAATCATGTTGAAGATAGGCAACGAAAGTCCGACTAAGGTTCCTCCTATTATTATTGCAGCGTGTTTGTTTCTTCTAGTGGCCCAGTACGTCAGATCCAAGAGCATAGCTGAAGGTATCCAAACCGGCGTAACGACAAAGTCATACGGATATCCCAATGCAAACCATGCGCCTTTCGCCACCCAGGTGTAGATTGTCATGATAGTCGCATAATAGGTAGCAGTTCCTGGAACACCTGTGAACAACATATAGTAGATTGCTCCAACCACAAGCATGGTAGATTGTGATATCGAGAATACTACAAAGGACGTCCACGCCCAGTCAGTGTAGAAAATATAGTCTCCCGCATTAATAGTAAGTAAGGTGCTATTTACAGCAACTACTACTATGAACAAGTAGTGTGTCGTGCGTCTAAGCCAGACCATTATCAAACATCTGATAAAGGTGCTATATAAAATTTTATTCCAACTAGAGAATCATTCGAGGAATTTGAATCTTGAGTACTCCAAGGCTCTTTAAACAAGATTATTTGGCAATCTTAGCTTCATTTCGATTGATATGAAAATCCGGTACACATGCTCAAGATTAGTGAAACTGAAGTCAGGAAACAAATGAAATAAGGAAAAATTTTACCCGAAAAAAGTGTGAATAGACCTTAAGCTCGAACTTGTCTTTCTCCTGTTATTTTGAGGATCCAAAAAAGCCCCAATGCTTCTATTACTGTTAGGACTGACAGCGCATACATACCACTTGGCAACGGGTAAGCCCACGGATATACTGTTACTCCTACATAAACTCCCCCCGCAGTAGCTGCCCAACAAAGAACGAAACCAAGAATGAAAATACCCCTCATATTCTCTACTCTACGGCCAATCATCTTTTCGATATCGTCCCGGCCACTTCCGCTGCTAACGCGTCCTCCTCCGCCACCCTCACCGTATCCCTTTGGTAAAGTCATTAATTATACATTCACAGGTTGCCTTTTTAAATTTTGCGTATGACAAACAAGATCGGTTGAGGGATTACTCTCGAAGCATATTTCGGAGCTATCCTGAGTTGATTCTAATCAAATCTCGTAAAATTCAACCAAATGTAAAAATTAAGTGTACTGAACTTGTCCAGTTCTATTCATCATATAGATAAAAACTGACCGCTGCTACTTTGGAGTAACTTCCAATTTCATTGAAATGACAGGAATTTGATTGGTTCTTCCATCTTCACCGTATTGGTTTCACCAAGCTAGATTAGTTTGGCACTTTTACGAAATTTGTAACAGGTAGAATGTTAAGACGATCTCGAAGATGGTTATCTTTAGGTAAATTATTTATGAGTAATTTAGGTTGTTGGCTTGTTTGTGACAAACAAAAGCCTTCTTTGTTTAGTCAGATTTCAGGGAATTCCCTCATTTATCAATCTCTAATTCGTACCTTTCCCAGAAAACAGCAAAGCATATATCTTTGTTTTTTCTGGTATGCCTAGGTGTAGAGTTACGAAAGGAACTAGGACCGTAATAATTATGCTGATAGGTGCAGTCATTGGCCTCTCTACGATCGCGACTATCGCGCCTCAAGTAGAAGGTCATGGTGTCCAAGCACAACTTCAGAGTAGATTCGTAAGAATTCAAGACGAAACATTCTCCGCACAAACGCTCAACACGGGCGATACGTTAACAGTATCTGGAACGCTTCAGAGTCTCGTTAACAGACCGCTCAGAGCATGGCTATCACTATTTTCAGAGTCAACTAATGCAGGCAATAGATGGGAATTCCAAACGAGAGATCCTCCAGGAAATATCTTTGAGATTCCTGCTCAGGGTACAGTCCCATACAGTATTGCAGCTAAAGCGCTCGAACCTGGCATATACCATGTTCACACTCAGTTGAACGTTGAACACGTCGGCCCCGGATTAGGACCTGGTCAAACGGTGCAAGTTACAGGCCAACCTATATTCAAACCAGTACCCTGGGGCAACGTTGCTTATCAAGTGATATTGATAGGAGCGGGACTTGGAATCACATTCGCTACAAGACCTTGGCAAGTAATCTGAGAAACTCAAATCTTTTATTTTTATTTCAAATACTATTTTTGTGACTTTTAATATCTAATTGCCAGGAATCAAAACGCATCAGTGAATTAGTCATACATTAAAGTAAAAAGAATAGTGATTTACTCTACATGATCCTGCTCAATTTAGAAGAGTAATACCATTATATGATTCTCCTCCTCCGCTGTTTAATTACTATCAAGACTTAGCACAAACACAGTACCCTAAAATTGTCTAGTATTATGGTTTAAAGCTTCCCTCCGTTGGTAGTCCAAGATGAACGCGGAAAACATAGGCTAATATTTATGCCGTCATCGGTTGACGAAATGGTTATCTCGCATAAAATAAGCTAAAATTTGAGGATAAAAAATTTAGAATTAATAAACTAAGGAGGTTTTGAAGCCTCGCCTTCCTTACTCTTCGTTACCAGTGATGTAGTTCGTCTGGAATTAACCCTATTTGTTCACGGTCGAAATACTTGTCAAGTTCATTAACCCATTTCTCTTTCGCTGAACCGCCGCCAAGGCCTTTCTTGCGCAAGTAGAACGCAATGACGCTCAACAAGAATACCGCAAACAATATTGTACCGAATATGTAGACCATCACATCGAAAAATAATGGGTCGTATGCTGGGCCAATTTGGCTTATCATGCTATGAAATCCATTGCTTAACGATGATGCAATTCCTAAGATAGCGCTCATCATAATTAGCAACTCTGCGCTTCGATATATACATTTTGGTTATAACAATTCTTAGAAGATTCCCAATCGCCTAAGCAACATGAGGGTCACTTAAGCAAATAGGGATAAAATGAAATAAAAAAATGTAAAAAAGATTATACTGACTAGCTTGTAGTTACTGATTTCTTGCTTCGGCTCATAGCGAAGAATGCTGCTGCGACACCGCCGAATATTGCAACGAGCACTCCTACGAATATGGCAGTCTGATCTATATTAACACCCAACATCGGGGTGCCCGATCCGTATGCACCTTGTTGTTGCGCGTTCGAAACCTTTTCTCTAGCTAGTTGGAGTTGTTCTTCTATATTTCCTCCAGTTGCTGATCCATATTGCGCATTTGCTAGCTTAAAAAAAGGTAATCCCATAGCTCCTACTACTATTGATATAGCTACGATAGCCACAATTATTGGCTTATTCATACTAAGCATTTATGGCCGAGCCCAATTATTTAACCTTTATGTCTTGGATGATCATTATGGAGAACTAGTATCTGATCCAAAAGCTAACATCTTCCTAGAACAGATCACATGTGTAAACAACGAAATCAAAACCGGCATCTCATCCCCACTTAACCAGTAATATGCAAATCTGAAGTTTTGCACCTTAGTGCTCAATCAATAAGTAACATTTAAGATATGTCTTATTTTATGGCAATGTGAATGGCAAGGATGCACTCACACACTCGTGGAAAGTCACATTCTACGAGACCGTCATCTCATACCTTACCGACGTGGGTTTCTAGTACAAACTCAGAATTAACTTCTTTGATTATCGAATTATCCAAGGGTGGATTAGGGCCAAGTGAAATTGGAATGAGGATTAGAGATCAACATGCCATTCCATTAACAAAACCAATTTTAGGTAAGAATATTACGCACATACTCACTGAAAATAATATCTATCCTGAATTGCCAGAAGATTTATCTCAGCTTGTTAAGAAAGCCATAGGTCTTCAGAAGCATTTGAGAGCACACAACACTGATAGGAGGAACGTTCGATCGTTGGAGCTAATTGAAGCTAAGATTCACCGTTTATCAAAGTACTACAAACGCACAGGAAAGTTACAGCCCAACTGGAAATATGCAGCCATTATTGCTCAGCTGGAATAACAGAGTAAATGGGCAGAAAAGAATTTTTTAGAACCCTATTAGCATCAGCTGAAAAATTAAGAACCAATATTTATGAAGGAAACGATATAGCAATAATTGCCAAAAATGGCACGGACGGTATCATTTCTTCGGCGATTTTGACTAGTATAATTTATTCACTTGGAAGTAGATGTTCAGTCAGATTTGCACATTCTTTGGTACCCGATGTGGTGAATGGAATTAAGAATGAAGGCCACGACTTTTTTGTATTGGTTGACTTGGGCATAGGAATGTCTAATATTTTGAGAAACTCATTGGGCAATAAATGGTTGAGCTTTAACCATGACAAAATATCAAGTGAGGAAATTACTACTGATGACGAAAACTGCATAATCAACCCTTGGAAATTTGATATTAGTGGCAACAACGAGATATCTTCTGGTGGACTTACATACTTAGTAGCAAAGTCATTGGATAAAAACTATAAGACCTTGTCAGCTCTCCCTGTTGTATCCGCTTTAAGCGAGAAGCAAGACAATGGCGAAAAAAGAAACTTTTCTGGTCTCAATGTCGACATTTGTGAAGAGGCTATATCATTGGGGACCATAGATAAGGAATTGGATTTATTATTCACGAATAAAGACTCAAAGCCGGTTCATATCGCTCTGGCCAATACCCTTTTCCCTTATATTCACGGCATTACATGGAATGAAAGAAACTCATTGGAAATAGTACGATCAGCTGGTATTCCACTTAAGAGTAACGGAATATGGAGAACTCCAATGGACCTCGACCAAGAAGAAAAGTTTCAGTTGATTGAGGTAGTATCTAAATATGTATGTGGGCACTCTAAGGTTCAGCCCCAAAATCTGGAATACCTTTTAGCTGGATATTCCTATACACTTGCTAAGGAGGAAATTGGAAGCCCTATTCATGAAGCTAGGGACTTTTCGTTCCTACTAGAATGTTGCTGCACTCAATCTAAGCCAAGTATTGGATTGGCCATTTGTATAGGAAACAGAACAAAGTCATTAACCCATGGTAGCCTCTGCAAAACGGATCTTGTATTACAAATGAAGAATGCTATTATTACGTTAATGTCAGAAAAGTGGAGGGTATCAGACGACGGGATCAGCGTTTGGATAAATAGTGATACCATTACCAGGGACTATAATCTTCAAATCTTCTTAACATTGCTTGCCGACTACAATGAATTCTATGGCAAGACAATGGTAATCAGGAGTGAAACTACCGATTCCGCCTATACATATTTAATAAAGGAATCACGAGGGACCGAACTTAGGAAAGATCTTATGTCAGATGCTAGTCGATTGGCGGCTGAATCAGGCGGAAGCACGAGAGCAGCCAACACATTCATTGAATGTACTATTCCACTTTCAAATGTTGATGTTTTTGACTCAAAGTTAAGGAAGGTGATTAATTTCAATGGGCCCGAATAGTCTTCAGTTTAGTTCCTCAATGGAAGTCTCCTTCGCAAGCGCAAAGGAGGCTAAGGCTGTGATGGAATCTCTTCTCCCTGACAATGTTATGGTGCCTGAAGGCTTATACATTAATTTCAAGACCAGAAAAAATCGGTTACTTGTTGAAATTTCTACTCATCTATCTATCGAGACTTTTATCAGTACCGTAGATGAGATATTGGAACACTTGTCGGTTGGAGCCGCGGTTTTGTCGAATGATTGACCCCAAGATTCTGAAGGAGAGGCCTGAATTGTTGCGGGACATGCTTAGGAGAAGAAGATTGGACTTCCCTCTGGACGAACTCATTGAACTAGACAAAAATAGGAGACAATTGATATCCAGTAGGCAAGATATTAGGCATAGGAAGAATGTAATTTCTGAACAAATATCAAATAAGAAGAAGGAGAAACAAGATATCATTACCGAACTTGATCATATGAAGGACATCGGAATGAAGATGAAACAATTGGACGGTGAATTGTCAACTGTCGAGTACAGGTTTAATGAATTGATGCTATCCATTCCCAACTTATTAGATGACTCTGTGCCCGACGGTATCGATTCTAACGATAACAAGATAGTTAGAAATGTGGGTGCGGTCAATGAAACGAATTTTAGTTTTCTGGATCACGTGGATTTATGCACTTCGCTAAGGATCCTCGACTTGGAACGTGCATCAAAGGTTGCGGGGGCAAGATTTTATTTTTTGAAGAATGATTTGGTCAAATTAAATCAAGCACTCATTAATTATGCCCTAAATTTTCTCGAAGAGTATGGTTATACTCTAGTACAACCACCCTTTATCTTAAAACTTGACGCTATCAAAGGGGCTGTAATTCTAAGTGACTTGCAGGATGTTATATATAAAATTGATAGTGAAGACATGTACATGATAGGAACTTCTGAACACGCAATAGCTTCAATGCATATGGATGAAATATTAGAAGGCAATGATCTTCCGTTAAGATATGGTGGTTTAAGCCCTTGCTTCCGGAAGGAAGCTGGAGCGCATGGTAAAGATACGAAGGGAATTTTCAGAGTCCATCAATTCGAAAAAGTAGAACAGTTCGTTTATTGCAAACAGGAAAATTCGGCAGAGGAGCATGAAAAAATGTTAGGGCTTACAGAGAAATTCTATCAGGCACTGGGGATACCCTATAGAGTAGTGTTACTATGTAGTGCTGATATTGGAAAAGTTTCTGCAAAAACATATGATATTGAAGCCTGGTTCCCGGGGCAAAATGCTTTCAGGGAAATCGTTTCTTGCTCCAGTTGCACAGATTTTCAAGCTAGAAGATTGAGTATAAGATATAGGGACAGAGCGGATGATGATACTCGGCTTGTTCATACCCTAAATGGTACATTAGTTGCTACCGAGCGAACTATGGTTGCAATAGTGGAAAACTATCAAACTAGTGATGGACGGATTACAATACCACCAGTCCTACGAAAATATATGTCCAATCAATCTGAAATTAAGGTAAGTTAATTCTCAAAATAATAATTTCTTGTTTTGAGAAAAGCTGGAGTTGATTCTAGATGATGTCTTTCTTAATGTGTATGTTGCGATTCTAATCTCTATTTTAGCACGCAGGATGATAATTCGAGTATGCCCAACTCTCTGCTTCGCGGCTCAGGTCAAACAGGGGTATAGACACGCCTAAAATCTTCTTAATACTTTTGGCTTTAGCATCACAGGGTTTTTCTTTAATTCTGCAATTAGAGAAAGTAATCTTTTCCTGTCAGCAGGTAACGTCCCACCTAACGAATATACATTAGAAGCATGATTTGCCCTAAAAATCATTTGTGATTCAGGGCTAAGATTTTCAACAAGCCGTGAGAGCTCGTCTAACAATTCTAAATCATTCAAATTTTCGAACTCTTCACCAAACTTGCTCATGAATTCAGCATAGATTCCTTCCTCTATAATCAAGGCTAAAGCGCCTAGGTAGTGAGGCGAAATTTCACTAATAACCTTCGCAGTATCTTTTATATGTTCTCCTGTATATTTTTTTCCACCTAACCCTAAAATTATCATGCAGGATAGAATAAATCCACAATCTATCGCTCTACGACATCCTTTGACAATTCCGGTTGAAGTAGCTCCTTTTGTTACCTTTCTGAGTATTGCATTATTTCCAGTTTCTATGCCAACATATAACATAGTCAACCCGGATGTCTTCAACCGAAGTAACTCGTCCTTCTTCTTTTGTAGAAGGTTTTTTGGCATTGCATAGCACGAAATTCGTTCTATTTTAGGAAACTTCTCATGCAGATATTCTAAAATCTGAATTAGACTCTCCGTGGGTAAATTCAATGCATCACCGTCTGCAAGAAATATCCTTCGAGTATCGACTAGTGATTCTGATGCAAGATCTATTTCAGTTTTAATTTCTGGCCAGGGTCTTTCTACATATACTTTTGACCTATACATATTACAGAAGGAGCATTTGTTAAATGAACAACCAAGTGTAACTTGAAAAATCAAAGAATTAGCCTCGGACGGGGGCCGGTATAGTGGATAGTGATATGAAGGTTCCATGTATTTATATGAATTCATTGGACATTTAACCTATACTCCCAACAAATTCAAAAATTCTTGCGACTTCATGTAGGATAATTGAAATGCAACCTTTGCATTAACCTAATGCTTACTTTTAGCGCAACCCCTATACGTATTTTGTTTGGGTCAGTTCGTCGCGAGTACATCATCGTCATAAAAACTCAGACTGGAGCAGCTGTTACTTCATCCCCAGTCCTCGCTATGTATTATCATTTTTAAGCATTGAGACCATGATTAAGCTCTTCTAGGCCTTTACGTAGCCTTCTTAAAGTCCCTGACATTGCAACTGCAGCCATAGGATGATGCAAGACTGCTATTGTAAACAAAATTTGCTCAAGATACTCCAGATCACATCCTAGAATAAAGATTCCTTGATATTTAGAATTGTAGGATTTCAGATATGCGAATTTAATTGCTATGTTACCAAAGAGTTCAGTAAAGCGCTGTTCAACTTTTCGTCTTATTTCGGCATGAGACAAATCAAGTCCATTTAAGATTGCAAGGTATCGGCGCTTACTTCGTCTCCTTAGCATTAGATCGACCTCATTGAATCTTTTGAAGCCAGCCAATTAGAAAGATCTTTCCAGTAAGCATTAGGAGCTATTCCCAGTATGGATAGGATCGACTCAAAAGTTCTAGCTGAAATCATTTCAAAAATTGACGTGGCACCACTTGAAAGAATGAATTGACATCCTGACGACTTGCTCAGACGGTATAGGTATTTTGCTTCAGACATCCATTTCGCTAGATCCTTTCCGCTCAACGTTCGGGCGCTGGAAATGAATACTTCGAAGCCTATTTTAGGATTGATTTTTTTCTTTAATTGACTATGATCCATCTTGGCCAAGTCCAAAATGGTAAGAATATCAGTATCGTTGTTAATTTTTAGTATATCCTCGGAAACAATCAATTTAGGAAAAATTCCATGCGGTTGAGCTTTGTTCTTTACACGCAAAATTAGATCAAAAGGAGTATGTTCTGGCTGAAAACATTCAACGCCCAGGGCATCGATATTTAATCTTCTTGCCATAGCGATTGCATCTGTTGTTTCTTGAAATTTAATTCCAAGGTCTACTGTTCTGATAATAACAAATCCCTGTAGGTGCTAAATTTACCTCTTGGCTTAAAAGTTTTAATGGGTTTAAATTTGATTTTAATCGAATCTTGATCTGACAGAGCAATTTTGCCTTCGCATAGCCTCTGCTTATCGATTCTGAGGTGAAGGTTATTTTTTTCATCCACGAAATGATCTAGCAGATTTAAGAGGTTGACTTTATCATTCTTGTTAAGCATGTCATTTATCTTCCTTATTAATTGTCCAGCCTCTTTATGGTCTACTCTCAAATTGAGCAGGCAAATTTCATTGCCCCAGTGACCTCTTGTAAAAGATTCTTCGAATCTATTAGAAGTCAGGTTGAATACTTTGATAATATTGAATTTGACTTTTTCATAGTCCTCAGTGGCGTGGAGAACAACACTAACTGATGCACTATCGATACCTAGATCCACTATTGACTTTTTATTCATCCTTTAGCTTATGGTGGTGTGGATGGTACGTTCTCAGTAGCTACTTCCGATGGTTCATTCTCAACGCTTATCACTCTAGCTCCCTTCATAGCTCGAGACTCTGGCGTAGATATGAGCTTACTTTTCTTAACTCCTGCGTGACGCAATGATGCAATTTTCTTACAAGCCCCAAGAAGATCCAAACTTAATTTTCCTTTTGTAACATCATCGATAAACTGTTCGATTGTTAGTTCTGGCATTTTTTCCGATAGGAATTCATGTGCGATCATTCTTAGTTTGTGTTTTTTGGAAGAATTTAGTCGTCTCTGGCTAAATGCGACCGTTGCCATTCTAAATGTATACCCATCTTGAGTAGTATAGTCACCTACATAATTTACCATCGAGCTACCTCTCCTAATCAAACTCCTAAGGAACTCTTTAGCATACTCATGACCTTTGAATATCGTTGTTCCTGTCCCCTGGTAAACTTTATCTAATTCAACAAAAACCTTAGTTTGGTGTTGGATGGGATCCTGTTTCAGATAATCATACATAGTATTTTCAATAACTCTGCCCTTTGCATTTTCAGGATCTGTTATTGGAATATAGTTAACTGGATTACCCCCAAAAGCTGGTGGCGCATTTACGATTATCCATTGTTTATCTCGCCACTTATCTCTAACCCTACCTCCTCTTCGTCCGCCCTTCGGCATACAGATGCCCCTTCTAACCAAAATATAAGTTGTGCGAGCAGCAGTTCGGATATTAAAGAATATGAAATTCTGATCTAAACTACAAGTTAAAGGATTAAGAAAATAACAAAAATGAAAGAAGGAATAGATTAGTCGGCCTACTCGTTGATAGGTTTTCCATCAGAAGAATACTTGACTTTCTTTTCTCCCGATGAACTTATTAGTGGATTGGAATTCAATCGTCGAGTCCTAGCTGCTGCGCAGATTATACCCCATGCTATGAAACAGCCTGCAGTTATTGCATATGCTATAAGTGAATCAGCCATCTAATGAATCTACTAGAGATAGATACTTAAAAGGATTTATGATATTCTGTCAAACCATAGTGAGAATTTTTGGTTGGATGCAAATGTTTCAAGATATTTACATGATATGAAAATTCTCAATTAATAAAATAGATCTGTTTTTTTGTTATTCAATATCTAGATATGCCGAAGGGCAAGAGAATATCTTAGGTAATAAGTCTAATACTTAATTTTCATCTCCATGCATGGCCCCGATAACCCTGATAGCTGTTAGTTACCAAAATTTAAAAATAGCCTAGACTTAGCAATTATCGAATCTATTTGAACCAAGCTTACAAGAATGAACTCTGCTCACGGATGCTGAATCTCGATCCCACTATAAGATTTGCGGGTATAATAGATAGGAAAGGAATGCTAATTGCTGGTGGCATGAAGGAAGGTCTTCAGTCGTTGGAAAGGGATGAAGAATCTTTGAAGTTGTATCTTAGTTATGCGATCAATAATATAATGCGGGAGGATTTTGATTCAATTTTCGGTAAGGTCTTGTATACTGTCTCTGAAAGAGAAAAAATAAAATTGGCTACATTTCCGTTAGGACATGATATACTATTAATTTCTATGTCAAGGGATGCAAATCACGACAATCTTATTCAAGATATCTTTGAAATACTACAGAGTCGCCCTTGAGATGTTGACTTCTGTAACGAGAATTCTCCAGAGTATGTTTCCCAATTAAGTACAACTGACGAATCTTTGGGAATATCAGTAGTCAGTAAATGGTACCTGAGCCTGCCAAGCAAGTTGCAAAATATCGATGGTATGGCTATTTATTTCGATTGTATGCGCTATTTTGTTTTACTCTCATCCTAAGAAGATATGAATTAAGAATTAAGCTTCATTTAATCAATCTAGAATTTATCTAATTTTCGATTGTTGATACTAAGTGGTTCGTTCATTCAGATTAATACCTAACAAATTACTGGCGAATTGAGGAAGTGGGTAACTAAAACAAGTGCTTTTTTTGAGATCTTTTTCGTCAAATGGATCTGAGCCAACAATAAGCTAATTGATCTTTATTATTAGATTTCGCAATCTTCGCTTTTCCCAAATCATCAGCGCCACTATGCCTATAATTAAAAGTATTTCAATTGTCTTTGCAATGACACCAAATATGTCAATACTTTCAGGTTTATTGGTTGGGGAGAGAGGAGGTGGCAATATTATCGAATATATGTAGAGACCTATCAACACGCTTGTTCCAATCAGACCGAAGAGATTAACCAACAGACTCTTTCTATAGTAAATTAGAATTGAGTTTTTGTCAGTGATTAAATTACTTTCCTGTGACATGTTGACTAGTATATATAAGATGCCATAGGCTATTTGGGCGCCAGCAGCGCTTAGTAAGAAGATGGAATAATAAATTTGCTGAGAACTATGCTCTGGAAAGATTGCTAAATGTACTAGACCACCTGCGATAGCCAAAAGCATTATGGAATATCTTACTAAATCATGATTTTGTGAATCACCTATTACCGAAGTTTTTCGCCGCCTAAAATATGAAACCCCTAGGACAGCCCCTAATACTGCTATAGGTAATATAACTGCGATAATTAACAAGGAATTTCTAATATCGCCCCAAGTATTTGAAACCGTAATGTTGAAAATTACTCTATCACATTCACAGCCATAGTTACCATTTAGTATACTTCTAGGTGGATCAATTTGTCCAGCTTTAACTGTTGAATTTTCATGCAGTACGCTTAATACTATTTGATAATTACCATTCTTTGGAAATGAGTAGTAATATACAAAATCTCCTACAGATTGCATTGTCCATGGGAAGGTCTTGACTCTTTTCCCTGTGATCTCTTCATATACTTCTACCATTGTATAGATATTGTATACATCGTTACTATCAAAATCCTGTATGCTAAACATGATTTGCGTAGGCGTTCTTGCTGGAGTATATTCAGGATCCAAGGCGATATATGGATAATATGGACCTAGTCCATCTCTATTTGAACCACCGTTATAATGAGGCGTATGAGGAAGATGTGCTAACGCATCAATGAAAGAAAAGCTAAGTGATATGGCAACAGTCACAACTAATATGGACGTTATTTGTATAACTGAATGCCACTTTATCAAATGACGCTGGGTACAATTTGGCCGTTAAGAACATATAAGTTCTCTGACTTTCATTAATTTTGAGAAGAACTATTTATAGGTCCCATGCAAAACTCAGAATTCCTAACCCAATTGATTTATTAAGATTGGAAGCTCAGTTGCCATGCTTCCAACTTAAACCTAATGCGTCTTGCACAGTAAGAAAGTAAATCCAAATTTCAATTTCTACAAATTTGGGCAAGGATATTTGGGGTTTAATATGATCAATCTATGACTTGTCATCTCAGTAAGATACTACGAGTGAGCCAGGCGTTGGCAGTTCGTTGGGTCCTATTTAAGAAGATTAGAAAAATACTAGAGTTATGTTTAAGTAGATCATTAGGTCAAGAGTATCTCGTCAATATTTAATGATATGCGGCGTTTGCAAGGTAGAAATACCTTCTTCCGAAAGAAGGAGGCATCTTGTTAAATACCATAAACTAGACGACCATTTTGTTAATTGGATAATAAAAGCGGATGATGAGTTAATTTCTCTCAATGGATCATAGCGTATATATATAATTCAATTATCATCTTGTCTAGAGTATAACTGCAAAGATAGTAAATTACAATGTATATACGCAAGCAATGGCATAGCAATAAGAACTTGCTAGAATTTATTACTTAACTCAGATACGCGAAAATATTTGTTCGGCAATTCGGTGCGCTTTTAGCTTTTCTGGCTTGATTTACGCCCATGCTCAATTACTACGAGTAGGAACAAATAGCAAAGTATCTACTAGAATAAGATTAGCTAGCGATGCACATCTTGTATGAATAATATCTACTAATTTAAATGGAATCAAAGTGGATTTAAACTAGTATGTTCTAATCCAGATTCTCTTGATTTCAAATTGCCCTGGATATTCTATCCAGTGCGGCTTCCGTGCCTTCCAGAATATGCTTCTTGACGACACCTGAAAATATCGACATTATTCCTGAGACCTTTATATCCCACTCAACATCAACTATAGTTAGATCTTCCCCTTCAGAATGAAGTACTACTACTTTTTTTCCCTTGATAGGACCATCAGTTATTTGAGTAGTTATTGACTTCATCGGGTCTAATGAAACAGTTTCTTTACAAATAGAATTTCTGAATGCAATTACGACCTCCCTTTCGACAAGATTCTCAGATTTCTTGATATTTTTTATGGACTTAGTACCATGCCAAAACTCAGGTTCTTTGTCCAAATCAGCCATTATGGCCCATACTTTAGAAAGAGGGGCGTTAATTTGCTTAGAGGCATGAAAATTAACCATTCAGGATCAAATCGTTATTTGTCGCTACTTTATAATAGTGTTCCTATAAAAAATATAATCTATTATTATCTCGAGCTAGACTAATTTTTGCGTGTTAACAGATCAATTCTTATTTTTGTCTTGTAAAAAATAGCAAACCATATCACTGTAATTACTGAATTAAGTAAAGTAATATTTGGAATTAGAGATCACGGTTCCAAAGTGAAATAAGTGTATTGAATCATACATTAGTGCATTTAAGTTATCTATCAAGCTTTGTAGGTTAATTAAATAAAATAGTCCTATGAGGAAATCATCACCAATTCTAAACACATGTCCTTACAAGTACAACTAGATATTCTCTTTGAATGCAGCTTTAAATTATATGATTTGTGCATTGTTATGCAATTAATTAATAAATATCTAATTTTGCGTTAGTATTTAACTTGCGTAATAGACTTTGCATTATGAACAAAGTATTTCTGGAACCTGCAATTTCTTATCTTATTTTTCAACTCGAGATCTAGTAAAATAAAATTTTGCTTTTATTAAATGGGAATATAAACGATAATATACCTACGAACAAATAACGATGTGTTTGTGACATTATCTCCTCATATTCTTTTGACACTTCTGCTGATTCCTGGAATCATACCAGTCAGTATTCCTTCAACTTCTGTTTATCTGAATGCATTGGCAAGCGACGAAACTCACGAATATAATGAACCGCTTGATCATTTGAAAGTGCAAATACAACAATATCCAATCCCTACTGATCAAAGTTGGCCGTTGTATCCTTTGTTCGATAACAATCGTCAAAAAATATGGGTAGGTGACACAGTAATTGATAGTGGAAGAATTTGGGAATTTGACATTGCAACCAAAACTTATCATGAGCATAGATTAAACGATACGAGTATTGTTACTGCCTCTCTCATAGATTCGATCGGTGCAATTTGGTATCTAGATCCGCTGTTGAAGAGAATTGGATACTATGATCCCTCTTCCCATGCTCCCAACAAAGTTTTTGATATTCCGACTAATGATACGATTTTTGGGATGACTATAGATGATGGAGGAATTATCTGGTTGACTTCACCTAATGATGCAAATATATTTCGATTTAACACCAGTACAAAAAGTTTTGAGCCTGTGATGCATTTACCATTCGCTAAATCTCGTCCACTTGGAATTGCATTTGACAGTTCCACTATTTGGGTTGCTGATGAGTCAGGAGGCATAATTAGAATCCCATCAGATAACACAGATACATTATACCGATATTCACCTACTCACCTACGAGAAGAATTGCTTTCAAGTCCAACAGACATACTACCAAGTCCATCATTGAATAATATCTTTGTCTCTAATCACAATGACAAGTCAGTCACTTCCTTTAATTTGACTGACAACAAGTTTCGCAATTATGAACTTGCTACCCTAGGTTTACCATTCGGTATGGCTCTTGACAAGCTCGGCAATATTTGGGTCGCACAGCATACTTCAAATCAATCATTTGTGTTGAATCCGACATCGGGTCAATCTCGGCAATTTGTCATTCCTCATCCAAATCCATACGCCCAATGGATAAGCGCAGATTCAAATGGCGACATTTGGTTAGGTGAACAGCTTGCGGGGTCTCTTGGCAAGATTGTGATAAAGTAGTTAAGACTACGTCTTCCATGTAACGATACTTAAATCTACTCATCAGTAACGACTAGTATGACATTTGTTGTAATATGAACATAAGCCCGATCATATGACTCGATTCTATTTTTATTTTTACCTTGGGATATCGCTCCTTAGTTCACCGTACTCTTACACCTATCTTTAACACGTGATTGCCAATTGGTAAAGGATCTTTTTTTGGATTATTCCATAAAGCCAGTCGGTTTGCTACTTAAATCACATCCAATATAACATGATTCAATAGGAAACTTCAAGTGTTTAATTTCTAGTCCAATTCTTATGTGCCATAGGGCATAGAGAATTATATATACGAAGAATGCTAATTTGAATCCGTTGACTATAGTTAGTGTTTCTCTAAATGATGATATATTGGAAGGTCTAGACAAACTTCAAAAAAGCCTTGGATTTACTGGCAGGTCAGAAATAGTAAGGGCAGGAATTAGAAATTTGCTGGCAGAGGAGCGTATGAAGCAAGAACTTGAGGGTGTAGTTAATTCATTACTACTTGCAGTACACGATGAAGATTCAGATGACCAAGTTGCATCAATAAGGCACAAATTTGATAAGATTGTCAATGTTCACTTGCATAACAAGATAGACAAGCATAGATGCCTGGAAATATTTTCTCTTAAGGGTGAAGCTGAAGAAATAAAAAATATTGCAAAACACCTTCAATCTAATAAGAAAATGCATTTCGTTAAACTCATAGTAGTATAAATAAGAAAAGGATTCCAAGTAAAACGCACAAAGATATGCGTAAGCAATTTGGAGTGGAGAATGAAGTATGTTCATCTTTTCATCGAGAATAGATCGATATCATTTGATACATGCAAGTTACTTGTTGATAGAAAATGATCGGAAATATTTTGCCCTTTTACGCAGTGGCGGAAAAATAAGATTAAATAGCAGTCCGCAAATTAATGAGGGCGTTCAATATTTGAATAGAGTAATATTTTATGCGATTTTCAGTCTTATAAAGTACGAAATATGAATTCATTAAACATTTTGACTCGTACAATGATAGTTACCAATATTCCAAGTAATTCAAAGGCATTCCAAATATAGGAAAATGAAGCAAAACTATTAGAAAATGATGTTAAATTACTTGAATATTACCATACTGGCATTTCTGACTCTAAGTGTAGTTCTACACACAGTATCACCCATTTTATCAGTTTATGCAGATAAATGCGAACATAAAGATGATTCAAAGTGTGGCTCTAAGGATGTATCCAGCAGTAAAGATGAAAATTGCAAAGTTTCGAACCAAGATAATAATAGTGAAAAGTCAAATAATAATGTTCAAAACTCTGAAGACCAATCTTCTAGCAGCATTGAATGTACTGAAAACGAGTCAGAATCAAACCCACATTCGTTAGGCGAGGGACCTTATAACTATCCTACTGATTTCTCACAGCTTCCCATTTAATAGCTGAGTTCGAAATTCTTTACTTCCTTTTCGATATATTTTCTGAAAAAATTACTGACCTAAAAGGGTAATAATTGATACTGAAGCGAGAGAACAATTGCCTCCTAAATTTCCCATATTTCCTTCCATTTATAGTCACACTCTGCGCAAGTAATTAATTGCAGAGCTTTACCGTCAGATCTATGAATTGTTTCAATGCTTCTCTGAATAGATTTGCATTTTGTACAAGCTAGATATGATATCACATGCTTGTTCTGTTTAATTATCTCCGGATGCTCCAATAACTTAGATATGAGCACATCCTTTATTTGAGCTTAGCAATTATTTCTAGAAGAATTTCCTCTGGTAAATAATAGAGAGACCTTGGATAAGTCAATCACCGCCTCAAGGTACCACTTATTCAGAAGAATCAACAGAAGCAGATGAAATGTATCTGTAATGTAGAAGAACAAAATTAGCGAAGTCTCATTATAATTTGGCAGCTTTTTTTTATATTTGATTTTAATTTTGAATTCTACAAAATGAGGGACGAAATAGGGGTCCGACCCAATGCAATAATCTCAAGTACTAGATCTTAGACAGAGTTCTCATCAGACCAGCTTTTCAGTTTCTTTTGGTTCTGCATACTATGAGAAATGGAAACTTTCACTTATCAATATAATTAATTACTAATAATGATTTGTTAAAATTTGGCTAACTATTTGAGATAATATTCTTAAACATCGCTTATAGCGATATTACTGTTTATATTATAGAATAAAGTTCATGATCGCTCAGTTCATTTTAGTGAATAGTACTCAATTGAACATGATTTGTACTTTATTGACCTTAATTTTTCTTATTTATTTGTACTTTCCTGTATTTACTCTCGGTGCACAAATAACAGGTACCAATAAAGTAAACACGATTTATGGAACAATGGGTCAGGATACTATTGTAGGTAAAGACGGTAAAGATAACTTATATGGAAACGGTGGGGCTGATACGATTCATGGAGACGGCGGAAATGATTATGTTAGTGGGGATCTTGGAGATGACAAACTAGACGGTAATGTCGGTGACGATGTAATTCAAGGTGGTTCAGGATCAGATGAGATCAGCGGTGGAAAGGGTAATGACACTCTTATTGCATCTTTTGTGCTTGGCTCTGTCTCCTTCAGAGATTTCTCTGTAGACAAGATAACGTGCGGGGCAGGATACGATATGGCATATATTAATCCTGTAGATGGTGACAGTGCCTCAGATACGTGTGAAGTAGTAGTTGCTGAGACTGCACAATGAACCTGCGAAGACAATTCTAGACAGAGAGTATTTGGGAAGCTTTCTCAATCGAATTTACAATTGTCATGATTTTTGTTACTCTATCCATATCATACCTTCTATTGATAACGTCACTAATATCTGAATATATAATAAGCAATACTATTGGGAATTTTTAATTATATATTGTAGAATTACTGCAAACCTAACCATTAGTAAGGGATGATTGGCGTTATGTCATAAATAATCTGGATGTACTTAGTGCCCTATTTGTGTAGTCTTTGAAATATTCCATAATTTCTTCTTATTACAAGTATAGCAGCAATACCTGCTCCACCAAGAAAGACTCCTATTGCTATTGGAATAAGGGGTATTTGGTTGGAATCCGAAACTTGCAATGGAAATTCAAATGAAGTCAATATATTGGTAGGAGTATCTCCTTCAATACTATTTTTCAGAAATTCAATGTTCAAACCGTAAATACCAGGTGACTTGAACATGTATTGGTAATTCAAATGGCCTCCGGACACAAAAATTGGATTAGAACTACTTATTTCCTCATTGTTTTTAGCGAATTTAATAACTACTGGAATATCAGTCAGCAGGAGATTTGGATTGCTGATATTAATGCCAATCATGATATTCGTTGTTTTTCCACTGAGCGGACTTGAAGGAGAAGTGCTTACGCGAACTTCGTAATCACCTATTTTCTGATCCAATCCATTTTTTTGGAGGTCGGCATGAACCATTTCGGTAGATCCTGCGACAGCTAAATCATAAAAAATGATTATGGCTACGAATTTGATCAATAGCGTATTGAGTGTCAACTCTGATTATCCCCTTCTGTAAGATTTGATATTTCCTTATCACTAATATTTGGATTTGGATACTCTAGTAATGCATATGTCAAATTGCATAATTACGCTTATGGGCCGTTTTCCAGACCGAATTTGCCTATTAGGATTTAACTGCAAAATCCTAATGCCTATGGACGTTTATGATTCACAGCAGTAAACGCTTCTGATCTGTCGGGGTTCAACTTGGCATCATAGAAGATACTTTTCTATAGTAATTCTCCAGTGCAGAAGTATCTTTATAGCACTTTTCGCAAATACAAAGTTGTGATACCATAGTACGATCACAATCTTCTTCAAATTCACATTCAGGACAACCAGCGGGTCTATTGCAAATAGTACAATTTAGCTGTAAATTATGTATAGAATCTGGTGAAGTCAAAGAGACAAGGTCGCTGGAATGACAATCCATATGCTTTATTGCTTTCAAACCAGGTGACCAAACTGCAGATTCGCCCTTGGCCACGGACTTGCCGCAAGTCTTGCAGTTGCTGCCGTATTTCACTATTAGGCTAATCCAATCGTTTTTACTTGAGCTCAATTAACTTGTAAATTCCCCTGATGATCATACTTGCGACAGAAATAAGAAGATATCTGGGACGCATGCACCTAATCATTGACTTGATTAATAAATTGAAATCTAAAATTGGTTTGAAGTTATAGTAGTTGTTCGTTTTTGGAGCTGCAGAATCTTTGTTCCTCAAAGAATCCGTCCTTTACCAAGACATCCATTATCTTACCTTCTAGTTCTATAATTTGCAAGTAACATGAATCGCAGCATGGAAGTCCTAAGAAATTGGTCATCGCGTCATTTGCGATATCTATTTTATCCTCTTCCCCAAAACAAAAATGACATTTTTCCTTATTTGTTTTTTCCAAGGTACTACTGCTAATTAAATCAAATGGCATACACACTTAAAAGAGTAACTACAGAGATAGAATGAAATATCCTCCAAAGATATTAGGTTACATGATTTTTGTTCGATCTTCAGGTGAATGGTTGTATCCCGCATTGCATATTCTACAGACGCCAAACCAATCAGCAATTGTTTGCTTCATTTCTCCCTTTGCAAAATCCATTCCACATTCGAAACAGAAAAATTTTTCTTGCATTTCTAGTCTATATGACCTATTTACACGGAGCATAGTCAATCTTTTTGACACCCGACTAGTATTGTTCCGCAAGGACAATTTTAATACTGGTAAAAGAATAAATCTACGGAAAAACGTATTCAGTTTTCTAATAGAAGGGCAATGCGTGAATTCTCTTATGGTAGCCTTGATGCATGGACTCATCATGCCACTTAGAGATTTTCAAGGTATAAAGCCAGTGCATCACGGTGACGGCGGGGAGGGAGGGCCAGAATAATTGATCATCAGAAATTATGTTGAGAGCTAATTACAGCGCTCTTGCCTCAAGCCTTCTCTCATTTAATATAAGATTGAAAACTTTAATGTTACTAAATAATTCCATATAGCCTAAAGAAGCTGACAAGAAATTTATTTACCACATAACATAATGATTGTGGGATATGAATACCTTCATTGTGGTTTGCGGCGTGTTTTGTATAATGCTTCTAGTATTCATTGCGTACGCGTTCATAATTAACAAGGATTCAGCTCCCGTGAGCGCGCAGAAAAAAAGACTCCTTCCTACCAGTGCAAATAATGCTACTAGTTCACCAGACGAAGCTAATACCTCCGAAGTTAATGCCTCTGAAGCAATATAACAACCCGAGATAGCGTTTACTTTCTTTGGTTATTTCCATATGCAAAGTTTGGACACTTTCACCAATCATAAGAGTTAAGCCCGCATCTCATGGAATGATACACTTTGACAGTCTTAGTTGTGTGAAGCAGTCTATTTAACGAGAAGAAATAGTGCAAATAGTTTCTTCATAGAAGTAATATTACCTTTCAAATTAACATTAGAGATATAAGAAAATAACCAACTATTGCTAATAGTCTTCACTTGCTGACTTTTATCTGCCAGAATGGGTTTATGAAGAGACAATTAGAGGAGTAGAGTGTGTTGTAGAGGGAATCAATATATAATCAAGTTATCCTCAATTTATTGGATTTACGCAGTGTCTGATTCACAGTCATATCGCGACAGAATCTACATAGTCAAAGATATAATAATGAAACTAGTTGAGTATGGCGAACTTAACCAAACTGCGCTGGTGAGCTTTTGTGGCCTGAATCTGAAAAAACATAGATCTATTTTTGAAAAAATGGAATTTAATGGATTTATAGCCAAAAGTGAAGTTGCACTAGGGAAGAGAGTTATTACAGTCTTCAAACCCACCGAAAAAGGATTAGAATTTTGTAGGAGCATACTTGAACCTTACGAGAAAATGTTTCCAAGGGATACTCACTCCACGAATAAAATGATTTAGATTCGCACTTGAGAATTTTGAATTATCTTAATCTATAATTCTACTCAGGATCATCAATTGACCCAAAATTCGCGGCAATTTCGCTATCAATTTTTTCCTTTCCGCGCAGATAATCATCATAACGTCTACTCCACGAATCAATCAGACGGTACTGCCTTATTCCAATGAATATCCATATGGATGATATTGCAATAACAGAGATCAACAAAGTTACCAAGACTATACCAAACTCATCGCGGTTGTCCATTAGAACAAAAAATGACGGATGTTGCATAATGTAGATCGACAGCGCCAAAGCAAGTGGGGCTAAAATGAGAGCTGAAATAGACACGCCTTTCAAAGTGGTCCTGATCTTAGAAATTTGTTCTATAAACCCATCCATCATTTGAAGAATATCAGTTCGAGTTGCCAACTTTTCCTCATCAGAAGACACTAGATATCACCTTTAAAACAAATTTGTCGCGGGCCATCATCATTACCAAGTCGGAGTATTGTATATTTCTTTAATTCTGGATCTGGGTTAATTTTGTGTGTCACTTCTCTTCTCCAAACCAAAATAACAAGAATAGCACTGTTTTTTTGAGTATATTACTCCCGTATTACCGCATGAAGAGCATTTAACATCATAATCTACTGTAGAATCCAAGGATTTTGCCGACTGTAAGCAGCTTCCACAAATTGGTGCATCAAGATCATAACTGGAAAGAAATCCATTGCCACATTGATTGCACTTGAGGCTATACATCTTTCCCTTTGGTCTCCATCTCCGAAAAGGATTAATCAATTTCAACTCTGTGTTCACATCGATTTATAGTATACATTGTTAATTAACTTAAGTTAACCTTGTTAATTTGAATGCGATCGAGGATATAAAAAGCTATTATTAGTTTAATAAAATGGGCATTTATTACCAGCATCAATACTTTAGTCATTAAGGATGATATTAACTTACATCGAAATCGAATTTTACGTTCTCTGTTCTAATGGGAATAAAGTTAATTCCCATTACTGACACTTCAAGCGTGTAATGCCCAGGACTATCAAATTTGTAAGGGATATTAATGATTCCTTCCGCTGTGTGTAATAATGGTTGTCCAGTTAATGCGGATGCCCTGAATAATTCAGTATTGGACGTGCGTATGACCACATCATAATCTATATGGACTTGAATTGTTTCGCTTGATGGTTGCAAGAACGAAATCTTAAATTTCGAATCTCCAGTTTTTAGCGGAAATGGAGAAGCTTGAACCATTACGTCTAAACTTCCACCGTCAGTAGGACCTTTGACGTTTGCGGAGGTCATTGCGATCGAGCTCATATTATTAGTAGAGGAAGTTGAGTTTACTCTAGTAGTGTTTGCATTACTGCTATTTCCTAAATTGCCAACCCCAATGTTCCAGGCTAATACACGGTCAATATGAAAATAATTAGGATTCAACCCGGAAAGCACAAGTAAAACAAGTATTGGTGTCAAAGTTAAGACGAAACGTTTCATCTTATAATTCAAATACCAATCAGGAAGTTAGTATTCAAAACTAATAAACCTTGCAGCCTACACTGCCCCAGCCCATCAGTGGGGTTCTATCCTAAAATTAGGGCCCTAAACTAACCTTCGAAAAAAATGCAAGATAACACTTACAAACAATCACTGGTTGAATGTGCTAATTACGGATGTAAGCATGCGCTGTGTTTGTACAATCTACTAGTCATTAAGGACATTAATTTCCAAACAGGGTATCAACATCAGTGAGCTCGTTGACATATTGTACTCAGTTACCGCTTATGATACCATAAATATTACTAAGCGTACTACTAGAAGCTAATTGTAGTTTGTCTGTATGTGTGTTGATACGAGCTCAAATATCCAAGGATTTGCCGCTAATGATGTTACTATATATTTAATAACTTTATTTTCAATAAAATATTATGTCAGGATCAAAACCTTACTGTGTCATACTACTCTTTCTCGTTATTTCGTTAACAACTTTATCAATTGTCTATATTAATGGCTCTGAATCAGCAGCAGACGGATCTCGAATTATACCGATCGGAGTTACTTCTAAACAACTTGATGTCGAGATTAGCTCGCAGGTAAATCCCGCACTTCCGAATTCGTACTTGTCTACGAACATCACATTGGGAAAGGGAAGGCCATTATCGATGGCCATGGATTTCACCTCCAATCTACTATACGTAGTGTCGCCATCAGATGTCGATAGAAATGTCAGGAATCTGATCTATGTAATTGACAGCAACGAGAACAAAGTAATTGATACCATTAAAGTGGGGAGCGCCGATCACGACTTTCTGCGTGACGTAGCTGTCGATTCCAACTCAGGGATGATTTACGCTACTGGGGAATACCGGGTAGAAGAATCAGGAGTAACTTATGAAAATGACTCGATATATTTCATCGACCCTAAGACAAAACAGGCCGATAGGATTTCAGTCTATGGTGAACCCGAAGAAGGAAAAGAGGGAGATCTATCCAAAATTGCTGTCGATCCATCGTTAAAACTAATTTATGTTGGATCACTTTACCCTGAGGGTGGAATGCCAGGACTGTATGTCGTGGATCCGGCCAAAAATGATGTCAAAACTATGATAGACAGATGGGAGTCTGGTGTAAGTGAAGTTTTGGTTGACCCAATATCCCACGTGCTCATTGTTACTGCAAAATACGATAATTTGGTCTCACTCATTAACTCATCTACAAGCGAAATATCGAAAAATGTTAGTATAGTCGATCCTGTGGCCACCTCTTGGGATCCTGAAGGCTCGATCTACGTGGCAACTGGTTCTGGAAATATAAGCGTGATAGATCCTATTTCTGGCAAAGCCAATAATCATTTTGTAGGCTCGTCTGTACAAGATCTTTCATTTGATCCGAAGGCCAGGATGCTGTACATAACTTCAATAAATAAGACAGTTCAATTGACGCCTAACAGTTCTGAACCTATTGGGAAGCTGATGGTTATGAATCCAACTACACGCGTTGCTAACGTTATATTTCAAAGTGAAGCAGCATTAACTAAAACAATTACAAATCCTTCAAGTGGGACAGTATATACTTTGGGTTATGATGACAAGAATTCAAAATTGTTCATCTTGAAACCTCAACTGTCATAATCTGATTTCAGATTATTCTCAAGACCCTCAGGCGCTAACCTGTAATCTCAAGGCAGGACGGTATTCAGTGTCAGATTATACTTGTTGTTAACATTGTAAACAATACCTGAGCATTATGAATATGAGTTTTAGGATAAAGTATCGTAGAGTTTGAGTCCATTCATTCTGGAGATGAACCCCTAAAATTGGGTCTACCTATGGATTTTGAAAAACTAGTAGACAGAATTGGATGGAAGGACTTGAATGTGTCTTACTTGAAAAAATGGACTATTGTTGCAATTTTTATTGGATTAATATCTGGTGGAGCAACAGTGGCATTTTACTTGGCAGTCCAAACTCTGTCAACTTTTTTTCTCGGAATGATTGTAGGATATATGTCCCCAGTTCATGAATCGGGCTCCTCCATTTCTTCGACCTATTATCTCTCTGTCGATAGGGTGTGGATAATACCACTAGTTCTTGGTGGCGTGGGAATTTTGATAGGTCTAATCAGTAGTAAGCTTGCACCTGAGACAAAGGGGGATGGCGTTGAAAATGTTATAGAAGCGTTTCATACTAATAGGGGTTCGATTAGAGCCAGGGTCGCTGCCATAAGGCCAGTTATATCTTCGCTTGCATTGGGTGCAGGTGCAAGTGGAGGACCTGAAGGCCCTATGGGTCAAATGGGCTCGACTTTCGGGGTCCTCATAGGCAAATTATTTCACCTAGATGAAGATGAAGTAAAAATAGCAATCGTCTCAGGAATGGGGGCAGGCATAGGCAGTATAATGAGACTCCCACTTGGTGGAGCGCTATTTAGTATTGAACTGCTATACGGCAGGGATTTTGTCATAAAATCTCTTTTTCCAGTAATGATTGCCTCCCTAACAAGCTACGCTGTGTCTGGAATATACCTAGGATGGCTTCCAATTTTGACAATACCTCAAATGTCAGGTGTGTCACTTGGTATAGAGGCAATCGGCGGCTATGTAGCCATTGCGTCGATAGTGGGTCTATGTAGTATATTCTATACAAAGATCATTAATTTCGTTCGGGGATATTTTGAGAAAGTCAACTTAGCCCCCTTTATTAGACCTGCAGTTGGATGCGCTTTAGTAGGAATATTTGCTGTAGGTTTTCCCGAAATACTTGGGACTGGTTATGGTTGGTTACAAATAGTCATAGATAATAACATGCAGCTAATGCCACTCTGGTTCCTTATTGCCATAATAATAGTCAAGACCTTTGCGACATCGATTACTGTAGGATCAGGGACAGGGGTCAGTTTTTTTGGGCCCACTCTCGTCATAGGGGGACTCATTGGAGCAGCGGTGATTTCCGTTTTCCATATGTTTAACCTATTTGTATCTATCGAAGTACCGGCCGCAATTTTAGTCAGTATGTTTGCTTTTTTTGCAGCAGGCACAAAAACACCTTTCTCTTCAATAGCCATGGGAACCGAAGTGGTTGGAGGATATTTTATGCTCTTACCACTTATCATTTCAATCCCAATTTCGTATATAATATCGGGTAGAAATAATTCTATTTATAAGAATAATTTGTCTGGTTTCTCGGTTAGAAATAAGAAAACGGGAAGTAATCCATTGTTGCAGCAATTAAAAGTGGGAAACGTGATGGGCCGTAATTTTTTTGACATTGCAAAGGAAACTGGAATAAGTGCAGCAATTAGTATCATGAACGAAACCAAATCAACTACTATGATAGTTACCGACAGTGAAGATAGGCTTGAAGGAATCGTTCATTATAGAAGTTTGATAGAAAGTCCACAAGAAAACAAAGATACCATGTGTGTTGAAGATATCATGATTAAGGACCCTCCTTTCCTACTGCCTTCAGATACTCTTCAGAAAGCTCTTGAAATCATAGTGAAATCTGGACATTCTGAGCTATTCGTTGTCTCTCCTGCAGATAACAAACTTGTAGTAGGATTGTTGTCGTTAAATGATATTTCGGCTGCATGCAATGAAAAAGAACCGATTCTCATGGATTTGGAAGATATAGAGCAGCCTGACCATTCTGCAACAGCTGAGATCTCACATGACGTGCGTATAATTGGTCACAAAATAGGACCTAATAGCAAACAATTTTTGGCTAAACTTAGAGGTTACTGGCCAATTCAGTAGCAAAAGTTCAATTGTGCAATCTTAAGACTGTTCCGTTAATTGAGTAAGAATTCACTATAATCTTATCAATAGAATGCAATACCCAAAATCAAAATAATATTTATTGAATTGAATCGCCGGAGATACAGTTGATTCGTTAAAGAAAAAAGAAAGAAGGTGTTTAGCTTACTACGACTTTACCCGTCATGAATGGGTGTAGAGTACAGTAGTAATCAAACGTTCCTGCGGAGGCAAACGTATGTTCGAATGTCTTACCAGCACCAATGTAACTTGAATCAAATTCTGCACCAGAAGCTGCACCTCCTTCAGGGGTTCCGGATGTCACGGTGTGTAGCGTTGTATCACCATTAGTCCAGGTAACTGAGGCTCCCGTGGAGACATTCAGAGTAGCCGGATCGAAGAATTTACCGTTGCTTGGCGTAGAAGCCCCTGGCACTATGGTTACAGAATTACCGCCTGAACCAGAAGTTGCATTGCCGCCTGTCATTGATGTTGCATTGCCGCCCGTCATATTACCAGTCATTGATGTTGCATTGCCGCCTGTCATTGCTGTAGTTTCATTCCCTTGTGCGTGAGCCATCTGTAACTGACCTAACAATAGTGGGCTGTATGCCACGCCTAAAATCAGGGCAGCTCCAAGAATAGCTGTCATAACTAACTTAGTCATGGACCAACACTGAGTAATTACTATATTAAAACCTTTGAGTTCTCAAATACATAAGGTTTATTTATTGTAGATCAAGTGCGTGGTCTTGAAACGTTAAGCTAAACGAAAATCAGGACGATCAGTTTTTTGTTCTAAAAAGAAAAAAGAAAAAAGGAGTTTTGGAAATGACTGTTTTTTGTTGCTCTAGTTATTACTGTCTGTTGAGTTGTTGTTGTCAGATCCGCCTTCGTTGGATCCGCCTTCGTCAGATCCGCCGTTTCCGCCTTCGTCAGATCCGCCTCCAGATGGTGGTGGTCCTGACACTTGGTCACTGCCTGCAGGTGGTACCCATGTTCCTTCTGGGTGATCAGTGGCAGTAGAGTTGTCTACAGCTAGCACTGCAAATGCGCCACCTTTAACTACGTCTCTCATTGCATGGTCAACACCTACATATAATCCTGGATCAGGGAATGTAGATTCAATTACTGACGCTGAGCCTGGTGGAATCCACCATGTCTCGTCATTTCTATCTATTGTCCCATAGTCATTATTTGCCTCGTTACTGCCGTCTCTTACCCCGCTGATGATTCCTGATATAAAGTGGAAGGCTACTCCGTCATTAGGCCCTGGATTTACAATATACCATCTTGTGAGTTCTCCAGGTTTTACTTTAAAGATTTCTGCCTCCTTGTTCAGCTCGAGTTTAGCCACTTGACCTACCGCGGGCACATATTTGAATGACATGCCATTGGTGAGAACTAAATCAGGTTGCTGTGTCAAGAATTTTACCAAATCGAATTTCGCTGTTGCATTTGTTGCTTCAAAGGGAGGAGCGACATCTCCATAGATTTCGCTGAATACGACATAGAATTCCTTTGCTGCTTCTTCGTTAGTCGGATGTACGACTATACCTCCATACATTCCATTTGCAATGTGTTCCCATACGCCGTTGAGACCGTCAGCGCCACAGTGATACAGAAATACACCGGGGAATTCTCCAGTTAATGTCCATGACTTGGATTGACCTGGTTCGACACTTCCAGAGACTGCCTTACCTGGCCCATAGCCGGCATGAAAGTCTAGGCTGTGTATAACCTTTCCTTCGTTCTTCAAGGTTATGTTTAGTACGTCGCCTTGATCGATTGCAATGACTGGACCGGGGATTGAACCGTTAAACACATATGCATTGTACTTAACCCCGCCAGGGTGTAAAGCATTGTCAGGTGCTATTTGGACTTCCTTCTCGCTTGCTACCAACAACACGTTCTTTGTTGGTGTTTCTTGTGCTTGAGCTACCTTAAGCTGGCCCAATGCAAGTGGACTTCCTGCTATCCCTGCAATCAGGACAACTCCTAAAATAGCTGCATAAAAAAGCTTATTCATTACAAGTCAGTCCCCCTTATGATCTATTTATAGGTTAACTCACTCACGGGCCGTTAAAATCTTTAGCAATGAGTTATTCTTCCAATAACTTGCGCATTTCTATGAAATCATCACTATTTACCTCTCCACGTGCAAGTCTAATCTTTAGAATATGTAATGGGTCATCACTGCCAATTAGAACTGGGGTTTCCATCAGTTTCCTAATATTTTTTTGTGAAAAATTTGTCCCAGAAATACCGCTCAGATCAGTCTTGTCATTAGGCCCTTTAGAATTCATAAACTTATAGTTTGAATTTTGTTCGTTTATCGACTTACAGTCTTTGCAAAGGAGTAGGTTGTCGTTCCATGAAATCTTTGCTGGATATTTTCTAAATCCCAGCTTCTTCTGACAGACACAACAATAGTTCTTTTCGTGATCGGAAAGTAATGTATAGCAAGACTGGCACAATTCACTGAAAGTTTCCCACCCAATTGAAGGAATGTATCTAAGGCTGCCCACTCTCAATTTCTTTCTGCAAACACCACATTCATCTAGGTCTTTTACCTTAACGCTAACATTCTCTTGTGTCGTAGAAATCATACTCAGTAGCGCATCTACAAGTCGCCTATCCATTCCACGTTTTGCATAGTCATAAACTTCCATAGTTGAATTCTTATCACTGTAGACTATTTGAAAATTAATTCCATCTTTACTTTTACGAGATCCATATACAGATCTCCCTGCTATGTGGTTTTTCTCATTGTTTACGTACCTAATTTCAGCTCTTTCTTTGCAGCACTCATAAACTTCAGAGAATAACTTATCATTTGCTTCGGTAAATACTACAGAAGCCCTGGTGGCCACAAGAAATATGAAGCCGGGTTAATAAAAAATATATCCATTGCAATTCTCAACACATTCTCACAACAGGTAGCTTTTACCTAATTCAAATCCGCAGGAATGCATGTATGATTTTGTGCTAGTTCTAGACAGCTTACCCAGAATGAATCGGTTCTTGAGGTAATTTTCTCACCGGATAACTCAGTACTCCATTGGTTGTCAGTTAATTTTGAATGGTTAGGATCTACATAATATTAAGTTCTTCCCTGCTAGCCCAATCCTCAGTCAGCACCGTTAGCCAGAAGTTAATGTGGCTGCCCGACGGTTAAATATTTTTTCTCCGCAATGTTCCGCCCAATCAAATATGGTGCCATTAGGCTTGTTCTAGTCTTAACGTCAAGCAAATCTCTAAGCCACAAGGTTATTATTCGTAAGTAGGGTCTCCAAATGTAAAACCGTATAATACAGTGAATAATAGTTGGATTCATGTACTTCAAACTTTAAATTAGTTATTGACAAACACTCTTTACTGAAATTCTTGCTATTTCACAAACATGTTTTTCTCGTAAGTCTGGTTATCCTCTGCACATTTGTATTTCCAAATTTTAGACAGCTTGCATTCTCTGACGGATTAACTGCAGAAAACCTTCCGCCTGCTTCGGTTGGAAACAGACAGGCAAGTCTATTCGTGAAAATAAATCCACCAGTTTTAGTTTCGGGTCAAAAGCAGGACACATATGCCCTTTTTAGATTGTTTGATGCCAACACAAATGAGACTATAGAACATACAACTTACCAAATTACTATCACAAAGGGCGCTTCTTCTGATCAACGACCTTTGCTCAATGACTTCTTCCATGCGCATAATGGAGTACTAAAATTAAAAATAGAACCTCGTGAAGGAGAGCTGACTGTTTATGGAGATCGCGATCCATTTCAGAATGCCCTGGTGGCAGATCCTGGTGGAGAGGTATTGATACGAGGTCCATTGCTATTGGATGGTGGATTATATCATTTTCATATTGAAATATTTGGTATAGATAATGATAGAAATATTTTCAAGCCCGAAGATGCCCCCAAGTTTGATTCATACCTCAGTGTGGGCGATGTCTTTAAGGAAAATATAACATTCAACAACACGGCATATAATACGACCCTTATCTCATATTACGACAAGATTCATGACTTTAAATTTGATCCTACAGAGCTTGCAGTTTCCTGGGACATGCCTTTCGACTGGAATGTATCGAGAATCAAGGCTAACAATATCTTCGTTCATGAAGAATTTAAAGTTCCAAAGAACTTTACCCAATTCAGTAACACGACGTCGTTCAATGCGACAGTAAATGGACAACCAGTCCTAGGTCGATCCCTCGCAATAGATCCATTCAGTTCAGAGAATGCTCTGATAATACATTATCTCCTGACAAAGAACGACATAGTTAAACTAGCCGAAATGGGCAATGTTACATCCGGTACCAACAATACTATGAAGTTTACTCTCATGCCAAAGGGACCTGAAGCTAGGGTAACTTCAACAGATCTACTTACAGACACAGGGGGAATCCGCGTGACCCTCCTCTGGACGCCTAATCCACCAGTTGCAGGATCTGAAGCTAAATTATTACTTAACCTAACAGACGCTCTTACAGACTCATCTTTGAGGGCCGACGTTAATTACAACTTAACTGTATTTGACAGTAGTGGTAAAGTAATTATAAATAAGGAGAATTTAGTAGGTGTGAATGGGACTAGCATTCAAAATCTAACTTTTCCAGAAAGTGGCCGTTACCAAATCGAAATATTTGTAAATTCACTCAAATATGAGGGTCAAGCTTTTATTGATACTTCACGAAAAGGAGTGGCAAGAGGGTTTGTTATTGTATCTTAAGGCCTGGAAGGGAGCCGAGATCGCACTTTTTGATAGGCAGATCATAGCAAAACGATCTCAAAGTCTGACGACTGAACTAAGAGCTGACTAGTTCGGTGAATGTATTGAAACAGACTTCTGGAAGTCAGGATAGCTCTAGGATCGAATGTGGATATTCAATTGAAAACTATGCGCATAATGTCACTTATGAGACAAGTTATGGATTTAGTGGTAATAATTTCCTAGCCAATCCCTGGTCTCGAATCTGCATTACCTTTGCGCTTCTCCAAATTGTCTAATACATCTTCGTATTGTCTGTCTAATGGTTTGGTATCGATCTTTAACCCTTCAAGCCTTGCAAAGGCCTTTATGATGCTCTTTGCGGCGAGAGGTTGCGGCACGGCCTTGTCTGAGATTTCACCGTAAAATCCAATTCCATCGATTTTGCGACTCATTGCCAAACCCAAAATCAGACCATTAAACCAGGTAATAGTAGAAATCTCTTTTCCTATGACATCTATATCTGATTTTAAAAGTAAGTCCTTTAGTTTTTGATTCGTAACCACGCCTACGACTTTTGGTTCTCCTGTTGATTGTTCATTGAGAGAACCTCCAGCAGTGTACAAACGCTTTACCCTGCTCCTTGAAGTGCAAAAATCTAGAAACATATTGCAAAGTCCGAAAAGCTCGCGAGGATCTTCAGGTTGATTGTTACCTGTAAGTATAAGCATTTTCTTGTCTTTGCTGTAAAAAATGTTAAACGTATCAATGACATCAAAAACTACGCCGTCTTTTACATTGACCCATGGTTTTTCCGCTAGCGTTATCGTAGCGACGAGATCGGCACGAGTTTCAGTGGCCAAGAATGAGGAAGTCAATCCACCTACCATTCCCATATCGGGAAGTGATGCGAAAATAAGTGTTGAATCTGGAGCAAAATCCTTAAGGATGTTCAAGCTTAACATTTTCTTCGACCGATTATTTCATAATAGTAAATTACCTTAAAATATTTACATGATTGCTTATCGGTAAAGTAGGTGGAAATGCTGTATTTACGGTTCAAGGCCTTAATACCTGCATTATCTCCGGTACAGAAGATTAGTAGAAAATTCTTTAAATGAAATAAAACTAGATATATTAATAGCATGCTTGCCTATTTGCCTAATCAGCGGCCTAATAACCATATTTAGATTCGATCTAATGATGTCAAATTTTCTTTGCAAGGACTCCCTTTATTTTTATTTCGTGTGTTTCAGGAGGCACGAAAATTTCGGTTCCAACCGTCTTACCATTCTTCGAAATCTTTGCATTTTTGTCAATAATCCCGTCCAAGTATATTGTTATATCATGGTCGCCCGAAATTTCCGGAAAGATTAGCTTGACAGTTCCTCCAGATGGATTATAGTGATCTGCCGAAAACGACAGTGTATCAGTTGCAGCGTCGTAGCCGAAATCTATTATTTTAGCGGCGCTTTCCAATGTATAAGGCAGGAATTTACCATTTCCTATGTCCATCGTCGTAATAGGGGCGTCAACATCAAAGCCAGCACAGCTAAAATAAAATGCCTTTGCTTGAACAGCCGGATCTGGAATGGCAACGTATTTTACCTCCTCGCCAGGTCTCAGTAGTGGTATCGTAGCAGTTCTGACAGAATCGACCTGCGTACCATTTTCTTGATGAACTGATGCATAAACGCTAACATTGTGAAGAGCGATACTACCCTCGTTTTTTATCACGCCTACTAGATTTTTACCAATGGTTGCATTCATAGTTGTATAATTCTGTTTTAACATCTGATAATAGGGGTAACTTACTTGGAGGGCTTCCTTGACGTATGGTGAACCTAATGCGATACTCTCTTTTCCTATATCTAGTTTGAAAGGTGATTCCGTAAATGGGTATATGGTCTTGCCAAAAGTAGCATTTGCTATAATAGTCGGAACTCCGGAAATTCCCTCGGTTTTTAAGGCAACTTGAACTTGAACAGGCATGTAACCTTCATTTCGAACAGTACCGACAACATGTTGAACACCTTGAGAATCTACATAGGAATAAGATTTTGAAATCTTGACAGGATAGGAGGCCCCTTCTGTATTGGGATTCACCCAAAATGCAGTCAAACTGAAAGCAGCAAAACTAACAATTGCAAACACAAGGACGGCTTTCAAGTAAATCAGATGATTGAATAGTTGATATGACATATTTATTCTGTTAACGAATCGCAACCGGACAAACTGAAAATCATAATGGATTTTGTGCCATTAATTCTATAAATGTCTCAACAGGTTATTTCATAATTCTTAGTCTCCAAAGGTTTCCTGACTCTTGCAGTACGATGAAGCTCCAATTTCTTTTCCTGCAAACGTTGGGGATTGATTTCAAAGCAGATTCATCGCTGTCAGTAATTATTTCTATGGTCTGCCCAGCTGGCATGGCGCTCAAAGTCTTTACTGTTTCAAAAGAAGGGTAGGGACAAGCCATGCCACGAGTATCTAACTGCTTATGGACCTGAGCTTGAAATAGGTCAGTCTTTGAATCTGACATTACAACATTGTTTGCCGAAGCTGGACTCATGATGTAGATCTATTGCTGTTGCATATATTAGGATTGAGAAAAAACTATGACATCCAATAGCTCGCGTGAAGTGGCGTGCGGTATGCCAATAAGGCTAAATGAAAAGCACCATTCCGCCGCTTTTAGTAGCCGGCAATGCTTCGTTTAAAAATCCAATAACGTCCTCGAATCCAACACCTTCCACAATATTTTCTGGAGTTATTCCCATTTGTTGCAGCATTTCTTTCGACGGTCCACATGCCGTTACTTTCACTCCCGACTCGATAGCATCTTTCAAATATTTATCCAAAGGTGGAGCGCCTACCATTTGTATCTTTGCTGCACCTCCTTTCTTAACTATGTCCAAACCGCCCATAGTGCAATAGATTTTGCATTTTGCGCCCATGGTTACGGCACCTAGTGCCAACACAAATGCAGAGTAAGCCCTTCCTGGTTCATTAGATACCAAGACTAAATGTACTTCTTGTTGTTCTGTAGTCATGTTCACCTAGACATCGCGTTCACAAAAAAACATTTCTTCGCATATCCAAGGCTTTGATAGATCATTGCTAGTTGAGCAAGTGTATATACGCGTTCACTTAATTCTGATCTGGTGTAATGGAACTTTTGAGCAGAGGAGGGAAACCTGTGACTGATTTTAATTCTGCATTGTTAACAGACTTTTATGAAATTGTCATGGCAGCAGCTTATTTCGAATCAGACCAAGTACATAAATTCGGGGTCTTCGAAATGTTTACCAGAAGACTCCCGAGAAACAGGAAGTATCTAATTGCTGCTGGGTTAGAACAGGTCATACAATATCTACTTAATTTTCGATTTAAATCCGAAGATATCACTTTTTTGAAATCCCAGAAACCACTCTCAAATATCGGTGATAAATTCTTTGAGTATCTACTTGCTTTGAAATTCACAGGAGATGTTTGGGCTGTCCCTGAAGGCACTGTTGTTTTTCCGTATGAACCGCTAATTAGAGTAGAAGCGCCAATTGTAGAAGCACAAATCATAGAGACTTATCTCCTTTCTGTCATGAATTTTCAAACGCTAATCGCCTCTAAAGCTTCTAGAATTGTAAGCGCTGCTGCAGGTCGACCTGTTATTGAATTTGGCTCTAGGAGAGCTCATGGGCCTAATGCCTCCGTCTTGGCAGCTAGAGCAAGTTTCATAGGGGGATGCCAGGGCACTTCGAATACGTTAGCAGCTTTCAGTATGAATATCCCCGTCAGTGGAACTATGGCCCACTCATTTATTATGAATTTCGATACTGAGGAAGAAGCCTTCTTAACTTTCTCTCAGGTTTTTCCTTCTTCGACATTACTTATTGATACCGTCGATCCTATTCAAGCTATAGCAAAGATAAAAAAATTGGGAATTGGCGTGGCCGCAATAAGAATCGATAGCGGCGATTTACTGGCCATAAGTAAGATGGTAAGAAAGCTGCTAGACGAGGCTGGTTATGGGTCTACAAAAATTATGGCTAGCGGCGACTTAAATGAGACAACAATTTATGAATTATTATCAGGATCTGCTCCAATTGATCTATTTGGTGTTGGAACGGAGCTTAGCACATCTAGAGACGACCCTGCCCTTGATGGGTCGTACAAATTAGTGGCTATCAAAATAGGGTCAAACCGTAAAGAAAAATATGAGTTGCGCTATAGGCAAAAATTGAGTCCCGGAAAGCATACTTACCCAGGTCCAAAACAAGTCTTTAGATTTTTGCGCGGTGGAAAAATCGAGAGGGATTTGCTCACATTAGAAGGAGACACTATTGATGGAGGAACGCCGCTTTTAATACAATACATTAGTCAAGGACAACTGGTTAGGAAGCTTCCTTCTTTGATAAATAGTCAGGCTGAGTGCAAAGAACAGCTAAAGACACTTCCTGACTCATACCTAGATCTAGGACCAGAGCTGCAGATTAGTCCAGTAGTCATAAGCGATAAATTGAAACAAATAATTGTCTGATAACATCAATTCATAATACGGCTCTAAAATATGACTAGTACTCGTGGTCACAAACTGACAGAGGATAAAGCACCACCACGATATGTTGTATTGGTAACTGATATGCTTTATGATTTTATTTATGGTAAATTGAGATCCAAGAGAGCCAAGGCAATAGTTCCTAACATTAGTAAGTTGTTGGACCAGGCCAGGAAAAATAGAATTCCTGTAATTTACTGCAATGATGAACATAATCCAAGTGATCCTGAACTTATCTTATGGGGAGCGCATGCAATGAAAGGTACTAAGGGGTCAAAAGTCATTCAAGATCTGAATCCCAAACCTATCGATAAGGTAGTTACAAAGACGGCATATAGTGCCTTCGATGGCGGTCATCTAGACAGAATATTGAGAGAATCATACAAGAGGAAAGGGGCTACTTCGTTGATTATGACTGGAATTCATACTCATATTTGCATAAAACACTCTGTCTATGATGCTTTTGTTCGTGGATATGATACAATCATTGCGATAGATGCCGTAAATGCCTTCACACGGAAAGACCATTTATTTGGCTTAGAATATATGAAGAAACACTACAAATCCAAGTTCATGAATATTGCATCTATCATAGACATGATAAATGATTATGGAAACCACATTTAGAATATAACTCGTAAAATTAATTTGCCAGTAGTCTTTACATAAGTAACGCATCTCCCGTTGTGCATAAGGTTTGATATTACTCATTTATGCATGATCCAATACAGATTGGAATAGTTTATACGTTATCTCCAGTTGTATCGTGATCTTATTGGATTTCTCTTACTTTAATTCACATTATCTTGGTTACTTGTTGGTTACTTGTCATTTTTTCCTGTTATGCTATCATATTCCTTCATTGCTCTTGGAAGAAAATCTATCAAGTCTGTTGCCACCAGACGAAGTCCATTTTGCTCGACTGCTAGATTCGCAGCTATCCCGTTGAAGTAGACTGCCAACACTGAAGCATCAAATGAATTCATTTTAACGAATAAGGTTGACACAATCCCGTCCAACACGTCTCCCGTACCACCAACAGTCATTGCAGGAGTAGCACGTGTTACACTGGCTACCTCACCCTCAGCATTAGCAATAATGTTTACCCACCCTTTTAGAATAATTGTAATTCTGTATTTTTTTGCCATTGAGACAACATGCGAGATAAAACTTTCTTCATTTTTACCCGGATCCTCGCCAAAAAGCCTTTTGTATTCACCAGCATGAGGAGTTATAATCGAGTTTGAGCCAGCGATAGTATCAAGGATATCTGGCATCAATGCCGTAGCATCTAATATCAATTTAGTTCCTTTATCAAGTAGTCTTTTTACAAGTAACGTTAATGCCTTGGGCTTTGCAATAGTCAATCCCATACCTATTGCAGCTGTTTGTGGAACTTTTGGAAGTAGACCTAGGAGTCTATTTGCGGAACCAACTGTGAGACTGTCATCAGGCATGGGCAAGGCAATAATATTTGGAGAGTAAGATCTTATGGCTATAGAGATAGACTTTGGAATTCCGGTATAGACTAAATCAGCGCCACATCTCAAAGCTGCCAATGAGGCCAAAAGTGGCGCCCCATGGTAAAGACTGCTTCCCCCCACGACAAGAACTATCCCATTATCACCTTTCCTAGAATATAGATCACGCGATAATGTCCGTTTCCTAACATAGCTTGGAGTAATAGAAAGAACTTTTGGCACGATTTCATTGCTATACTATCGGCAAAAAAACGTTTCCGCAAATCAAGTCAAAGTTCCAAACATAATGAGGAAATATAATTTAATTTATCATTTATCATTCAGTTTCCTTAGAATTCAGAATCGCTTTTGGAATCTGTTATTTAAGCCAAGTGCTTAATGCAGGTAATCATGATTCAAGTTACTAGTTGAAACCAATTTGGTTTAACCTCTCTAGGACGGCCAACAATTGGTATTGCATACCCGCAAGATTTACAACAATTCTTAGTATCCATTCCCCACGAAGTTACACTAAATCCGTATCTTCCTACAGCAATAACATTGCATCCAGGACAATAAGTGTGTTCATACTTGTGGCCTGGCACATTACCCAAATACACATAACGCAGTCCTTCCGCCTTTGCAATTTCATAATGTCTTTCAAGTGTTTCTACCGGAGTTGAGTCAAATTCCATCATTTTATAGTCAGGATGAAAGCGTAGAAAATGGATAGGTGTGTCAGGACCAAGCTCGTCTAATACAAATTTGGATAGCTTTCTTGCTGAATCGAGATCGTCACCAACTTGGGGAACAATTAAGTCAGTAATTTCAACATGTATCCGAGTCTGAGATTTGATTTCCTTTAATGTTTGAAAAATCGGATCGGGATCTGGAATTCCAATATAACGTCTGACAAACTCTTTTTTACCGCTACCTTTAAAATCTACGGTAATACAATCCAGGAATTTATTCATTAATTTTACAGATTCAGGTGTATCATAACCATTAGAGACAAAGATATTGAAAATGCCCTTCTTGTGAGCCGCGATACCACAATCCTTTGCAAACTCGATGAATATCGATGGTTCGTTATAAGTATAAGCAATCCCTTCTGCCCCATAGCTAGTTGCGGTCATTACTACTTGCTCTGGCGTCATTTCTTTTCCTTCGATCTTTCTTCTCTGAGAGATATCATAATTCTGGCAGTATTTGCATAACCAATTACAGCCAGTAGTTGCAATTGAATATATTCCTGACCCAGGCATATAGTGAGTAACAGGTTTTTTTTCTATTGGATCGACATGTCCAGCGATTACTCTACCATAAGTATACAGCCACAACTTACCACGGTTAACTCCACGTATTCCACATAATCCAATTTTCCCTTCAGGTATTTCACAGAATCTAGCACAAGCAGTACATTTTATCCTACCATTTGGCAATGCTTGGTATAATTCTGCCTCTTTTCCCATAATGGAAAGCGGATTCACTAAATATCATAAGACGAAACGAACTTATAAATCAGACATGCCAGCGCTCCCTGCATAATACGACAAATCTTATGCTTTGTCAAATTTACATGGGTTAACAATCTGATGGCATATTCTATTATTTTCTGAACGGTAGCGAAAAGTAGTAATTAATTATGGCTAATTTGGCAACATAAATTTATTATTTTCTCTCTCTTCATCATCTCAATTAATTTGTACAATCATCCCCTCTGCAAAAAGTGTCTCCATCCATTAAGTGCTCATAATAATTTAATAGCCAAAATTCGCAATTCTGTCCAGATTAGACAATGCACAATTGGGCTCTGCCATTGTACTCTGGCACAAGATGGAACCGTTGACAAATAGAACTTATTGATTTTTGAATCACGTTTTTTGAGTCATCAAGATTTCAAAGCTCAAAATTCACTTAATCTTCTCATTGATTGCTTTAACAAGTACTGCGTACATCCGAAAATTCACCACGCCATATTAAAATGGACTAGTATTTGCTTTTCTCAAGCCAAGGCTTCTGTTTTGCGGATGTTGGCACTTGCAAAGTTGCCTATTCTTCCCGTGCTCTGAGAATTTGTGATGACATGAAAGGTAGTCACAAATTGGTTCAGATTCTTGTCCGAAAACATTGATCACTTTGGGCTCGAAAGCCAAACGTCCAATTTTATTATTTTGGTGGAGATTTTTAGCCAAAGCAAGATCTGGCAATACTATTTCCACTCTACTTTTTTCACCCTTCCAATGGCAGCTATAACATATCCCACACCTTACACACGTGAACTGGGTCCTTGTGGCACATATTTTACAGATCGTGTACTTAAATAACGCCAGATCTCTAAGATATTCGTGCAAAGTCCTATGTTCATCTAATTATTTGATTTATTATGATATATCAGCTACATAGTTATGTATGTGAATAAACTTACTGGAAATTTTACCCCATATATTTTCTAGTTTGATTGGGCATTTGAGAAGTGGAATATGGGAGGGCGAGCGTTGAGTGATAATTCTTCAAATTAGAAATTTGCGCCATGAAAACTAATCATAGTCTGAAAATAGTTCTTCAAATTAGTACCCGCCAATTAGTACAAGAAGTTTATACCAAAAATTGGTCGATATACATGGTACGAAAGTCTTCACCCACAAGTTTTATATGAAGTCTTCAATCCTTTTAAGGCGCTCCGATGGTGTAGTCCGGTTAAGCATTTCGCCCTCTCAAGGCGACGATCCCGGGTTCAAATCCCGGTCGGAGCAATGATTGATAGGAGAGCTACAGGATTCTGAAGTCCGGTAATTTCTCTTCATCTTTTTCTGAGATTAACCCAGAAATAATAGGGGGACTATCCATGTCATCATCATCCTGTAGAAGAAAAATAATGGTAGTGTTACTTATTATCGTATCTGTTACGATGTAGTCATCTTGCAGTTGAATTGATAGTATATCGTGCTTTAAGAATAACTTTTAATGTTTTCAGGATGTGAGTATGCTACTGCGCATAGTTATAGCCTAATCTAATGCTGTATTGAAAGTTGAAGCGTTCCCAGAGAAATCTGAAGAGTAATAGTATTTACCCTCTCTAGTAACTAAGGTTTACATGTGTGAAACATAGTTGTTCTGACAATGCTGCAAACTAATTACAGCGTTCTACTCCAGTCTTGCGTTTATTTTACTATAGAATGTGATCATCTATCAATTCTTATGACTACCATCATTTTTGATCATATTTAGAATACTGTTTCTGATCTTATCTATATCGGCTCTAGATGACATAGACAGGCACAGAATTCCATCGGGTAAAGGAAAAGTCATCAAAGATACTTTATCATGCTTGGCTATATGATAACACACCTTTCCAAGCCGATCGGAAAAATTATTCAAAATAGCCATATTAGATAGTGAGTGAACGTATAATTCCTGTTCATCTTCTTCCTCCAATAATGGTTCAACGCCTTTCTGGAATCCTCCAGCTATCACTTCACCCAATTTGTTCACAATACCAACGAATCTAATGTTATCATCCAAAGAAATTATTCTGTCACAAAGCCCAAAATCCACTAGATGCTAATAAATAACGTACTATAAATCGGTTAGGAAATTGAGCTTGTGAGCTAATAACTTATCCGGATCGTCCTGTATCTGACAGTCTTATCACTAATGAATGGCCGTTCTTTGTGTGTTGAGGATAATGTAGTCTTGCTAGCTCAGCAATGTTCGAATCGGAAAAATAGACTACATTATACTTGGCCAAGACAACATTGCAATCTTGGCAGTATATCTCCTTAAAAACCATCTAATGGAATCTCCAATTGTGTTATTTAATTAAGTTTATTGTCATTTTAGATTTTTATTCCGATGGGATGTTCTGGACTCTCCAAATTCTTATTTTGTGAGAAATTAACCCTGTCAATTTTGTAATAGATTACCTCGCCTCGTCGTTCGACCACTGCAACTATAGCATTCTTGCCCATGGTTCGTATATCACTGATACTCTTTGAGAAAGAACTTAGTTTAGTATTAGTACCTTCATTAATTCCAAAAATCACAAACTTGGCTGGCTTCTTTTCGTAGGTCCCACGCTCGTAGACTCTAAAATCTGCCCCAAACCCAAAGCCTTCTTTTGCGACATACCCTCTGCTTCTTAGATCGCGGTAAATTAAGAACTTTGTAAGTATCTGCTTATCAGATTTCAGAGAAATTTTAAGAATGGTATCAAAGTCCACAGAGTCTCCTTTTTTCTTGATATTTAATCTTTTGACATGAATAAGATAGAGAACTTCGAAAGGCTTCAATACATAAATAGAGCTTATCATTTCGCCGTACCCTCTTGTTCGCAACTGATCTTGACTTCTTTTATCTCGGATAACAACTGAACCTTGCTTGAACAGAGATCCCTCCACTGTGAATGAGAAATCATTAGTCGCAGAAAGAGAATCGGCGGCTGAAGACATAACGATTAAATCAGACCTTCTGACCCCATTTAAATATTAAAACAAGGTGAAAACGATATTTGAAAGGAGTTAATTATAGAGAGCCTCATGGTATGCCTTATGTAAGAAGAGAATACATATCAGGAAAGCCTCAATTAAAAATAGCAAAATTTTCTTCTGGGCAATCTAAGGGCGATTATGATTATAAGGTCGAATTATTGGTGACAGAGAAAATGCAAATACGACATAATGCATTGGAGGCCGCGCGTCTCGCAGCTAATAAGACAATGGCTACCGCCGGTGACATGACTTTCTTCTCAAGGTTGACGGTATATCCTCATGTAATTTTGCGTGAAAATAAGATGATTGCTACGGCCGGAGCCGATAGGTTACAGGAGGGGATGAGAAGGGCTTTTGGCAAGGCTATGGGACTCGCAGCACGAGTTCATCCTCAGCAGTCAATATACGAGGCCTATGTAACGAGAGAAAATTTGGACTTGGCCAAACGGGGGCTGAAGGTTGCAGCAAGCAAGTTGGGATGTCCTACGGAGATAAGAGTAACTGCCCTAAAAGAAATTAAGAAGGATGAAGACGAATAAGAATTCTATCAGTAGATAGCAAATAGGCTTCTTAATATAAATGGAATTCAGAATTCAACGTCTTTAACTTTGTTATGCAAAAAATACACTTTTGTTCTGATGTACGACTTTATTTCATTGTGCTAGCCCCTCGGAAAATAAAATTCATGACGTAATCTTTTTTGGTAAAAGGTCACGCTACATACACGTAAGCAGTTAGATTGATTGAGTTTCGCGTATGACATTAGGATCGTGTGCTTAAATTCATGTCTTTATTTATACTTACGTAGGCAATGGCCATAGCAGAGTTCTATACCGGAGAGGCCTTAAAAGTACTATCAAAATTATGCAAGAGTCCACGAAATCTCGGCAGATACCGTCTGGTGGTTACGTCACCACCATATTATGGACACAGACACTATGGGACTAATGAAGCCGAATTAGGGCACGAGAGCGACCCGCAATTATATATAGACAAACTGACTTTGATATTTACCAAAATAAGAGATCTAATAACGGAGGATGGAACTCTGTGGATCGTAATAGGGGATTCCCGACGCCAAGGCAGCAAATTGATGATACCACATAGACTGGCTCTGAGTCTGGTCAACCATGGATACTTTTTCAAAGAAGATATCATCTGGTACAAGAAAAATTTTATTTCTGGAGGATCATCAAATAATTTGTCGCAGGCTTACGAATATGTCTTGTTTTTTTCAAACCATAAAGAATGTTATACAAATATCAATGGAATTCGAACACTCGGAAATGAAGTACTAGAGGCAAAAAATAAGAAACCTCCAACTGATTTACTGCAATTCAAGAGTTATGGGCAAGACAGGGCGAAAGTCGCCGAAATTAGGAGTAAGATTAGTAATGCCGATGCTGACACACCATTCAGTTCGCTTCCCACTACCGATGAAATTTCCTTGGCTTTTGGCTACGATCCTGAAAAATATTGTCCTACTTGCTACAGGAAATTTAAAAGACATGCAACTCGCAAACGTATAGGAGACCATAAACACTATCCAATTTTTGCCGTTTGTAATCCCTTGGGAAAAAACCCAGGAAACGTCTGGGATATTTCGACAAAAGCTCATCATGGTAATGAGCACTTTGCGATTTACCCTGAAGATCTAGTTGAAAATATTGTAAAATATTGCACAAAGCAATCGGATTGGGTGATGGATCCGTTCATGGGAAGAGGAACTACAGGTATTGTGTGTTCATCATTAGGTAGAAATTTCGCGGGTATTGATCTCTATCAAAAAAATGTATTACTTTCAAAAACAAATATTCAAGGTAAGAATTATTCGATCAGTGAACAAGTTATTTCCTAAACATATAGCGAAATTTCGAGAGATGCTTTAAGGAAAAGATATTATATTGTGTTTGAGCTTCATATAATACATGACTAGTATGAAAAAAGACTTCATTGTGGCGCGCATAGAAGCAGCGCAAGATGGGAGTCCTTATGTTTATGTTGGATTCAGTGATCCGAGCGATTACAAGGGAGACAAACAACCAGCCAATCCATTTGGGGCGAATGTTATGGCATTCACATCTCCGGAAGACTTGATGAAGAATCTGCCCAAGGCAATGGGCAATATTTCTAGAATGATGGGAGGTGCTGGAGGGCCGACTGACTCACCCACTTTCAAGATCAGTATGAAAGAATATGAAGATATAGGAATAAAGGTTGGAGATAAGGTTTCAATAGAAATAAGAAAACTCGATAACAACATTTACACCTGATTTAGTTGATGGTTGGATCCGCCTAGATTCTCTACTCGATAGGTCTTCCTGATCTATGGACCCTAATAACGCAGGCTTGTCTGTAAAATTACGGGTCTAAGTCGAGTACTCTCTATTGTTTTTATTTTTAGTTAAGGAAGGTTTATTCTACCTACCAAATATGGATCCATGACATAATAAGTTGCTTAGATCAATTTCTGAGTTAGACGATCTTCAGTATTATGGAAAAAGAGTACTTGTGCGAGTCGATTTCAACGTAAGCATTAGAGACGGCGTGATTGGAGAAGACTACAGGATAAGGATGGCAATTCCAACCATAGAATATCTTGCAAAGCGAGGTGCCAAGGTTATTTTAGCATCTCATCTTGGCAGACCTAATTTCCGTGATCAAGCTAAATCCCTGGAGCCAGTAGCGAAAAGGCTGGGCGATATTCTCGGTAGTCCTAGGGTATCATTTGCAAGCGATTGTGTAGGAGACACAATTTTGGATAAAGTTAACAGGCTGTCACTTGGAGACATAATACTTTTGGAAAATTTGAGGTTTCATCAAGAGGAAGAAAATAATGATCGTAACTTTTGTAAGAGCCTTGCAGATCTAGCTGACATCTATGTTAACGACGCCTTCAGTACATCTCATAGAAGACATGCATCAACTTTTGGCGCGGCTGAATTTTTTGACGTCCGACTGGCTGGTTTTAGCCTCAAAAAAGAATTTGAATATCTTTCGATGATAAAGGAAAATCCTCAAAAACCATTTACATTAGTAGTTGGTGGCTCTAAAATTAAAGATAAGATAGGAGCCCTTGAAAATTTGCTTCCAAAAGCAAACAAGTTGTTAATAGGAGGTGCGGCTGCTTATACTTTCCTGAAAGCAAAGGGAACAAAGACAGGTAAATCGCAAATTGACGAGGAACACTTCCCATGGGTTTCCAAGGCTCTTGGTACATACGGAGACAAAATCTTCCTTCCAAGCGATCATATTATTTCTTCGTCACCTACTGACACATCATTTTCTTTAGTCAAAGGGGACATACCAGATGATATGATAGCGTACGATATTGGGAACGAAACATCTAGGCGTTTTTCAACGGAAGTAGGAGGAAGCGGGTCAGGTACCGTGTTTTGGAATGGTCCGATGGGAATGTTTGAAGTGGGCCAGTATGCAAATGGGACAGTCAATATTGCAAAAAGTATGGCACTTGCGTTTTGGAGAGGGACTAAGACTCTAGTTGGCGGAGGAGATACTCTTGAAGCCATGAAAACTGCAGGTGTATCAGAAAGTGAAGTAAGCCATGTTTCCACTGGTGGTGGAGCAACCCTGAAATTCTTAGCTGGAGATGGTATGCCTGGAGTGGAAGTTCTGCAAACTACTTGATAAAATGTCTACTTGTGCACAATTGATCTAGCCAGCGAAGCTGAGCTAACGGCTTGAGACTCGTCAGATATGTACTCAATCCCTATATTGCGAGTCGAGTTCTCTGCCAGTATCGCAAATAGTTTACAGCAATTAGCACATTCGCTTTTACTATGAATTCAAGGGATGGAATTTTAATGATTGGCCCTTATAGATTACCTTGGGACAGTGACGTTGACATTTTGGATTATTGCCTGCGATTCATGTTATTCTCAGTGTAACTGCCTTTAGTTGTGACACACGATCGTCTTCAACTCCGATCATCATAGTGTAATCACCCCTAGGAGTGTCTTGGGAAGGTGTGATCAAAAATGAAACTCTCTTCTCTTCCCCTGGTTTCAATTGAAATGAATCTTGGCTAAAGGATGCGGTTGAATTTCCAAAACCTCCTGTTGGCGTAAGTGTAGAAGAGGCAATCATTCTTACATTTGAGTCGATGTCAGATGAAATTGTAATGGGTATCTCTTTGGTTTGGCCTAGGGCGACTTGAATTGGTTGCTCGTCTATCTTGACTTTGAATGGAACTGGTGATGAAGTGTTTAACATGCCTAGTTTATTTTCTGTCCATTCACTAAACCATAGCTGATTATTTCTTCCTATCGAAAATTGAAGGGCATTGGCAATTCCGCATGGGGAGGTACTCGCTTGGGGGTCACACATTCCCCAAAGTGGGTTCTGTGTTGGGATCCAGTATTCCGTTAAAATATTATTCTTGGGATCAAACTTGCCAATCTTATTCCCAGTATGCTCATTGAACCAGAGAGAATTATTCGAATCTGACATAATCCAGTAGGGAAGTGTATAAGCATTATCAGCAGTCGTCAATTCTGGAGAAATTCTTCTGGAATATGGCGAAGTAGCAAATTCGGTTATCTTGCCGTTTGTTGCATTTAGCATGAAGAAAATACTTGTTCCATGGTCAGTTATCCATGGGTTTCCGTCTTTGTCCAATTCTATACCAACAGGCGAGGTCAGTTTTGAAGGTAAGCCATAAGCTGTGACTGAATTGTTTGCCAAGTCGTACTTGAATATTTCACCTTTTATGCCAAAAGCCAGCATCGAAACCCAAACAATATTTCTTTTATTGTCAACTTTTATGGCGCCCGAATTAATCCTGGAAGGGTCAAGTCCCTGGAATCCAGTAGTTGGAAGCTTTACAAAAGAGATACCTTCAGACGAATTGTTCTTTAATTTAGTAATGTTACCAATCCAAATTGCCTGGGAACGTATTCCGGTAAAGTATATGTTGCCATCGTCATCAAAATCAATCGATACTGGATAGATAAATGTGTTAGGATCTGTCTTACTCCCTGGAACATGGAAGAAGCTAAAGTTTTCCGACGACACGTCAAATTTCCAGATCCCATTTTGTTTCTCATCCGTAAACCAAATGTTTCCGTTAGCATCAGGTATTACTTGCCAAGTTTGCGAAATGCCAACAGGACTTGAACGGGCAGTCCAAAAAGGTATAGTAAAATTTTCGAATTTCTTTGTTTCAGAATCAAGCTTACCTAGAAAACCAAACTTGCTTGAAATGTACCACACTGAGTTATTGTTATCGACCAAAATGCCTAGTGGCATTTCACATTTTTGGGGTAGCAGGTATTCTGTAATATAGGAATTATTGTTTGGTTTTGAATTCATACCACAAAACTGTGTTTGAAATTTTTGGATCGCCTCTTCCTTGGATTTCTGAACTAGATCACCTGGCAATTCTTGCTGAGCCGCTGCATAAATAATTCCCTGATGAATTACTGCCAAATACACTAGTAATCCAATAACAACACTGCCAAGTAACAAGTGATATTGATGGAAAATGTGAGGTTCACTCTTGTCATATCTACACAAATTCTTCATGCTTTGAATTTCATGAAGATTATAATATAATTCTAGTGAACGAGCAATATCATATGTTAAGCAAGAATGAGCGTTCGGTCGACCAAAAACAAACTGGCGTGCAATAGTTGCAACCATCTGTCAAATAGCTCCCTGACCGGCTCGTGATTAGCCTCCCTTAGCCAATTATTTGCCTGAACTTGAAAACAATTAATTTGAACTATTCGATCATCCAAAAACGTAAAGATATGAAACATGGAACAGAATACCTTGTTTTTAATACCAAGTCTAGGAACGCCTTTCTCAACATCACGTCACAGGTACAAAACGTCGTGAATAAAAGTGGGGTTAAAGAAGGAATTTGCTTGGTAAATGCCATGCATATTACCTCCAGCATTTTTGTAAATGACGATGAAAGTGGTTTACATAATGATTTTGATCGCTGGCTGGAGGCATTGGCCCCTCACTCACCGACTACTCAATATCGACATAATGACACCGGTGAAGATAATGCTGATGCTCATTTAAAGCGACAAATCATGGGAAGAGAAGCAGTTATAGCTATTACTAACGGCAAACTCGATTTTGGACCCTGGGAACAAATATTCTATGGAGAATTTGATGGACAAAGAAAGAAACGGGTGTTGGTAAAAGTAATAGGCGAGTAGGTAACCATGTTACCAAGATAGAAGTTTATTATACAAATTAGTCACGTTGTATGCTGTTCAGAATGATAATGGCGGTAGGTAAGCGCTCAGGCAAACAAACTCGTGTATGATTTTTTGGGAAGTTGGTGTAGGTTGTCACTGAAGATCTAGTAGTCCCAAATAAATTATTTCTCATTTGTTGTTTTTGGCTACGCCAAGAAATAATAATTTATTGATGTCGATTGGTTTATTACCATTTATCTGTCATATGGTGACATGAACTCGTACCGTATCGATAAGGATTCACTTGGCGAAGTTCAAGTACCTATTGGCGCTTATTACGGGCCATTTACGGTTCGCGCTTCTTCGCAATACAAAGTAACGGGAGAGCGAACACATCAATACGTCATTAAGGCTTTTGTCATGATAAAAAAGTCGGCCGCACTTGCCAATAGAGACCTAGGAGTCCTTGACAAAGAAAGAGCAGATGCGATAATCAGGGCGTCAGATGAATTATTGGACGGCGCACTTTTAGATCAATTCATATTAGATGCCATCAATTCGGGGGCTGGCACTGCCGTTAACATGAATGCAAATGAAGTAATTGCTAACAGAGCTCTTGAAATTCTAGGCCGCAAAAAAGGAGAGTATGACGTGCTAAATCCTAACGACCATGTCAATATGTCTCAATCAAGCAATGATACCTTTCCAACTGCCATGCATGTTGCAATTCTTCTCAATATGCATGAAGCCAAGGCCGCACTTGAAGGGTTGCATACATCTCTTAAGAAAAAAGAAGAGGAATTCGCTAATATGATAAAAATTGGCAGAACACATTTGATGGATGCAATACCGGTGACACTTGGTAACGAATTTTCTGCGTATGCTTTTTCAATTAAGAAAGGCATTGAAAAAATTGATCAATCATTATTGGATTTAGAATATATTGCACTTGGCGGTACTGCTGTGGGAACTGGAGCAAATACGCCCCCAGGTTATAAAGAACTAGTAATCAAGTATCTTGCAGAAATATCTGGGCTGAATTTAAAGCCCTCGAAAAATGCTTTTTATTCACTACAAAGTAAATTTGAAGTCGCGATGTGTTCTTCTGTCCTGAGAAATATAGGACTTGAACTCACAAAGATATCAAATGATATTAGATTGATGGCCTCAGGGCCTGTAGCTGGTTTCTCTGAAATACTTATCCCTGCAGTTCATGCAGGATCTTCAATAATGCCAGGGAAAGTAAACCCTTCGTTGTCTGAGTGTCTTAATATGATTTGTTTTAACATAATAGGCAACGACATTTCCGTTGCCATGGGTGCCCAAGCCGGACAATTCGAATTAAATGTTATGTTACCAGGCATGGTAAGAAGTATATTGGATTCATCAGATATGTTGAAGAATTTTATTCCAATATTTGGAAAGAATTTGATTGAGGGAATAAAAGCAAACGAGCAGAGACTAATGTCATATGTCGAAAAAAGTCCCGTTCTCGTGACCCTACTAAATACTCATATTGGATATATGAAAGCCGCAGAATTATACAAAGAAGCTTTAGCTACAAATAAGACCATAAGAGAGTTAGTATTGGAGAAAGGATTAATGACAAAAGAAGAACTGGAAAAAGCTTTTACAAAAGAAAATGTTTTAGGCATAAAATGAACTGAATAAATAATTCGAGGACGCAAGTGCCATTTAGCTTTTACTCGACTATTATTGTCGCGGGCCTGGGCTGGTCAACATATTTGGCATACTCTCATGTGCGCGAAACGGAAAACACAAAGAAGGGACATTAGATCAAATTCTCAAGAGATCAATTGATACAATCGCGATTGTTAATCACCGCTAGCGTAGGTGTCATAGCAACGATCCTTGTATACATTGGCCTAATGGATTCGCTCAATCGTCCTTCAATTTTCAACATACCAGTTCCTCCCGATATTGTATTGAAAATAGTTGAAAAACAATTTAATATTTCGGCAGAGGACTCAAAGAACCTCAAGTTTAATAATGTATACGTCAATCCCAATGGGGAAGTTTACCAATCAGATGCTGAATTTCGTACTATAGGGGCATTGTTAGGCAAAACAGAGGTAACAGAAACAGGAGGTAGTCATTATGCATGGGAAATACGCGATATTGAACACAGGAAATCTTTTTATATTGACCATGTGACAGGGCATGTAATATCTGTGAACAATAATACCGGAGCATCTTAGTGGAATAGTAACTTGTCCAATTGAGAGAATAGGATTTTCCCATCATCTTTTAAAGAACTCAAGTAAGAGCAATCAAATTATACCACTAATTATTTGCCTATCATATGCAGGTCAGTGGCAATGTTCTAGTATGCGATGCGATAGATGACTCGGGAATTTCATCCCTGAAAAAATCTGGAATGAATGTTGATTACAAGCCAGAGATTTCACATGAGGAATTAATTAAATCAGTCAAGAATTACGAAGTTATTGTTGTAAGAAGTAGGACCAAAATAACAAAGCCCATCATTGATGCAGCTGAAAAAGTAAAAATAATTGCTAGGGTGGGGGTAGGGTTGGACAACATCGATACTAATCATGCTGAGGCGAAGGGTATTAGGGTCATAAATGCTGGTGAAGCAGCTATGAATGCAGTTGCTGAGTTGGTAATAGGGCAAATGATTGCGTTGGCGAGAAGTATACCAAGAGCTGACTCGAGTATGAAAAATGGTAAATGGATGAAAAAGGAATTGATGGGGATTGAATTGAAGGGCAAATATTTGGGAATTATCGGAGTTGGAAATATAGGAAGAAATGTGGGACGCCTTGCAAAGGGACTCCGAATGAATCTTCTCGGTTACGATATCGTTCCGATAAGTCACGAATATGTTAGAGAAGTTGGAATGATAACTACCAATTTGAACACGTTACTAGCGAGCTCGGATTTTATAACTTGTCATATCCCAATAACCAAAGATACGAATCACCTTATTAATTCTGACAAATTGGCAATTATGAAATCAACGGCTTTCATTATCAATACTTCACGGGGTGAGGTTGTGGATGAAGAAGCATTATTGTCAGCTCTTGCCGCAGGAAAGATTGCAGGGGCTGCTCTAGACGTATTTGAAATAGAGCCACCAACCAAAACCAAACTTGTAGAACTACCCAACGTTATCTGTTCGCCGCATATCGCGGCTCAGACGAGGGAAGCTCAAGAGCTTGCATCCCTTGTAATTGCCGAAAAAATAGTTCAAATTATGAGAGGCGTAATTTAGGGCCATTATGTATTAAGGCGATTGTCCTAAAATCGGTTGTCTCTAGCGTTTCCTCATTCTACAAAGTGTCAATGTGCAAAGATCACTGATCGACTGTATATTTTCGAATCCAAAACTCGTGTGAATATGCTATGATTATTAAATTAGAAGAAATTCGGATTGGCCGACAAAATACAGATATTAAGGGGCAAGCCGCAGCCGATCTGAATGTATCAATACGTAGCTCAAACCTGGAGAAAGATGTGGAAAGATAATGCGGACGAATTGAGGGCAAAGGCGATAATTTGGAGGACTGAGCCAACGGTAAAGAGAATTGATAAACCCAGCAGACTGGATAGGGCTCGTAGACTAGGATACAAGGCAAAGCAAGGCATTGTTGTAATAAGAACTAAGGTTGGACGGGGAGGCATGAGGAAACAAAGACCTACTTCAGGAAGGAGACCCAAACACTTGGGAGTTGTGCATATCAAACAATCGGAAAATATGCGCAAGGTTGCAGAAAGAAGAGTTAATGAAAAGTACCCAAATTTAGAAGTAATGGGCTCGTATTACTTGTACAAGGATGGTAAAAACATTTGGTATGAAGTTATTTTAGCTGACACAGCACACCCAGCCATTTCTAAAGATAAGGAAATGCGCGGAAAGCTCAAAGCTTTTGCCAAGTAATACCAATCTATCTACAAATGTCATCTCGGCATTGATCAGCTCGGCATTTATTGTGGCAAACTTCTGAAATTAAGGAACTAGAGATTTAAGATTAAATTATGATATTATTTATTGCATCGAGGCAACTAGTTTCAAGACCTCGTCGAGTATGGACTTGATTTCTGTATAATCTGTCTCCTTGTCAAGCGTAACACTGTAGTGGCCCCACTCAGTCGGAATCGTTAGCATTTTCACTTTTTCATGCTCGGTATAACTATAATTGACTTTACCAACCGCAGGATACAGTCCCTTTCTGAGATTCGTTCGCATTGCTTCTATAAAGTGATCATTTAGTGCTTGGTCTCTATTAAAAAGTGGTACTACCCCACTCCTTAGCTGGCCGGCAACAGTTCTTCCAAAATCATTAATCATGCCCACATAGCGTATTCTAGGCGAAATTGATTGAATTTTTTTACATTTCTCCTTATTCTTTTGACTGTTTTCCTTAGCTAAGGTGATTGAATTCTTATTCTCCATGCCTCTGTTAGGCAGCATGTCCGCAAATATAACTATAACCTAATAATGCGAACAGCAATTTTTCATTCAAATGGAGTTTATTCACGCGAAGATAGCTATGCATCATGTTGCCTGCCAAGATTATGATAATAAATTCGATTTTTGCTGGAGGAATATACCACTAATTCATGCACCCCCATCCCCAAATCTTGGAATACAAACACTACAGATAGACTAAAATTTACAAATGGCGTAATTTCAATTCAATCATATTGTTACCAGTTTAAAGACTCTATAGACCCTATTGTATTCATGATTGTATTCATGGTAATTACAAGTGTAACTTTTTGATATTAGGATTGGTGAAGATTTCTCAAAAGGTCATGGTCCTGAACACTACAAATGCTGCAAAGTCATTTGATAGTTATGTCAATATCTGACTAGATTAGTCTGAAGGAACCGTGAATCATAATGCTGGCTGGCGGTACTAAAGCATGACATGTACCCAGCCGTCCTTGACTTCAACGTCATACTTTTTGAGCGGTTGCTCTGCAGGTAGATTCTGGGGAGTTCCATCTTCCAATTTAAATATAGACATGTGGAGTGGACATGTTACTGTTTTTTCATCTTCATTCATAAATCCTGTAGATAGATCTGCGTAAGCATGGGTGCAGATTCTGTCCAATGCATAAACCTTATTCTTTGTTTTTGCTACCATTATTTGTTTATCTTCAAAATCAAAATCAAGTATGTCGCCATTCTTGAGAGACTTTTCCTCGCAAACTTTAACCCAATCTGACATTAGATTATCAGCTTCTTATTCTCCTTAACGGTATTTGTAGTGCTTTTCGAAGATATCTTCAACTTCTCGGTATCTGCTTTTTTCAACTTCGAGTATATGTTCCATTGCTTGATCAGTTCTGAGCATAAGTGGTTTACCACTCCATTTGTTTTCAATTAAATAAATAACCCAAGCTCGGATTGTTGGACCCATCCTTCTTGAAAGTGGTTCAAGAAATCCTCCTACGATTTCTCTTTTGGCTCCTTCTCGACTAAGTCCCCGAGACATTAGATAGAAAATTTGACTCTCGTCAAGTTGGGCCACAGAGGCAGAATGAGTAGCCCTTACCTCATTTGTTTCAATTTCTAGACCCGGAATAGCATCGGATTTTGCTCCCTTGTCCAGGAGAATTGAGTGTCCTGCAAGATAAGATTCAGTGGCCTTTGCGTTAGGTCCTATCTTTATCATACCTTTGAATAACGATTTGGAAGTGTCCTTCATAACAGACTTTGAGAGCACTCTCCCCCTTGAAGATTCACCATAGTGAATCAAGTTTGAAGTTACGTCAAAAGATTGGTCCTTTATCCCAAATATGATCTCCACGTCATCAGCTGAAGCACCTGCTCCTTTCATTATACTATCAATCTTGTATCTTGATAGCTTTGAGCCAAACAGGCCCATATACCAGGACATTTTCGCGTCCCGTTCAATGAATGCCTTCCGGTTTGAAAAATTAACAGAGTTCTCTTCATCCATTGCTTGTAGCGTAACCATTTCAAGATGTGCGTTTGGCTCGACGTGACATTCCAAAAGCTCAAAGTATGCCTGCTGCCGTTGCTGACCCTTGCTCTTATCTCTATTCTGTAAACGAGGTGCGTAAAGCTCTTGGACGATTGTCGACTTTGAACTTGTTTCCAAAATAATAATATCTCTTGAAATAGAGGAACTTCCATCATCCGGAAGGGTGTTTACCAATCTGATAGATTCTTCTAGAATCACATTTCTAGGAACGTAAATGAATATACCTGATAGAAAAGAGGATCCCTCTAGAGCGAGAAATTTATCTTCAGCATAGTTCAAAGTATTTTTGACTAAGCGCTTTTTGATAACATCCCCATGCTTTTTTAGAGCTTCCTTTAAATCCATTAACACCACGCCCTTTTTTAAAAGCGATTCTGTAATATGGGATCGAACAATATGAGGACCGATTCTTAAAATGCTTGTTTCATTTTCTTTTTCCAATTCTTGAATTCTCTCTTTTATATCTGAGTTCGGCTCATATTTTACATCAGCCTGTGGAAGGAATACATGGTCAGGTTCAAGTCTGTTTGCGTCGGAGTACTTGGAATATAGAGGTGATACTTCTAGGGGCAAAATTCCATACTGTGAAAAAGCGGCAGTTCTAATTTCAGACAACCACTTAGGTTCAGAATTTTGTCGCGTTATCTGTTCCAAGTAAGGAGTACCCAATTGGGAAAGCGAGACAACTGAAGATGATGACATATACTATGCGAAATACTCTGACAATGTATGTATTATCTACCTTTCTATTTTTTCAGGATGCCGCAAGAAGTAGTCATCATTTGTTGTTGTTGCAAGCGACTAATAGAAATAAAGTGGAAAGGCTTAGCTCGCATAGTCGAGTCCTTATTTCCCAATCTGGCAGTATTCTTTACTATGTTCTTCTTCTACTACTACTACTACTATCCGACTGAATCTTCCATTTCGAGCTTTACGAGTCTGTTTAGCTCTACTGCATACTCCATGGGCAATTCTTTCGTAAATGGTTCCATGAACCCTCCAACTA
>DATBFR010000092.1:0-5276 GCA_036558405.1 Nitrososphaeraceae archaeon | reverse complement strand
TCAATACCGGTTGCAGTTGGTATGAATTCCCTGATCTTTTCTAAAAAATCTCCATATCCGCATCCTACATCAAGGTATCTAGGCTGCTGTGATATCGATTTAGCTATTGCAGCCAATCGCATGACATCAACTCTTCTATATCCAAAATAGGTTCCACACAAAAGAGGGAATATGAAACGGTCGTGAAAAGAATAATGGTTATTTCTTTTAAATTCATCATACTTTAATTGAGCTTTATACAGATCATCAATCTTAAACGGCATACATTAGATGAATACAACTAAATTTGACATACTTAATAATTTACACTTTTAAATTCAATCATGAAGGAATATAGTTACCTCCTAAATTGCCCAAAAGGCTTATAAGGTTCTAGTCTAACTTCTTTCTATGGCACGTTCATTTGAAGAATGGTGGAGTTCCGTCCCAGTTGATTTAAAGCAAAAAGCTCGTAAAGGTGACGAAGCAAACAAGCCGTTATTAAACCAAGTAAACTATGTTCTACTGCATCTTCACTTGGCAGGAAAGCATGATGCTAAACCTACCCATGAAGAGCTAAAGGACTGGCTTCATAGCGGTCAAGTAGACGTATTAAGAATGGCACCGAAAAAGTAATAGAATTAATTTTTACTTATTTTTCTTTTTTACTGTATTATAACAGCGTTTTGAATGAGGCATAGTGTTTAAATAGTTTCGAACATATGCACCTGTAGTGAATTAATGAATGCCAATTGCTATACTACCAGATGTTGATGAACAAAGGTGTATTGGCTGCGCACTGTGTGTAGAAATTTGCACCGCTCTCGGGCCAGATGTATTAAGAGTAAAACCAGTTGAAGGATGGAAGAGAGGTAAAGCATTCGTCTTTTATCCAGAACGATGTATTTCAGATGGTGCATGTCTTGGTGTATGTCCAACACATGCAATATTCTGGATGAGACCAATGGAATATACTTCAGGACAGCCTGTTCCACTACACAAGAACGGTGTCTTCGACAAAGGCTGGGAAGAAGGCTAAAGCAGCATCTTCATTCCACTATTTTTTACTTTCGTCGTTTAAGAATATCCTAGGATTGAATTTATTTTCATAGTCTTTGATTTTGTTTACTAGCTGCAGGGTATAATCAATTTCATCAATACCTTCTAGTAGCATCATTTTTTTCATAGAATCTATCGGAAATTTCATAACTCTTTTAGCTGTCGATACAGTCTGTTCCATTAATTTCACTTCAACAACAAAATCATCATCGTCAGTACTAAACAGATGATCAATTTCCTCCCTTCTCAGTACAATAGGGATTAATCCTGTCTTGAAGCAATTGTTGTAAAAAATGTCAGCAAACGACGGAGCCAAAATTACCCGAAAACCATAATCAAATAAAGCCCACACTGCATGTTCACGCGAACTACCACAACCAAAATTTTCTCTAGTTACCAAAATTTGCCTATTTTTGTATCGAGGATCGTTCAGTATAAAATCAGTTTTTAATTCTCCATTTTGATTAAAGCGCCAATCATAAAAAAGAAAATCAGCATATCCACTTTTTTGTACCAATTTCAGAAACTGCTTGGGTATTATTTGATCGGTATCTACGTTCATGATATCTAAAGGAGTTACCTTACTTACAATACTTCTAAATGGTTGCAAACTTATTCTCGACCTAAATCCATTCCCTTACATCAAAAAATTGTCCCTTGATCGCAGCAGCTGCAGCCATTACCGGACTTACAAGATGAGTTCTTCCTCCACTACCCTGTCTTCCTTCGAAGTTTCTATTTGATGTACTAGCACAACGTTCTCCTGGAGCAAGTATATCAGGATTCATACCTAAACACATACTACATCCAGATTCTCTCCATTCAAAACCAGCAGCTTTAAAGATGGTGTCCAAACCCATTTTTTCTGCTTCTATCTTTACTCTTTGTGACCCTGGAACTATCATTGCTCTTACCTGAGGAGAAACTCTTCTACCTTTTACTACTAATGCAGCTTCTACAAGATCCTCAAGCCTTGAATTTGTACAGGACCCTATGAAGACTCTATCCACCTTAATATCGGTTATCGATGTTCCAGGTTTAAGATTCATATATTTCAATGCGCGCTCAGCCAATTTCCTTTCATTCTCATTCCCTTTTGCAAATTCGTCTGGCGAAGGAATAGCATCAGTTACATCTGACACCATGGAGGGATTAGTACCCCAACTGACTTGGGGAGCAATATGATCAACATTCAACGTCTCAGTTCTGTAATATTTTGAATTCGGATCACTTTTTAGTTTTTTACAGCATTCAATTAATTGATCAAGATAACTTCCTTTTGGGGCATAAGTTCTCCCCATTAAATAATTCAACGTTGTCTCATCAGGTGCTATTAAACCAGCTCTAGCACCAGCCTCAATAGACATATTACAAATAGTCATTCTTTGTTCCATTGTTAAAGTAGAAATTGTATCTCCTGTGTATTCTATGACTGTTCCAGTTCCCCCTGCCGTTCCTATTTTTCGTATTATTGAAAGTATGATGTCTTTGGATGTAATGGCATGAAAATTTCTTCTATGACCCATTATATTTACCAAAAAAGACTCCGGCTTATTCATCCACAAGGTCTGAGTAGCTAAAACATGCTCTACATCACTGGTGCCTATACCGAAAGCAAAGGCTCCAAAGGCTCCATGGGTTGATGTGTGACTATCTCCGCAAACAATTGTTGTCCCAGGAAGTGTGAAGCCTAATTCAGGACCAATTACATGAACTATGCCTTGATAAGGGCTATCTATATCAAAAAGAGATATACCAAATTCCATACAATTCTTTCTCAAAGTCTCAATTTGGATTTTTGATGTTTGATCTACAATTGGAAGTGATCTGTCTGTTGTTGGTATATTATGATCCACTGTAGCAATAGTCAAGTCCGGTCGTCTGACTTTCCTACCTGCTTGACGCAGACTCTCAAAAGCTTGAGGTGAAGTTACTTCATGGATTAAGTGTCTGTCAATGTAAATCAAGGATTGTTCGCCTTCGCCCTCATTCCTCTCTTGGTCACTTCGATCCGCACTTATGACTACATGCTGTTCCCAGATTTTTTCAAACAATGTTCTTTGCATGAATAATTATGTCACGTGTACTCATTATTCGAAATATAACTATATTCCAGTATTTTTCACAAGATGACCACCACGAATACTTAAATCTGGTATTGTTTGAGCATATTACAAATGCTTCCGTATACACATACAAACAAGCACGATGAATTTCTTCTTGAAAGTATTAAAAAAGGTACCACTACGTGTGCATTAAGTTGCAAAGATGGTATAGCATTAGCTGCGGATACCAGAGCCAGCGCAGGTTATTTTATAGCAGATAGACACGTCATGAAAATTCAGAAAATAGACAACCATATAGGTATGACGATGGCAGGTGGTGTAGCTGATGCCCAAAATCTAGTTGATCTGTTAAGATATAACGCGAATATCTATAGATTATCCAACAAGAAACCAATTCCTATTAAATCTGCAGCGAGACTTTGCTCAAATGTACTATTTAATCAAAGGTATTACCCATACTATGTCCAAATTATCCTTGCCGGTTATGATGCTGATGAGGGTGCACAAGTATTCAATATTGATTTGTTCGGATCCATGACTAGTGAGAAGTTCATATCTACAGGTAGTGGATCGCCAGTAGCTTATGGTTATCTCGAGTCAGAATACAAAGACGATATGACCGTAAACGAGGCGTATAAGGTAGCAATTCAGGCCATAGCAGCTGCGATTAGAAGAAATTCAGGCACTGGTGACTTTATAAATGCCGTTATCATAGACAAAGATGGCTATCGAGAGCTCTCAAAGGAAATGAAAGAAGCTGCCAAAGTTGTATATTAGCCGAGTAACTTTTGTATTGACTTGCTGCCCCCGGAAGTAAATAGACTACTATCTCAACAATCTCTACATTAGCTTTCAAGGTTCATGTGCTCTAGTAATGTGCCTTGATCTTCTGCAGATGATTCAGCAAATTTCTTATCCAAGACCTTTCTCAATCGCTGTGCACGAACTACACCAAAACCAGGGATTTTAGCTAGTTCTGCAGTAGTGGCATTTAGTGCCCTAGAAGGAGTATTAAATTCCTTAAGCATTCGTTGAGCTAGTTTGCTTCCAACTCCTGGCAATGAAGAAAGAATAGACAACTGTTGCAAGTACTCCGATCTATTCTTCCTTATCTTTCGCAGAAGAGGTTCTGTAATCGAATTTTCTTGTGAGGATTTGTATGCCATTGAAATAAGAAGATCCGTGGTGTGCTTTGCCGACGGCGTATTGATCAAAGGAATTCTGAAGTCCAAGATTATTGTACTGATTGAACTATAAATCAAAGGGCTTTTTTCATGGTATTTTTGGCCCTTATCTGATTCCTCCAGTAGTTCCAAGTCCTTGATGTTTCCCTCAATAATCACAATTGGAAAAGAAAAATATTTTATTAATTCGGAGCACTGAATGAATAATCTTCCGTCATAGACAGAATTTATAAAGTCATGTACAGTTTTTCTTTCTATAGCCGTATTCGCAGAAATTATGTAATCGCCAACCTTGAGTGTCGCAAAATCCACCGTTATTCCCCCTTTAATCAAGAGCTCTGGAATACTGCTACCTCTCTCTCTTCGATCTACTGCGATCCTAGGAGACACACCGAATATGGCTACAATAGTGGTTAAATACGTTGATTAAAGCTACTATAATTAAAACAACAACGGTAAGCCTCAGGTGGGATTTGGACCCACGACCTAAGGTTTACGAAACCTTCGCTCTGCCAGGCTGAGCTACTGAGGCAAGTATCTTGTTCTAGTTAACATTTCATTTGCCACATTTAATATAGCTTTAACATCAATTAATTGACAGAAAACATCCTATAAGTTAGACAGAAATGGAGATTCCTAACTTAGAAACGAATTAGATTATAAATACATTGATTACAATGCTCCCAATTAGACATTTGTCCACTATAGAGAGTTGCTGCTTGTTTGAATAGGAGCTACTATATCGATGTTACCTAAATTATACTCCATAAATTGCGGACATAGCTCTCTCAATCTCCTTGTCTTTCTAAAGTATATGGTTGTCGATCGATCGGCATTCGATTCTATTTGTCGTTCAACTAAATCTCGCTCTATCAGCCCACGAATGGCACTTTGAACAAAACCTTTGTAGATGTTATCTGCATCATCAAGTACATAATCTCTCATAAGCTGTTCGTCACCCATATATCCTTTAAGTCCACTTTTCAGT
>DATBFR010000091.1:0-239544 GCA_036558405.1 Nitrososphaeraceae archaeon | reverse complement strand
TGTAGATAGACTTTATACAGAGCTAAGAAATGATAGCGAGCTGTCTCATCTCGTTGTCTTTGAAAACGAACCCTCTAACGCGATATGGGGGGAAAGGTACTTCCACATAAGAGATCCTGATGGATATCAAATATCATTTGCAACTCCCCGATAGTGTGCAAGCTGGTTAGCGTTTACCATGTACCCGATCGAAACCAAATGATAGAAAATAATCGATCAGTTTGTTACCACAGGGTATTTGAAATCAGATTAATTCTATGAAACAAAAAGCTAAAGTTGTGGAAAATGAACTATGATTTAGACTGTCTAATGACCGCAACCACACTGGTGGCCAGCTTCATGGCCATGACTATGCCCTTGTCTATCGACTGAATTTTCAAGACAGGAGGGGCATAACGTATTCTCATTTTCAGACATGAATGAGATGCCACAAGAACTGCATTTTACTTTCTGAAGGCCTTGCATATGTTCTTTGGCGTAGTGGCACTATTAATGCCTTTCTACATTTGATTTCATTGGGGAACTGCACTTTTTTAGAAGAAGTAGTTAGGGACTCCAGGGCCATCGTTTGTTTTGCTGTTGTCTTTCTGGCGGTTACAAATGACCTAGGCGAGATCTAATATTTCAGTCTATGGACAAGATTATGGCAGTTATTCTCAATTTTAGATCATTCGAAGTAGATTTTATTCACTTCCTAATTAGTTCAGATTTATGGTCGCGGCAAATATTCAAGGGTGGCTATAATTCGGCCCCATGCATCTTACTTGTGATAGCTTCGATTTTCTCGAAGAGAACATCATAAACCTGCTTCTTCTCATCAATTTTAAGATCTTTTCCAAATTGATACTTTAGGTTCAATAGGTAGTGAGTTATTATACAGCCACTCACAAATCCAGTAATGTATCCTTCATCATCCTTGTAAGTCTCTTTGGTATGAAGATTTTCCCTAACTGTCTTTACTATTTCGGCGATTGTACTAGTATAAAGATTGATTATTTCATATAAGCGACTAGTTTCGGTAGGTGTAAGAGGCATCCTCAAGATATGGCAACATTTGAGATTAATTAATTTTTGTCTTAGTTTGGCAAGCGGGAGCTTCAAAACTGAAATCAAACTGTCAACGATTTCTTAGTATATAGGAATTCAAGTTAGCTTAGCAATTGGAAACGGGCGCAATTATCCAATTAAATGCGTTATTTTGCTTATTAACCAATCCCGATGGGAGGTCTGGCTTCTTTACTGTGTTCCAAGAGTTTATGATAGCTGTAAATGTACCAGCTATCAAATATTTTTCCGCATACTTCACATTCCCATTTCCTCGATTCCGTACTAGCCGGAGGAATCTGGTCTACCACAGACATATAGATATGATCTTATCTGCTTCGTACCTGATAAGGTTTTCATAGTGCATCACAATTACTTATAGTGTGTGCTTGTGGTGACTACCTTGTGCTAAGCACTCTGAATCCGGAAAAGTTGAGGTATCCTATGCTTATTGTTTGCAGGGAAAAAAAGAGTAATTAGATATACTACTATGATTCGTTAGCTTATTTTCTTTTTAAACTACACTTCGAATGGACATCGAATAAAAAATATGAGAGATACCATAACTTATTAGAAAGATAGTTAAGATATCCCCAATTGAGGAAACGAAGATACAGCGATGTTTAGTTCGCCTTGAATTTTTCGGATTTTGTTTGCATATTCATTCATTCGTGGATTGTCTCCTTGTACTTTCGCAATTCGATAGCCCTTCCAAGCTTTTCGAAGAGCCCCCCAGCTTTGACCAACAGTGAAATTACCTTTTGATTCTCCGCGACTATCTGTGGTGGTTGTGATTTGGTCTTCTATCCAATCTGGAACTTGCGTTAATGCCATAGCGCAATGTGCTGCTAAATTTACTTACAGAGGAATGTCAGACAATTTGAATCAGCTTGTAAAATTACTTGACACCTGTCGATACGAGAAACTAACTTCTTGTTAGGCCAAACAAAGAAAGTTCCTGTCAAGAGGAGAGTATCAAGAATATTAAGATTCAATCATATCATACAGGGTGAGATGAACGCTAACAGCCGTGAAATAGGCTCGATGCCAGACATTATGACTCAGTTTGAAGTGGTAAGGTTAATATTAGACAAAAAAACCGAAGCCGCACTTAACCTACTTTCAGCTTTTTATAAGATAGAGGCACCCGAAATCAGAGTTGGTACGGTTAAAGGGAAAAGAAAGAAAGTGTACGCCGTTTACGTTGGAAAAGAGAGGAAAATTTATGCTAGGAATTCTGATATTTTCTATAATCCGTTCGTAATTCTACACGAATTTTATCATCATCTTCGGTCCCAAGGTGCCGAACACCGTGGTTCCGAACATAATGCGAATTATTACGCAAAGCACTTTTTGAATACTTATCTTTCAGTATTACGATCTAAAGTATATAGTGACAAAACAATACAAAGCAATCAGTAGATGGGATGGTTGAATTGACACCTTTGTCATGTAGTGATGTACGATACGCGCATAGCGTAGCCCTCATCTCTTTATTTTCGGAAGGTTTTTGAACTTTAGCAAACAATTCATTTCATTCGGTTTAAAAAAAATAATTCAGATAGAAGGAAAATAGCAAACGAATTTTCTGATTCTGATGTTAGAATATTCATGGAAACATTACAGAATATTTCCTTGCCTTATCCCAAGTTAAGAAATCTCAACTCTATTTTGAAAAACAAGGTGGATACGCCGAAGATTAATCCAATTTTACGCTACTTGGAAAGGTCCAAGAAAATAGAGATTGATCTAGACGGAAACATTATTTGGATAGGCGGGCAAGAAAACAAAAAAGCAAGTTTAGCAGACAAGGCTACTTTTTCTTCCCAATTTTTGGACCATCTCAAATCGCGGCACATTAACTTGGAATCTAGCGACTAACCCATTTGAAGAAGTTGCCTAATCGTGGTACTTGGTATATATTTTGCCAACGATGTCGGCTGGATTTTCTGGATTATCCCTGTATATTTCAAATTTAACGAAATAGTTTTGTTTCCTGGGGTTGTTTATATATATGAGCGGTAAAATACAAAGACTGAATTGAAGTCACGCGACAGGGAGGAGATATTTGCGTCAATTCTAATGACAACCGGATCTGGTGGCGGAGCAAGAATTACCAGGATAATGTTCAGTTCATTTCTTACTCATACCCAGGCCTTGGTATACACAAAATTATTAATTGAACGTGGCTTTCTCTATTATGATAATATCAACAAATCGTTTGGAACTACTTCGAGTGGTTTTGAATTTTTGCAGCTTTACGACGAGCTGAGCGAAATAATTAGCGCACAAAAAATATAATTCCGAACACCAAAAAGGGTATTCCCAATTTACTTTTTCCTCTTATGGTTTTATTTAACCCATGAGAGTATTAGTGATATGATATACCGAATTTGAATGAACTGGTATGTATCTTTGAATCTTATCTTTAAATTGAGTTTTATCAGAATTAAAAATAAAGAATGCGATGTTCATCTTTCACGGAAACGCTAGTAACATTCTCGCTTATTGCTACTGTTCTCTAATAAGTCGAGGAATTTGTTTCCCGAAAATGGCTTTTGAATTATCTCTATTTGAAGGTTGAAAAATTCTGCCGCGTCTTCAAAAATATCCTTACCATATGCAGAGGCAAGTATAATTCGCTGACGGCAGTTAATCGACATTATTTTCCGTGCTACTTCAAAGCCATCCATACCAGGAATCTTGTAATCCAATACTACCGTATCGAATGGTAGTCCCCGATCCAATGATTCTGATTTGTTAATCAAAGCATTCATTTCTTCATGATAGATCGCTAGACATTTTTCACCATTATTCGTCACAGTAATATCATGTCCTCTATCCCTAAGTAGCTTGTCGTATATACGAACTGTATCGATATCATCTTCCGCGATTAGTACATTCAATAGCAGATCGTCATTTGGTCATACAGAATTAACATGTTATGTGAAATATCTTTGACATGGAATGTTGTCTAGTTAGAGACCATTACGTCTATTACAATTTTCGAAATCGGTTCCCCTAATTAAATCCATGCAGACAAAAATTTCACAATTAATAATTAACTTCATGTCTGGCCTTTGACCTATTCAAGTTATTCTTGTTTTGCATGAGTATAGGTTCAAACGTGTGCCTCGAATTACCTCTATTTTAGGAGAATCTTATCTGTATAGCCAGCATCTTACAATCGCACCTTCAACTTCAGTCATACTAGGATTCTGCCTGCAAATATCCATTGCGAATGGGCATCTATCAATGAATCTGCAACCTTCTTTCAGCGCTGCTAAGTCTGGTGGCTTGCCCTTTATTGATTCTATATTTTTTCCGTAATCATTCATGCGCGGAACTGCCGCTATCAGTTTCTGAGTATAGGGATGTCTAGGTCTGGAGTAAATAATTCGAGAATCCCCCAACTCCACAATATGTCCTCCGTACATAATGGCAAGGTTGTCTGCAAGCTCTGATAGCACTCCCAAGTCATGGGAAATGAATAGAATTGATAAACCATATCTTTTCTTGAGATTTTTGAGCAAATTTATGATTTGGGCCTGAACCAAAACATCTAACGAAGTTGTCGGTTCATCTGCTATGAGTATATGCGGCTTCAACAGCAATGCCATCGCAATGATTATTCTTTGCTTCTGGCCTCCACTTAACTCGTGTGGATATTTGTTGACTATTGATTCTTCGAGTAGCACTTGTTCCAATGCTGCTTTTATGCATTCAGACGTAATTCCCGAAAATCTGTGCTCTTCCAGAACTTCCCTCATTTGCCTCCCTACCGTAAACACAGGATTGAGTGAGTTCATTGCCCCTTGGAAAATCATGGCAATTTTTTTCCACCTGATCGTCTTGTCAAAATCGCTCTCTGAAATTGAAAGAATATCCTTGCCATCCAAAATGACTGAACCAGCTACAATTTTGCCCGGTGACTGCACCGATCTCAAGATTGCAGCGCCCAGTGTGCTTTTGCCGCAACCAGATTCTCCAGCCAAACCAATACAACTGTCGCGGTTTAGTTTAAAACTAACGCCATCAACTGCCTTTACGATCCGGCCATCTGAGATGTAAAATACACTAAGGTGATCCACATTAAGTGATGATTCCATTTGATCATGACCGCATTTTGATAATTTTAATAAATGTTAGAAACAATAGACCTAAATTCCACCTATTATGAGGGTCTTAATGAATACCCAAACCTCACTTTGCTTGAAATTTTCAACCTATTTAATTTTGCTAACGGACAGGATATATAATGATCAATTCTCATTAAACAGATACGGTGCTAATTAGTGAAAACTCCAATTTGTACATTTGATGCTAGGTCAGGCAGTTTGTGTTCGTTATGTGAGAATAAATTGAAAACTGGAGAGTTAACTCAAGAAGATGTAGAAGGATCAATAAGACTGACAAGATTGTCGGCTAACAATCAAGATTTGGATAAATTATCACTCGTAAGTTCAAGGAAGGTTGATGACGAATTTCTTTTGTTCTTTCGAGCTTCAGACGTCAGTTATTTAAGATCTAATGAACGTCTCACGAAAAAGATACAAGAAGAATTTCTAGGGAACGCTTGGTTTATTGAAGCGGATTCTTCACCCAGAAAGTTTTTGGAGAATCTCTTTTTCCCGATAAGGATAGGAAATTCGAATCTAATCTGGCTTCCTGATGGTCATAAGGTAACCCAGGTTACCGTTTCCAAGAAAGAATACTCTAGAATTTCTGAAAAAGTCGAGAAAATTAGGCGAATCGCACAAGAAACTAAAGATATTGAATTATTGGTTCAAGTGTCAGGAGAGTAAGAGATGTCCCAAACTTCGGGTAAGAGAACTTTGGCTAAATCATTAAGCGAGACGCAAATAGGCGAGAAAATTACCTTCGCAGGATGGATAGTGGACGTATCTCATATTGGTAGACTAGGGTTCCTTAAAATGAGAGATATGTCAGGACTAGCTCAGGGAATTGCTACGGGAACTATTCTTGACAAAATTAAAGAAATCCCTAGACAGAGCTCAGTTTTAGTTTCTGGTATAGTTAGTAAAACAAAGGCAAAAAATCTTCCTGTGGAAATCGATATTAAGGAAATCACGGTTACCGGAAGAGCCATTCAGCCCTTACCTATTGACCCTACCGGTAGAATCGAATCATCACTAGACAAGAGGTTGGATTGTCGAGCTCTCGACCTTAGGAATGAAAATGTCTCTAGTATCTTCAAGATCCGATCCGAAGCACTCCATGTGATACGCAGCATACTTAGATCGAAAATGTTCACAGAAGTACAAACACCAAAAATAATTGGGTCAGCAACAGAAGGTGGAGCTAATTTATTTGGATTTGAATATTTTAATAAGAGGGCATTTCTTGCCCAGAGCCCCCAACTTTATAAGGAAGAGCTTACTTTGGGATTAGAAAGGATTTATGAAATTGGCCCATATTTTAGAGCTGAATCTTCGCATACTGTCAGACATCTTTCTGAATTTATCAGTATAGATCTTGAGGCGGCTTACCTGGATTATGTGGATATAATTGATCTAGTGGAAGAGTTGGTATTGTTGACTTTGACCGAGCTATCAACAATGTTCCCCGGAAAAGTAATTGACTTTGGTGAATTAGAGAAAAAGGGTATTCCTGCGAAAATACCTCGATTAACTTATGAAAACTGTATTCAAGAATTACGTGATAGTGGAGAACGTATAAAAATTGGGGAAGATTTGTCCGATGCAGCACTAAGAAAACTTGGTGAATTACACGAAGGCCTATATTTTATAATTGATTGGCCATCGACTTTGAAGCCCTTTTATATAATGGAACATGAGAGCAAAAAGCACCTTTCGAAATCATTTGACTTACAGTATGGATATCTAGAATTGGTGTCCGGTGGTTCAAGGGAACATAACCATGAGAAACTCAAAAGCAAAATGACGGAGCAAGGACTTGATCCAAAAAGCTTCTCCTATCACCTAAGGACGTTTGACTGGGGAATGCCGCCCCACTCAGGATGTGGAATTGGACTCGACAGATTGATGATGATGCTTACATCTACAGATAACATTCGGGAAGTGGTTCTATACCCTCGCGATACAGATAGGCTTACTCCATAACTATGTCAATCAATATATCTTTCAAAGAATTTTCCAGTATATATGCACCGAATTGGCTATCTGAAACAGAATAAATTAACCACACTACTGGATTAATCTCCATATACGCCATATCCTTCATTGACGGCCTAACTCCGGAGATATGTGAGTGATATATTCCTATAATATCCAATTTATTTTCAAGAGCATACTGATATGCAGTTATCAAGTCTGTACCTCCCATCTCGAATGAATTGTTCGAACCATCTAGGTTTTTCATATGATAATTCTCCCGGACAATAAATAATTGGTCTTTGATTTCCCCCATTAGAAGCGAACAGGCTTCCATCGGCACATGGGATAAAGAATATTTTCTTAGATCTTCGATGTGTCTCTTGGTAATGATTAACTTTCGCGGCAGAGCCACAACACAATTCTAAGTTGAGGGAGGGTATTATTTTTTTCATCATTAAGAACGGCATTAATTTCTAAAAATTTCTTTAGTCAATAAATCGAGTGTTTACATCGGATTTCGGTATCAAGGTATTCAGAGTTCTTTCATGAAAAAATGCTTGACATAATCATGAAGATTCTAACTAGTTACGGTCAACAACCCTTTCATGTGAGGGTGCAACGTGCAAAAGTAACCAGTATCCCCAGAGGCAAGTTTGGAAATATCTAATGTGTAATTGCCACCAGGGTTAATGATCGACGAATCAAAAGTCTTACCGTCGTCTGCCAAACTTGTTACGGTGTGCGGAACATTGTCCTTGTTTGTCCACTGTACTGCTTTACTAGTAGTCACAGTTAAGTTAGCCGGATCAAAGCTGGGGTTGCCCTCGGCTGAAGCGCCGGGAAGAATTGTAATGTTTACTAGATTCTTTGAGCTTGTAATTTTGGTTGTATTGACATCAGTTCCGTTGCCACTGTTCTGTTCTTCACTAGTTTGTTCTTGTGAAACCTTAGGCGTTACCAGTCCAAACACGTAGAAGCTCGAACCGCCAACGACAGCAGCTCCTATAAAAATTACCGCCAATGCCTTAAAATACGGTGTTCTTTTGTAGGAGGCGACAGCAAGTACGGTAGCAGGAATCGAAATTATAAGCATTAGTCCTATGTACGCAAAGATACTAGGTACTTGACTACTGACCGTTACTGCTGCGGCAAGGCCGAAAGTAACGAGAAATCCTAGTGTTATAAATGTGGCAGATTTTGCCTTAGCTGATGATGGAAAACCGTCCTTAAAAATTCCAGCCACAAGAATGATTAATCCAATAAACATTGTTAGCAAAGAAACTGCGTGCATTCCGTCCATAAACGTCTTCGCCAAACCGGAAAGTGCAATTCCAACACCTACGATTCCAATTACTGTTAGTCCAATTCCGGGAGTTAGAAGATCCCAATCTGTCATCGTTAATAATAGGTGAGTCTAAAATCGCATAATTAATCTTTTTCCTGCATTTATAGTTGCATCATCCATTCTTGCAATATCGCTGTCAACTATACATTCATAAAAATACTTTTTGCGTATTTTGGATTATTCCTTTTCTCAAATAAAGTATTAACAAGAGCTAGTTAACACCAAAAGCTGGCTAAAATGTAGATACCTCATTCGGAAAACACGGACCGAGCCACTAGCTCAGCAACTCGAAATCACTTATCAGTTTAAACCATATTTTCAAAGCACTTATATTCAAGCGAACGCACCTAAGGTTCGTATCATTAAATTTGAGGGTTAGAAAGTGCCTAATACTGGGATAGTTAAATATCATGTTAAACTAAAATTTGAAGTTGATGGTCTTGTAGAAAAGGCAGATATTATTGGCGCAATATTTGGCCAGACAGAAGGGTTACTAGGTCCTGAGATGAATCTTAATGAATTACAAAAAGTATCAAAGGTTGGCAGGATTGAAGTAAATGTTGACAGCAAGTCAAACATGGCAAAAGGGGATGCAATAATCCCAATGAGTACAGATATTTCAACGGCCGCCTTAATCGCTGCCGCGATAGAAAGTATAGACAAAGTCGGACCATTCCAGGCAAAGTTTTCCTTGGTTGGAATTGACGATATCAGGGCAATAAAGAAAAAAATCATCGTGGATAGGGCAAAGAAAATAGTGCAGGAATGGGCCACAAAGACAATAAGCGAGGGCGAGGAAATGCTACGAGACGTATATGATGCTAGCAAACCGGGTAAGCTTACTACGTATGGTAACGCACAACTTGCTTGTGGAACTGGTGTCTTCGACTCTTCATTCATAATTTTGGTTGAGGGACGTGCTGATGTGATCAACCTCCTAAGGGCAGGTTTTGATAATGCCATTGCCATTGAGGGAGCAAAAATAGATGAAAGTGTCACGAAATTAACAACAGGAAAGAAGGTTGTTGCTTTTCTAGACGGAGATAGGGCTGCCGACTTGATTTTGAAGGAGCTGCAAGGACTTGTGAAAATTGACAAAGTTCTTAGGGCGCCTACAGGGAAGGAAGTGGAAGAATGTACTCCATTGGAAATTGCTGACATACTAAAGGAGGCATTGGAGTCCAGACAAGAACAGTCAGGCTCTTCTCACCAATTTGTGAAATCGGAACGGAGACAACAGAAACATGAATCCAAGGAGTCGGAATACATGCAAAGTGATTTTGGGGAAGTCTCCAGGCAGTTGATGCATAGTAGACCCGAGATTCTATCTACCGTTAAGGAGGTATTTCCCCAAATTAATGAAACATTGGAGGCAGTAGTGCTGGATGATTCTATGAAGACGTTATTGAAAATACCGGTATCTGAAATTATAAAAAAGCTGGATTCAGCTGAAGGTGGAAAATTACTGGTAATGGATGGTATTGTGACTCAACGGTTGATAGACGCCGCTGATAAAGCAGGGATTGAATTTATCGTGGGTCATAGGACAGGAGATCTTAAGAAATCAAGTGATATCAATGTCATGACCTTTAGTCAAATAGGCATAAGTAATTAGAAATCAGATGGTAATTGTGAGGTTGGAGCATGTCCTTACAGTTGCAAAATTATTATTGAAAGGAGCTGGCAAGGATTTTGTAGAAGTGACAAGCACAAGTGTGGGCACGGAGATCAATAAATCACAACAAGCGACGTCGAAAATTATATTAGAATTAGAGAATCAAAATTTTATAGAGCGCATTAAGATGGGGCCTGGATTCAGAATCCATGTTACTGAAAAGGGAATCCAAATGGTTAATGATATCTCATCTTTGCTTATTTCAGCTATCAATTTCTCAAGGTCAACGATCATTATCGAAGGAGTAATAGTTTCAGGTATTGGCGAAGGAGGCTATTATATGTCACTACCGGGATATAAGAGGCAATTTGAAAGCAAGCTTGGGTACATTCCATATGCTGGAACTCTCAATGTTAAAGTTTCGGGCAATCCTTCGTTAAAGAACAGAAAGAAAATTGAACGAATACCGTACATTTTGATAAAAGGGTATAATGATGCAAAGCGAACTTATGGATGGGTCAAATGCTTTCCAGTAATCATTAACGATACAAATAATATAACCGCTCATCTGCTAATATTGGAAAGATCGCACTATGATGAAAGCATGGTGGAGATTATTTCATCTGTTCCCCTGAAAGACACATTGGGATTAAGAAATGGGGACAAGATTAAGATTGAAGCCTCAACCGGCTATGCCATTTCCTAGATATCATAAATGGAAGATCCGAGTTCTTGTTTTAGCGAGGAACTCTTTATTCGCGGAGTAGGGGTATTCAGTCTAACGACTTGTACATTAAGGCCACGCTTTCTGCAATTTAAAGCAATTTCTTTTTCACCATGTGCTTGATCGTACCCCAGAGCAATTATATCTGGTTTTACATATTCTACAGTTTTATACAAGGTCCCTTCAAATCCTACGATTGCGATATCTACGAACTTTAAGGATGCTACTAACTCCCTTCTCTGTAACGCATCATGATAAATTATTCTTGATTTGTTAATTTTCAAAGCTGTGGAGCTTCGAGCGACAACTACAACTAATACATCGCCATAAGACTTCGCAGCCTTTAGCGTGTGCAAATGACCTGGATGCAATATATCAAAAACCCCTCCGACCAAGACAACTTTTATAGATTCTCTTCCAAGGAAGGTTAAGGGAATTTCAGACCTCTCTATGAAGCCCAGATTTTGCAGTTTCTTTAATCTGGCGTCAAGAAGCTCGTTTGGAATGTTTGATCTGTTTTTGACATAATCGAATGGATCTGCGTTTGGATAGAATTGCGCAGAGTAAATGGAAATTAGGATTGATTTGTCGATCGGTTCCATCAATTGAATTCGCCTTATCTTCAGTTTCTTTCTTATGTCTATATCAATTAATCCTTGAATAAGCCTTTAAATCTACTTGAGACTACTTGGGCTCGAAGGAAAATTAGGATCCGACATTTTCTACCGCCAATTAGTATTAGAACTGCCTAGGCACATCGTTATTTGGATATTCAACGAAACTGGGAAGTTAATGATTACCTCAAATTTTCACTGCGAATTTTATTTCCTTGCATCTTTTCCTTAGGGATACTGTCGAGATATCTGCTACTTGACATATTTCGACCTGTCTGAGAAATTCATTGCAATTCTGAGAAGCCAGGTATATTACCGCTCCAGCAAGAGCCCTGGGGTTCTTTCCAATTGAAATGCCATTTTCTTGTACCAACGAGTAAATTCTCAGTGCTTCTCTCTTAGTTTTTTCTGACAGTTTCAATCTGTTCGCGATCAGGGTCACGTAATCGGTCCCATGGAGCACAGGAATTTGTAACGAAAGCTCTCTTAGTATTAATTTATAGTGAGACATAACATCCTTACTGGAGAGATTGCAGACTGAAGCTATATCCGAAATTGTTTTGGGTGTCGCTGTTTCCCTGCAAGCCGCATAAATAGCAGCGCCCACCAATCCCAATGTCGATCTTCCTTTTGCCAACTTCTTTACAGCCGCCTTCCTGTAAATATACGCGGCGCTTTCCATAACTGCCTGACTTAAGTATAGTTTATCACCGAAATTGTTAAGAAATTTTAGAGCCTTTTCAAGATTTCTCGAGATAGAATCATTCAGCTGTGAGCGATTATTCCAGGTCCTTAAGCGCTGAATACTAATTCTTTGAGTAGGATCAAGTACTTTTCCTCTTGCGTCAGTATCATTCATTCCAATTAATGTCGAGAGTCCCTTATGATGAATTGCAAGAGACTCAGGCATCCCAGTTCGCGCTCTGTCACTATATCCTGTTCTGGCGCTGTATGAATTGTCTTCATTATTGTATAGTTTCTCCGTAGAAACGCATCCGCATGAACTACAAACATATTCACTAGACACCATATCAAAGATTACGGATTGACTATTGCATTGGTTACAGTAGAGTAGATCGTTGTCACCAGTATAGTTACGTTCTGACTTGAAGTGTTTTGCCTCCACTGTACTATTCATCTGAACTGAACGAACTGTTCTTCTATTATCCATAGTTTTTCTAGAAATTCGGATCTTCTAATGAAATTGAACCTTATTAGATAAATCCACATTAGATACACATCTATTTAGATATTCTAGGAAAACCAACGGTTACAATAGCATAGAATATTTAAACTAGACAAGAATAATCTATACCCTGGTCATTACACCCCTATTTAAAAAACAATAATTCACTTGTAGGACTCGAGATTACTGAAATTCACACGACGAAAATACGGTGTGAAGGCGAATTCCATATTAATATTCCTGAATTAATATTGGATATACCCACTAGAACACAGAAAGCATTTTGATTAAAGTGTAGAGAATAATCTGGAGTTATAATAACGAAAGATTGATGGAGATAGTCAGGCTGGCCCCCGGGTAAATATTTCTAAGTGATTTTTCTATCACCGCTGCTCAAATTACTCGGATGAAAGCCGATAGGGGCTTGTTACTTTATTATTTTATTTTTTAACAAGTAGGCGAATTGAAATTCCTCCAGGTTGTTACTTTTGGCTTTGAATTTGGCTAACCCCTCATGAGAATAATAAGTGATGGATTTTCTCAATAATTTGAAATTTATTTTATTTATATTTTCATATAGTGAAAACATCTACAACAGGAGGTGCATAGATGAACACTTTATTTTTTGAGAGCTTTATTTCTATCTGATAGTTTCACTCCTATTATATCCGATGTTATCCTTGAAATGTTCGAATATGAAGAATAGAAGTAGGTATGAGGTAATTGCGGCTATACTAAAATCTGCAAATAGAGAGGAGACACGAACCAAAATTATGTACAAAGCAATGCTGAGTAACGACCAATGTAAAATATATCTTGACTCTCTGTTACAAAGCGGGCTTATACAAGAAGTCTATAATGGAACCAAGATGGTTTATAAAATTACTCATAAAGGTAACACATTTCTATCCTACTATGATCAGATGAAAGAATTGCTTCCAGTCGGCCTCGAAGAAAATTATGCGGAAGAGTACTACAAGCTGAGCACGTGATCACAATAACCTATTTAATTCAAGTTCCTGTCCTGTTTCAGAGCAGTTAAAACTGAAAAGTCCTTCTGACGGTATAACACACCGCAAAACTAAAGTACCGTGAATGATACCAAATTTCAAGTATACGTCGGCTAGAGAGGGGAACTGTAACTCATCTATTTTCTCTTCAACAATAAGGTAGGACAGATTAAATCTACTCTTCATGAACGTGTACAATTCATTAAGAGTCAAGTCACAGTCAACCAGATCTCTTCCAAGTTCACCCATTGCTATTATATTCAAAATATGTTTCCTTGTGTCAATCTCCAAAATATCTTGCAAAGTTATGGATGTCTGAATCAAGGACTTGCTTTTGAAATTTCCTCCTCCTTTATCTTCACCAGAGTCAGGTACAAATTGCAGAAATTGAAATCTGGATTCATTAACTGGTGTGGAACCTGCACTCGGTTTTAACTTCTTATTTAAGTGATCCAAGATCCAATTATCCCGTATCAAAATTGCGCCGTCCCTACGTACAAATTTTTCTATGGTTTTTTCAATTAACAAAAAAGGTAACGCATGCGATAGCAACTTTGGTTTTTCAATTATGACTATACTACCCTTCCCATAATCTCCCTTTAGTGATGTATCTAATTCTTTATAACCGGTGCCAAGAGGTACGTCAATACTACTACTCTCATTACTTTTGTAAATCCTGTCTCCCACATTAGCCAAAAGATTAGCGTATCTGAATGGAATGTACTTATCTAAGAAAATAACCCTGTTGTCCTTAAGGGAGAACAAATATGTATTATTTTGAATACCAACGCCCTTCAATTTTCTAATAATTACTTTTCTAATCCTACTATCTTCGAAGACGTCGTTACTCAATTCCAGTACTCCATCAACCATAAAATCTAATGGCGACTCTCCAGTTCCTTCGGTAACAAAAATAATTTTCGCCTTAGCTCTTTCGCGCCACGTCTGAAGCACTCGTTCGTTATTTATGCGCGACTCTTTGTCCATAAGTGAAGCAATTGCATCCCAACTGTCGATTACGATTATAGGACTTTTAATGTCCATTAACTCATTTGTTATCCTTTCAAAGAGTGATTCAGGTTCATCCAATCGCGCATCTTCAAAATTAGGATGAGTTATTTGCTCATCGGCAGTGGGGTGTTGATTAATGACGTCTGCAGATTTGGCGAATTCAGATAGCCATGGATAATCATCAAACAGTTGTCTTGGAGAGGTTCTAGTCGAGATATAAAAAAAATTCTTTGTTTCCCTTAAAGACTTCAATATTGTAAGAGCTAGCGTTGTCTTTCCAGTACCAGAATTGCCTTTAATAAGCAATGAATATGTCTCAAGGTTCAAAAACAACTTCAATTCTTCTGGTAAACCTGAAAGAGATTCCCTTGTCATTCGTCTAAATCCGCGCTTCAACATGTTACATCTTTTTTTAACTATTGTATACGTGTTCTGTTTTTAGATTTAATAGGTCTTTTGATCGACTTAGCAAGGATATTCCAATAGTCGAATCTTTTCATTGGCCATTAGTAAGCGTTGTCAAGTTTTTCTGAGTTGAAATTTGATGATTAATTCGTAGAAAAAGAGGCCCTGAAATATACGATGACTTTAGAAATGATATTTGCTCCCTTGGCGAACATATTAATCTCAAAGAACTGCGGATAGTAACATTAGATTCAAGATAATACCTATACTTTTGCGATTTCCCTTTGTAGTTAGTTTAAAATAAAGTGGGCAAGTGCAATTGTTTATGTTAGATGTGCTAGTCATTTCCAGGGACTCTCCCTTCAAGACTGAGCTTCTCGCGACGGGCGTATTCAAAGATGATCTTATTTCTTTCAATCTTTCAAATATATCTAAAAGGTTGGAAAAAACAAAGCAAGACTTATTTTTGAGAGGTGAATTTAACGCAAAATTTGGGAAAACCTACCTCTTACATTCCGGTGATACGGAATTGGCAAGGAAAATTCTACTGGTTGGTCTAGGTAACAAACAGGATTTTACGCCTGAATTAGCTAGAATCACGGCGGGTAAAGTTACTCGCATGGTAAAAAGCTTAGGGTTGGCAGAATTTTCAATTTTTCTAACTCCTAAACCAAGCAAGGAAATAGTTTCGGCAATCACTGAAGGCATAAAACTTGCAAATTATTCATTTAATAAATACAAGACAATCAAGGAACCAGATTCAGACAAGGAAATAGATAAATCATATATCCTCGTCGAAGATTATGACCAAACATTAGTAAATGTAGTAAATGAAAGTTCAATAATTTCTGAATCGGTTAATTTTGCAAGAGACCTTGGAAATTTGCCTCCTAACGAATGTTCTCCTGCGGAGCTTGCAAAAATCGCAGCAGAATTGTCATCATCAAAGATTAAAGTACGGACAATTGAAACTAATGAGCTCAGATCGAATCAGTTGAATGGAATAGTTTCTGTGGGGGCAGGGAGTAGTTCTCCTCCAAAACTAATCGTAATAGAATATTCGGGAAGAAAGCTAGGAGAGGTAGATTTCCTAATACTAGGGAAAGCCGTAACTTTTGACACAGGAGGCATTTCGCTTAAACCTTCAGAGAAAATGGAGGAAATGAAATTTGACAAATGTGGTGGATGCAATGTTATCGCTATAATGAAAGCACTGGATCGTCTCACTTTACCAATTAATGTAGTCGGCATGATTCCCGCGGTGGAAAATATGCCATCTGGAACGTCCTACCGTCCAGGAGATATAATCAGAATGCACAACGGGAAAACTGTAGAAATAGCTAATACCGATGCAGAGGGCAGGATAATTATGGCTGACGCATTATCTTATGGAATACATAGCTACTCTCCTAAGGCAATTTTAGATATGGCCACTTTAACTGGAGCTGCAATAATTGCGCTTGGTTCAAATGTAGCTGCGTTATTAGGGAACGATCAAGAGCTGGCTGATAAAATCCTTTCAGCGGCCAATTTGTCAGGGGAAAAGATATGGCAACTTCCTATTTTCGAAGAACACAAAGAACAGATAAAAAGTGTGGTTGCAGACATAAAGAATATCGGGGGTAGACCCGCTGGCGCGATTACAGCAGCTGCTTTTCTATCACACTTCGTTGGCAATACACCATGGGTTCATTTGGACATTGCCGGTACAGCTTGGGTTCAAGAAGGAAGTATCGAGAAAAGTTACATTTTCAAAGGCGCCACAGGATTCGCTGTGAGAACAATTCTGAAATTATTGGCACATCCTAAAATCTAAAAATTCACCGTTACTGTTGTTATAGTATGCCAGTCATGCGGATTGATGAAATAGTTACACTCTTGGTTGAAAATGGTATCAGGAGCAGAATAGGCAATATTTTATCTGATGTTGGTGAGCCTTATAGACGTTATTTTGATCAATGGCTAAAGAATCGTGATGGGTTCATAAGGCTCCTAAATGGGAATATTGACTTTATTGGATCAGAAGAAGTTGTGAGGTTCGGACCGTTTCATAATATGTATAGTCTCATTTGCAATACGCACCTAATAGAGGCGGACATAAATCATGGAATGTTGTTGAATGCCTCTCCCTTTTATCGAATAAGAGATGGAAATGTAGACGAGGTGGGTTGGAGCGGAAGTGTTCTTGCTGAAAGACTTAATAATGATGAAAGATTGCATCGCGCAGTACGTCAAAAGATCCTTGATGAAGAAGTAAGGTCCATTTCAGTTCGTGTTGTTAATTACGCTTGTCTTATAGAGAGCAGGGCATGGGAACCTAAAGGATTTGTATCTGCATTCTTAATTATTAACAAAATAGGAGGCCATGTAAGAAGCCTGTTGTCAAATGTACACTTAGGGGATAAGGTAAATACCTAAGCCTAGCGTTCGAAGATTAATCATAATTGAAGTAAAATATCATGTAGATGCATAATCATCATAAATGCATAAAATTCCTTATTGTTCACAGCAATGCCAGCACTGCTGCTTCCCAACCGCTCACGCAGATCAGTAACACAGCAGCGACGACAGGTTTGACTTCCGGGTTCGGAATGGGACCGGGTCGCGCCCTGCCGCTATGGCCGGCTTGATATAATAATTCAAGAATCCTAATTTAACTTTATTGTAAGACGGTGCAAGCCTGAGCGTTCCTATATTTGAAATTAGAGAATAGCATGGATGAAATATAATGTCTACTGAATCTCAAGTACTTAGAATTGATTGAACTGAAGAATTATAATATGTCATGAAGTAAATTAGCTAACAATAATGGAAGACGTTGCTGCTACTACTCACCGCGTTGCGGTATTAGATGAGGATCTTTGTAAACCAAAAAAATGTGGATTAGAATGTATCATTTACTGTCCAGTAAATAAGACTGGAGGTGAATGTATAGTTCAGCGGCCAGAGGACGGAAAGGCAGTCATATCGGAAGAACTGTGTACTGGCTGTGGTATTTGTATAAAGAAATGTCCTTTTGACGCCATTGTAATAGTTAATCTGGCAAAAGAGCTTGGTGAATACAAAATTCATCAATATGGTATCAATTCGTTTCGGTTGTATCATCTGCCGACGCCTAAGAAAGGTGCGGTTGTGGGCCTTCTGGGAAGAAACGGTATGGGCAAGTCTACTATTATAAATTTGCTATCCGGGAATATTAAACCTAATTTAGGGAATTACGACGATGAACCAGAATGGCAGGATATTTTAAACAATTTTAATGGAAATGAATTAAAATCGCACTTCGAGAAAATTTCCAACCGGACTCTAAGCGTATCGATTAAGCCACAGCTAGTGTTTCAAATTCCAAAAACGTTCAAAGGCACTGCTCGTGAGTTATTGGCCAAGTATGATGAGAAAGGCAATACGAGGAAGCTCGTTAATGAGTTAGGTATATTAAATTCACTAGACAATCAAGTCTCTCAATTAAGCGGAGGCGAGCTTCAGCGACTGGCTGTTGCGGTTGCCTGTAGTAAGGAAGCAGATTATTATTTCTTTGACGAACCCTCATCGTATAACGATATTTACCAGCGATTAGCAGTTGCGAAAGTAATAAGACAGATTGCTGACGAAGGGAAAAGCGTTACTGTAGTTGAGCATGATCTAACCTTACTAGACTATCTTTCTGACTATATTCATATTTTGTACGGCGAACCTGGAGCTTATGGAATAGTATCGCCTCTTTTTGGTACTAGGGTTGGTATCAACAATTTTTTAGAAGGATTTATACCAACTGAAAATGTAAGATTTCGAGAAAAGTCATTTCGATTCGACGGATCAAGACAGAATCGTGAAACTATACTTGAGAATACCATTGCGGAATATTCTGACTTACTAAGATCATTTTCTGGTTTTAAGTTAACTGCATCTGCAGGGAGAATTAGAGAGGGTGAAATTGTAGGACTAATCGGGGCTAATGCCTTGGGCAAGACTACCCTAATGAGAATGATTGCTGGGCTTGATTTACCTAATCAAGGCCACATAGAAATGAAGGCTAAAATCTCCTATAAGCCACAATATTTAACTCAAGATTACAATGGGGATACTCTTTCCCTAATGCGCACAGCTTATGGTACAGATATTGATGGTTCTTCAGTGGAAAATCAAATTATCAATCCAATGGGAATGCGAAGATTATATGACAAGCAAGTTAACACACTTAGCGGCGGAGAACTTCAAAAGGTTGCCATTTGTTGTACTCTCCTAAGGGGTGCAGACATATACGCTTTTGATGAACCGTCTGCATTTTTAGATGTAGAGGACAGAATAACATTTGCAAAATTTCTTCATCGTTTCATCAAGGCTGAAGGAAAATCAGCGTTAATAATAGATCATGACATGCAGTTGATTGATTTATTGGCAGACTCCTTGGTTACTTTTTCCGGAACGCCTGGTGTAGAGGGCTTCGCTCGTACTTCAGTTGACAAGGAAGAAGGTATTAACAGATTTTTGAAGCTTCTGTCAATTACTTACAGAAGAGATGAGAGTACTGGCAGGCCCAGGATCAACAAAGAAGGAAGCAGATTAGATAGAACACAAAAGGATTCGGGTAATTACTATTACAAGAAATCAATAGATAGATTGACATGACTAAGATGCTAAAAAATGTACTTAGAGATGCCTTAGGAATGGATGAAATAAATCTACTTTATTCTTCTTTCGACAATGTCGGTGGAATCATAATAATCAAAATACCGACCACACTATATCGAAAAAAAAAATAATTGCAGAAACGTTGCTCCGTAAGGTAAACCATGCTAGATCTGTCTATTGTCAGACCTCAAAAATAGATGGCGACTATAGATTACGACGACTGGAATATCTAGCCGGCGTGGAGAATACAATTGCATATTACCGAGAAAATGGCTGCACCTTCAAGGTAGATGTTGCTAACGCTTATTTCTCGCCTAGACTATCAACGGAAAGAAAACGCATCGCACTATTGATTAAAGACAATGAAACAATAGCAAATTTGTTTGGAGGTGTAGGTACATTTTCGATCATTATTGCAAGATTCAATAAAACCGCTAGAGTATTTTCAGTAGATTCTAACTCAGTGGCCCATAATCTTTGCCAGGAGAATTGTATAATTAATAGAGTAACTGAAAGGGTGGTTCCTCTATTTGGGGATGCGACCCAAATTACTAGAAATCATTTAATGGATAAATGTGACAGGGTTCTAATGCCGTTACCTGAAAGAGCAAGGGATTTTGTTGATGATGCAATCTCTTGCTTGGTGAATGGTAAAGGTATTGTACATTATTTTAGTCATGTCAGAGCTCATGATAAAAGGGATGCTCTTGAAAAAGCTGAAGGCGATGCGAGCAGAGCTTTTAAAGATTATAAACATGCGGTCAAGGTGAGTCGAGTAGTGAGAGAGGTTGGGCCTAGATATTACCAGCTCGTTTCAGATGTACATACAGGCGAATAGCACACTACTCAATTACGCTCTATCCGGTGCAGAAGCCATGGTATAGCCTATCCATGCCGTAATAGTCGCCAACATTCCAACAATTATCAACAGAGTCAACTTCAATACTATTTCACTCCATTGACTAATAAGCAACAAATATGCATAAGCAAATAATGCAAGGATCGAAAAAAATAGTAGTGCAAATCCTGCTGGTTTACTGCTTTTCACGACACTACTCCCCTCGTGAAAAATGCCAAACTCATGAGAGCTCTAGTGCCATCAGATATGCATCTTCCCCATCGCGATAGTAAGCTCTTAATCTGGATTTCATTTGAAAATTCAGGTTTTCATACATCTTTATAGCAGGAGTATTACTCGTCCTAACTTCAAGATAAATTTCGTCACATCTTCTCGACACTATTCCATTAAGTGCTTCCTCCATAAGCACCTTACCCACACCTCTTCCTCTCATTTTCTCAAGCACTGCTATAGACACTACATGACCTTTTTTTACAAAACCAAGCTTTCTAAAATTAGAAAAGCCATATTCGATTTTGCACATTACGTAGCCTACGATTTCGATAGAAATTTCCGCAACTATGAATGCCTCAGGCAGTTCTCTAAGAATAGAATGGAAAAAATAATCGGAGTAATGTTCAGGCAAAGAATTCAAGTTAATTCCTATTACTGATGGCAAGTCTTTCTCCTCGCACCTATGAAAAATACAATCACCTACTCTTCTTAAGGCAGCTTGCAATTGATCAAAATGAAACAGTATATAATTATTTTAACTTTGTCGACCCTAGATTGGTGTATCAGTTAGAGGGAAATTAAATAACGCCAAATTTGGATCAGAGATTACGAGGATCTTATGGGTCTTGCCATTTAATTCTAACAATTTAGCAACAGCATCGCGACTCTTGGAAAACGTCTGAAATCCGAATTTAGAGTCAAGGTAGTAGTGAGGCAAGGACGAAAGAATACCTAAACGATACTTCTCTCTAAGCTCATTCATGAACATTAAATGTTCCAGCCCTTCTAAATATGCGTCATTATTGTAAACATCTTCGAATCCAAGCTTTCCTTCTGTAAATCTTTGGAGTGCAACAGATCCTAGTCCATTTTTATTTTCTGAAAGGAGTATCCCAAACCCGCCATTCTTGAGAACATGAACGCAATTCCACAAGTTCCGAAGAGAGTCTGATAGTTGCAAATGGGAGTCAGAATCTCTGTCGCCACAAATAATCATGGAGCGTGTGTTATAATACCCATCAGAACCTAGAGACTCAATTTTATTCATACCGGACCGAAACGATTCTACTATTGAGCCTGCGAATAAGCTGTCTATCCCGAAGTTGCTATTTATGACGTGTAAAGACTGGGCACACATATTTTTGCAAAAATCAAGAGCAAGTTGCAAGGGTGGGGAACATAATCCTGGATTTGGAAGATTTGTCTTTCTAGAGGCAAATGCTTCGCTCATTTTTTCATTTGAACATTTACGTAACAGTTTCGTAGGTATACCTCGAAAACCAAATAGCGGATCTGCTTTCACAGTCGATACAAAAACTGTCTTCGAATCATTTGTTCGATTCAGTAATTCATCGGTATCCTTCACTATTCCAAGCGTTTCACCTTCTAACGTTTTTGAAAGGAGAGGATAATCCTCAGGAAAGCACTCTATTGGCAGCGACGAAATTGAGTTTTTCCTTGCGGAATTCAAGATGATTGAAATTATTCGTGCAACAGATCTCGACCCTTCCGCTGCAAAAATACGCAAATTATCTAGCGAAGTAATTTCAATTTGCTGGGCCAAATCCTGATCTTGGATATTGTTAAATTTTGAATTTCGAAATTCGTTCAAGTTTTCTACCTTAATGTCTAGAACAACGTCCCGTTCCCCGTAAGTAAGCCATAATTCTGGCATGTCAGCCTCTAAATCAATCGGAAGGGACAATCAATGGTCATGATGTAATGAGGAGACGTCCGCGGATCATAAATCAACCTTCATAAATCATAAGATTCTTTTCTTCAAGCAATGTATGCAAATTGTGAACAGCTCTATATACTTCACTTTCTTTCTTAGCTCCGGTACATACTAATTTTCCACTCGCAAAAAGTAAGATTACCGTTTTTGGGTCTAGCATTCGGTGTATCAACCCTGGGAATTGTTCAGGTTCATACATACTCCGAGGGAGAACTCGTGCAGCGAGTTCCAGATGAATCTTGCCGCCCAAACTTGCAGATGCCACTATATTTTGTATTTCTATTTGAGGTTCATTCTCAATTGGAATGCCCCCTTTTTTCAATTTTTGTACCACATTTTTAACCGCCTTGATCGCCTGTTCTTCAGATTTCGCCCCAGTACAGACCATTTTGCCGGAGCTGAAAATCAGTGTTGCTGTTTTAGGAGACTTCAACCGGAATACCAGTCCAGGAAACTGATCCGGATGATATTCTACGTCGGGAAAGATCTGCGTAATTAAATTCAAATTGACAGTCTGATTGACTGTAGCTGAAGCTACCACATTTTCTATACTCACAATAGGCTTGGTCTGCGGCATATCAATTTGGCTTTATAAAGGGCACTATATATACCTGTTTGACATAGCAACTAGAACTAATATCATCATGCTTCTCTAGTCCCATTTCTCTACCTTTCAAGACTAGGTAACAAGTTTAAGTTAATTTCCACGATGACTCAAAGTAGTTTTAGGTACCCGGTTACCTTATCTATAATTTCAGACGGAGCAGGGCCAATGCCAATGCAAGTCAGGGTGCCAGGTTCTACTTGGGTAAGTCCCATGTCGTGGACTGCCACTACAGGTAACATTAGCCTTTCTGCTTCCTCCTTAATCTTACCAAGTTCAGTAAGAGTTTTTACCTTTACTACAACCTTTGCTTGTCCGTGTTTCAACCATGTTGCGACCCAATCATGGTGTGAATTTCTTGTATTTTCTACTCCAAGAACCGCAGCGTGCGCCGCTTGAGACGATATCTTGCCAATACCCATGCGCAAATCCCTTCTTACAACTATGACCTGTTTATAGTTCAGTTTAGATACAGTTTGGTTAATAAGTTCTCAAATTAATTGTTTCTTTAATGCCAGCTGAAGATTTTGATGTCGTGATAGCAGGCGGGAGTGTTTCGGGATTATTTACAGCACGAGAACTAGCCAACAAAGGAGTTTCAGTCATTGTACTCGAGGAAGATCACGAGATAGGTACCCCTGAACACTGTGGCGGCGTAGTGAGCATGCAGGGTCTTAATGCCCTTGGAATTTTACCCGATGACAATGTTGTTCAGAACCAAATTGTAAAAGCTCAGATTAAAACTCGAGCATCACAGATTTGCGTCAATGCAGCTAATCAAAATGTGCTTGTAATTGATAGGCGAGTCTTTGATAAACAGGTGGCAAGGCAGGCTCAAAGAGAAGGAGCCGTGATAAAAACAAGATGTTCTTTCAAATCTATCGAACATTGTAACCCTGGGGTATTTGTCGTGAGGGCTTCTGATGGAGATATCCGTTGCAAGTATATGGTGGACGCAAGGGGTATTGGTCTACTATCTGGCGAAAATAAAGGAAATATTTTGCCTTCTGCGCAGTTTGAGGTTTATGCAGAATGGGTTAAAGGGGACGAAATAGAGGTTTGTTTTGATAGCGATCTTTACCCTGGTTTTTTTGCTTGGATCATTCCAATTGGTGATGGAATAGGAAAAGTGGGTGTGGCAGGTAGAGCAATTAATGTCTCTAAATCGATTCTGAATTTTATGAAATCAAAGGGAGACAATGTCTCAATGGTTAGGAAGATTTTTGCCCCTATTTGGGTTGGTGGCCCTATAGAATCCTTTGTTCGAGGGAGAATATTGAGAGTTGGGGATTGTGCCGGGCAAACTAAACCTTCTACTGCAGGGGGAATATACAGCTGTGGTATGGCTGGAATATTTGCTGGTAGGGCTATATTTGATTCCATTACACAAAACAACTTGTCATACTTACGTAATTATGAAAGAAATTGGCGACTACTGTTTCAAAGAGAATTTAGCAAATTACTATTCGCACGCAGGATATTGGAAAGACTTGATAACCAAGCACTAGACGATATTTTTAGGTCATTAAAGTCAAATAAGTTAAATGAAACTATCAAGTCAACTGACTTTGACTTCCACTCTAACGCCTTGTCCTTGTTTCTTACAACAAATGTGGTTATGGGAATGACAAAGGGTCTAGTGGGTAACGAATTCAGAAAACTCTTTGGACGATGAAAATTAGCCAATTTTGTCGAGATTTAGTTAGCCACTCACCATCACAAGAACAAGAAATATTATCGTGACTCGGATTGGAGTTCTAGAGGGATACTCCCTAGTTTCAAGCAAGATATAAATTCGGACATTTTGGATCTTGCTACTGTGTCGAAACCCTTGCAATTACCGATTTGCACCTCATGTAACAGGCCAATAATGCCTAATGATGAATGTGTAAAATACTACTGCCCTGACTGTGGATATGTCTTGATTTGGAGATGCGAAAGTTGTAGACAATTCGCCAGGTCATACAAATGTGTTGGATGTGGTTTTGAGGGACCATAGTTATGACAACACTAGTGGCGAGAATAAAAATACTTCCGGTTGATGTGGATGTAAATTTGGAATCCCTTTTGGGTAAGGTAAGAAGCAACATTCCGAATGGCATGAGTCTAAAATCACATGGTATAGAACCCATAGCATTTGGATTGAATGCAGTGATTGCAGATTTTACTCTTAATGACTCTGAAGGTCAGATGGATTTACTCGAAGATTCAATAAAGCGATCAGATGGAGTAGGACAATTAGAAGTCATGTCTGTTAGCCGACAATCGGTGAATATTGATTGACGTACACTGTAAGAATAGCCAAAATTAAAATGCGCTCGACTTTGATCTAGTACGATTGTCACAATTTTAAATCTTATATTAAATGGTCTTGTTTTTAAAGCTTAAAATAAAAGAAAGCATCCAGGGCAAGTGCAATAAATATTACAACAAGATAAGGTGCAGTTACCTTGTATGCTTTCCAGGCGTTTTCCGGGGTGGGATTTTTTGTCAACATATAATGGTAAATAACCATTAGTGAACCAGCTACTAAAGCCACCGCCAAATATAACAGGCCCAAACCAAAGAAATACAGGGCAATCGAATATGGTAACAAGACCGCAGTATTTGCTAAAATATACTCTGCCGTCCGTTCGTTACCCACTAGAACTGGCAGCATCGGAATATTTACACTTGCATATTCTTCTCTGGTCTTGATTGCAAGGCACCAAAAATGAGGAGGAGTCCACAGAAATACAAGCAATCCAATCAGAAAACCCAATGTATCAATTGAGCCCGTAGTGGCGGCCCATCCCGCCATAGAAGCTGCACTTCCTGCAAATCCGCCTATTACGATATTGGAGACATTGGTTCTTTTTAGCCACATAGTGTATATTACTACGTAAATGAAAATTCCTAAGGCGATCATTCCAGTAGTAACTAAATTCAGTGCAAAAGACGAAATGATTAACGATATGGCACACAAAGAGATCCCGTATAGCAAGACATTTGTAGATGACAACCTTCCAGAAGGGATAGGTCTCCTAGCAGTTCTCGACATTTTGCCATCAATATCACGATCGTAGTAATGATTCAATGCGCTTGACCCCATCGATGCTAAAGCGCCAGCCACACCTAGCGATAGAAGCTTAAGGGAAGACAAGTCCCAGGGCATGGTAGGGGTAGAGTCGAATCTGGTAGCCGCTAGTGCACTCGCTATGGCCGTGATCACGAGTACAACTACGATCCGTGGCTTCGATACCTCAATGTAATCATGTAAATTCAAAGAGGGATCAATGTTCTCGCGCTAGCATTTAATTTATTCGTTATAAGGCAAGTTAACGTGAACTAGTTCTAAAGTCTAAGAATATTAGGTACCCGTTGTGTAATTGCCATAGTTCGGTGTATTACATGGTTATGACGACCATATAGTCCTTACCCAAGATTGATTACTAGGTTTAGGATTCATGTGATTTATAAACGGGTAAAATAAGCCTCTACTAACAGATGGGTAGGAGGAGAAGCACAGCAAGGCCCCAGAAGAAAAGGAGATCCGTTGAAGGGAGATGCCCAAAATGTACCACGATAGTTCGATTCAATGTTAGTGGCCAAGTAGGTGACGAAATTTACGAGTGTACTGGATGCATGTCCAAGTTTCATATAGACGAACTATGAAATCAAGATTGAACTAACAAAAATTAGAGGAACCTTCTTAGGTTGAATAGCCCTTACTCGCTATGGAATTACGATGCTCAGTTACGATATTTAGTGGTATAGGTTATTGAATTTAGTGGAATTTAGTTATCATTCAGTAATTACCCGTGGTTACCCATTTGAATACTGCTCATCTCGGTTTGGGTTACTTAGATTCTTGTACCATTTGTTGTCATGATGGGGAAAGTTGTTACGACTAATTTTTGTGAAAACTCGAGGAGCTGTCCGCAGAAGAGACAAGTTTCTTAAATATTGATGTTTCAAACTACTGTGCATGGACAAGAAGATTGAGTACGTTGACAACGTTTATCTTTACAGCAGCGGGATGTCAAAGGAAATAGTTGAAAAAAGTATTAAGACATTACAGAATCACGGCGTTGATCCAAAAGATGTAGTAATAATCGAAGTACCAGAGGGTGTCCCCCAAGGAAGTATTATGGTGACAATTTGGCCACACTACCTGTCAGTATCCAAGGTAAGGAAAGTGAGAGAAGGCTCTATCTATGCTCCTCAGTTATTTAACATCGAACTATAGGAATCCAAGGCTCGGAGAAATTCTTTAAGATTAGACCCTCCACGAAATTGAAAAGTGGTAAGTAAATTGCATCTATGCAAGAAATTACCTCATAAATTTCATAATGAGAAGAAATTCTCCATCTCATTAGTTAATTTTAACTCGAGTATTTGAGAAATTTGACATTGCATCCTAAGTAATTATGTATAATCTACCTCACATAAGCATGACAGCAATAATGTCTCTTCAAGAATCAACTGCACAAGCTTCGGGGTCGAATTTTACTATCGGTCAGAGTTGGGGAGCGCTGAGGAAAGCATGGAAGGGCTATCGAATTGCCAAAGTTCAAGGAAACAACCCCAAAATGGTAGAATATGCGACCAAGATAAGAAAAATTCAAGGCGAATTGGGAGTTAGCGTAGCTGTATTCCCTCATCTAGGAATAACCTGAAAGGTTATTCATCTTTTTTTCAATTAATCATGAAGGCAGTCAGTTCGACTACCATTGCATAGTTTATTATTATTCTAGGCTTTGCCACAAGCCATCATTTATCAAACCATGCTGAATCTTCAGGAAATTAACGTTAACCATGTGTTCATACGTGTCAACCAAACTGAAACATTTAATCGATATCTAATTATCTGGTAATAGATGTTTTCTTAAACGAATGATAGCAAAAGATGAAAGGGATTTATCTAAAGATAAAAATGTTGGGGCAAATAACGATGACGAAAAGGCCACTGGCCAGGAAATTGAAAATGATGGCTCGTTTTCCGAAAACAAACTTGGTGACAATTTGCCTTATACACATAGCTCTAAAGACGATCTCAGTAAAATTGTAGATGAGGAACAGGCTCAGATTTCCAAACTAAAAGAAAAAATTAGTGATTTGAAACAGACTTCTGAAAAAAGTCAAACTCGAATACGCTATCTTCTAGCTGATTTTGACAATTATCGAAAACAAGCAGAAAAACAAATGGAAGCAAAAATAGAGGTGGTTCGTGCAGACCTGCTCGAGAAGTTGATCAAAATTGAAGATGATTACGAAAGGGCCATTGATACAATAGGCGTTAAAAATTGCACACCCTCGATTATAGACGGTTTGCAAGGCATCTTGAGAAACATAAAGTCAATGCTCAAGTCTGAGGGAGTTCTCGAAATTGAGGCCTTAGGAACTCCCTTCGATCCAAGTGTGCATGATGCTGTGAGTTACAAGCCAAGTGAAAATGATCCAGATAATATGGTCATAGGAGTAGTCAGAAAAGGTTTCATGCTCAACAATAAAGTTTTAAGACCAAGCCTAGTTATTCTCTCTAAAAAGATAATTTCAAATAAAGATAAGAATCAATCAGAAAAGGAGTAATGAATAGAATTGGGCAAAATCGTAGGAATAGATTTAGGAACAAGTAATTCGGCAGCTGCAGTCTTGATTGCCGGAAAGCCTACCATAGTTCAGGCCGCAGAAGGAACATCGATAGGGGGCAAAGCCTTTCCTTCATATGTAGCATTTACGAAAGACGGGCAATTGTTGGTAGGGGAACCAGCTAGACGTCAGATGATAGCCAACCCTGAAGGTACTGTAATAGCAGCAAAAAGAAAAATTGGTACAGATTTTAAGTTTAAGGTCTACGGCAAGGAATACACTCCCCAACAAATATCGTCCTTTATACTACAAAAAATAAAGAAGGATACTGAATCTTATCTAGGCGAAACTGTGGATAAGGCGGTTATAACCGTGCCCGCCTATTTTAATGACAATCAGCGCCAAGCTACTAAAGATGCGGGTGAGATTGCAGGATTGCAAGTTGTAAGAATTATTAACGAGCCAACTGCCGCTTCACTTGCTTACGGTCTAGATAAGGTAAACAAGGATTTGAAAATCATGGTATTCGATCTCGGAGGTGGCACGCTAGATGTCACCGTAATGGAAATGGGTGGAGGTGTTTTTCAAGTGAAGAGTACTTCAGGTGATACGCAACTCGGTGGAACCGACATGGATAATTCATTGGTAGATTATGTAGTTCAAGAATTTAAGAACCAGTCTTCAATAGATATACGAAACGACACCGCCGCAATGATGAGGATAAGGGAAGCAGCAGAAAAAGCTAAAATTGAGCTTTCAAATGTTCTAACTACCGAAATTAATCTTCCATTTCTGGCATATGATCCAAATAGTGGTCCAAAGAATCTAGTGCTTCGGATCTCTAGGTCCAAATTGGAGGACTTACTGCGGCCAATAGTAGAGCGTTGCAGGACACCAATGCTTCAAGCTATGCAAGATGCAAAATTGAACCCTTCAGATATTGAAAAGATAATTCTCATAGGGGGACCAACTCGGATGCCTATAGTAAGACAATTTGTTGCCAGCGTGATGGGTAAAGAACCAGAGAGAGGAATAGACCCCATGGAAGCAGTGGCATTAGGTGCGGCTATTCAGGGGGCTATAATTGCCGGAGATGTATCTACGGATATTCTATTAGTAGATGTGACTCCTCTTACACTAGGTGTTGAAGTTTTGGGTGGATTAAAGGAGCCGCTAATAGATCGAAATACGACAATTCCTACAAAGAAAAGTAAGGTCTTTACTACCGCGGGGGATTATCAAACATCGGTAACTATACACATTGTTCAAGGTGAAAGGCCAATGGCAGCTGACTGTGTTTCCCTGGGCATGTTCAATTTGTCAGGAATTCCTCCAGCTCCAAGGGGAATACCCCAAGTAGAAGTAACCTTCGATATTGACGCAAATGGGATCTTGAATGTGACCGCAAAAGATTTAGCTACATCCAAGGAGGCCAAGATCACTATAGCCGCAAATAACAAGCTTTCCAAAGATGAGATAGCAAAACTAAAGAAGGAGTCTGAGCAATTTGCAGAAGCTGACAAGAAGAAATTGGAGGAAGCTGAATTGAAAAACGAAGCTGACAATCTTATTTATGCTGCGGAAAAACTCATTCAACACGATTTGAAGGACAAAATAAAACCTGATCAGGCTCAGAGAATGACCGGGGCGATTCAAGATTTAAAGAACACAGTTTCTACAAATAACCTCGATGAGATAAAAAATAAGACACAGGCACTCAAGAATATTACCGGTGAGATTAGTTCAGAGGCCTACAGACAGGCAAGCGCGGCTCAGACTGTTACTGAACCTTCGGCGGGCGGTCCAAATACTGACGGTCCTTCAGCTAGTTCACAGAGTTCTGGAGTTAATCAGGACCAAACGCAGAACAGCTCAGCTTCAACCTAATATTGATACTGTGAAAGAGAACTATGAGCAGCAAAGAGGATTATTATGAAGTCTTGGGAGTAAATAGAAAAGCAACTAAGGACGAAATAAAAAACAAATACAGAAAATTAGCCCTCCAGTTTCACCCCGACAGGAACAAGGACCCTTCAGCTGAAGAAAGATTCAAACAGATATCTCAAGCTTATGCGGTCTTATCCGATGATGAGAAACGCAAGAGATATGATACCTATGGTCACGTAGGCACTGATGAAGCGTTCAGAGGATCCGAATCGAATTTCGAGGAGATATTCAGAGATATTGGATTCGGTGGTTTTAAGGATATTTTCGAGCAATTTTTCGGAGGAGGTTTTTCTACAGCAGGTCGTACAGATCCTTTCGGGTTTGGATTCAATTTTGGGGGAAGGAGAAAAGGCCAGGATGTGTTATATGATTTGGAAGTTACCGTGGAAGACATTGCGAAAGGGAGAAGAGAAGAGATTGAGATTCCGTTTCTGGGGCCATGTCGTGATTGCAACGGAACAGGTGCCGCTGCAGGTACGAAAGTGATTAAATGTGCAAGCTGCGATGGACAAGGCCAAACTAGGAGGGTATACAATCAAAACAGATTCTCGACGTTTGTGACGCTTGAAACATGTAGGAAGTGTAACGGTCGGGGAGAAATTATTGAAAAACCATGTCCTACTTGTAAAGCAAGTGGAAAGTTACAAGAAACAAGAAAGCTGGCTATCGACGTTCCTCCGGGAGTCGATGAAGGAATGACGTTGCAAATGAAGGGAGCAGGGATGCAAGTTGAAGGTGGATACTCCGGAGATTTGCTTGTCCGTATCCATGTTAGGCCGCATGAGATTTACCAACGACTTGAAGGCGGCCACGTCCTTTACACCCTTAATATTAAATACACAGATCTTATTTTCGGAACAGAGATCAAAGTTCCAACGCTATATGGTGAGGAAAAAGTAAAGATTCCAGCTGGATCTAAAGTGGACTCGATATTTAGATTAAAGGGTAAGGGTCTTCCCGGTTACGGATCTCGGTCTAAGGGAGATATGTTAGTAAAGTTGGCTGTTGGAATTCCAGGTAGACTTTCCGAAAGACAAAGATGGCTTTTGGAAGAACTACGTAAATCAGGAAATATTTAGCAATTGGCACAGCAAGAAAGGTTATTATTCTCTAACCGTGCAGTGCGAATGGAATAATTTATGTCGTCACCTTTTGATGAATGGTTGGGCCGGCGCAGGCCAAGTTCATGGTTTCCCGACATTGACGGGATGATGAGAGATATGGAAAAGTTGATGCAAGAGGCGCTCAAGAACATGGATCAACAAGTACCGAAAAACTTGGTCAAAGAACGGAGACTAGATGACGGGTCTGTCGTAAGAGAGATGGGCCCTGTAGTGTATGGATACTCTGTGAAAATAGGCGAGGATGGCAAGCCGATAGTCCGTAAGTTTGGAAATATCAATTCATTCCCTGGTCCTCTAGGCGGAACGTTCTCTGTTAGTGAGCAGCGCGAACCCCTGGTTGACATAATTAGAGATGGTGATAGCATCAAGGTTGTTGCTGAATTACCTGGTGCTAGCAAGGACGACCTTCGTATATCTGCAAATGAAACGTCAGTTTCAATAGAATCAGTTTCAGGAGAAAGAAGATATCATAAGCGCATTGAGATTCCAGAACCTGTTGATGCTTCATCAGGGAAATCTAAATTTAAGAATGGAATACTTGAGATTTCATTTAAGCTTAAGAACTCTAAAGAACTCGGAATTCCTATTGATGTTGGTTAATTAAGGTGCGTCGTTGTCAATGTGCAGGATATAATATTTCTCTGCGAATATATTAATCTCAGATATATGCAAAATTCTCGCCCTAAAAGAATGATTCAAAGATGAATTCTGCATATGCATGCTATCGCAACTAAAGAAATCGCCAAAGCCTATAAAAATTCAAAGGTATACGCTTTGAGAAACATTAACGTATGTGTAGAATCTGGAAAGATATTCACTTTACTTGGAAGGAATGGGGCAGGCAAGACAACTTTCGTTAGAATTTGTGCAACGCAATTATTACCCACTTCAGGATCAGCTGAAGTATTAGGACATGATGTGATACTAGAGCCCGGCAAGATAAGGAATAAAATAACAGTAGTTCCTCAGGAGGGCCGTCCATTAAGAGCATTAACTCCTTGGGATCATGTATATAATTGGTTGAGATTAAGAGGAATGGATAAAGATGAATCCAGGATCCGTTCTGAGCAGGCCCTATACGATTTTGATTTAATCAAAGTTAAAGATACACCCGCTATGAATTTGTCTGGTGGTATGAAGCAGAAAATATTAGTTGCCATGGCGATGGCTACCGATGCAGAAATGTTATTTCTCGATGAACCTACCATTGGTTTAGACCCCGTGTCGAGGCGCCAAGTTTGGAAATCTATTAAACAAAAGCGTGACGCGGGAAAAACTATAATTCTTACCACGCACTACATGGATGAAGCTGAATCATTAGCGGATGAATTGTTAATTATCGAAAACGGGTTGGTCATAGAAAGTGGAACTATAAGGGCTCTTAAGGCAAAAATTCCTCAAAACATTAGGATTGATATATCTAAAGAGGGGACAGATCTTGAAACGCTTAAGTCATTTGGATCGGTGGTGGATACTGGGGGGAACATCTTTAGAATATTTACATTTGAATCGAACATACAAGAAGTATCTAGTATGGCCATGAAGAAGAATATTTACTTTAGCGTTTCTCCTATAACATTAGACGATGTATTTGTTTATCTTGTCAATCCTAAAAATAGCGGCGATCTTAACAAGCAATGACGGGGCACCTAGGTTTTCATATTCTCAAATAGAAATGACATGAAAATTATTGGAGATACCATTTTTACGTGTAGATGAGATAATATTAAAGTACTAAATCGCAAGACTTATCAATTATTCAATGATGAACCAAGGCATAATTTGAAACGGGTTACTTTAACAGTCAGTCTAATCACTATTTTTGTTAGTTTATTAATAGTATCAGTATCTTCGTTTTCGATCCCTGACCCGCTTCACACTGTGAACGTTCAATTTAAAGGAACATTGCATGAAAAGGATGAAGTCACTATCTATCTTTCAGATGTACAGAGAAGAAAAAATATTTCCCTCTATATTATTAGCGATCCAGAAGATACCATTCTAAATGCTAAAATATTGAGTCCTCGCGCGAATCTTATAGTCGATCAAAACTTATCTAACAATCATAAAATCGACATTGCGCCTGCACTAGATGGTAATTACACAGCCTCAATACATAATCTGAATAAAGATTTTTCAAACATTGATATTTTCTTTGCGAGTAGCGTACTTTTCTATCCTAATGGTACTCCAAAGTATTTTGAAATAAATATGATCAAAAGTGGAGTAATTTTGTTTATTTTGGGTTCTCTGACTGCAACATTTACCGTCATAGTTGAATTAGTAAGAAAGTACAAGAGGAGGCAATATCACTACTCGTGAATAACACTTGCATTAATCTATTTGATGCCGAGTTTTTATTTGGAGTATTTATGGATATAGATATTTATGGATATTTATGGATATAGGCATACAGAACGCGTTTACTAATTGATTACTCCGCCTTAGTTTTTCTTTAAAAAGTCATTTAGTCTCTCTTTCAGAGCTTTGTCCAAGGTTTGACCATCTACTTTGCCTCTCAATTTGGCCATGCATCTTCCCATAAGTAGACCTTGGGATGCGTTGCGCTTTTGAATAACAATTTGTTGATTTTCTAGTATGATCTGATCAATGATTGCATTTATTTTGTCGAAACTCACCATTTCAATTCCTAATAGCGCTATGGCCTCGTCAGGGTTAGAGGCTTCTTTGTTTAATATTTTCTCAAAAATTAATGTTACTGATTCTTTCCCTAGATTCTGGCGATCCGCTTTAACAAATGTATCCCTAAGGACATCATCCTGTAGCAATGTCAAATCTAAACCCTGCCTATGAAAATTTGCAAGGTCGTCCGTGAGTTTTGAGATTATGAAGCTTGGAGGAAATTTCGTGAGATTACCAATTTGATAAAACAAATCCAAGTAATCTGAATCATAGATTTGCACTGCCAATTTAGCGTTTATTCCGTACCGGTCCCTCAAATTAGATATTATTTGAGGCCAGGGAAGCGGCACAGCGGATTTTAGAGAATTTAAGTATGAATCAGTAACAGAGAAATAGGGAATGTCTGTTTCCGGGTACATGCGGGCAGAACCCGGCCTTGGCCTCATGTAAATTGTGGAACCTTTGTCGGATACGGAGCGAGTTTCTGCGATGACTCCATTAATTGCACTTTCTAGTCTATTGGATAGCTCTCTTAAGGCCAGAGTTACCACTTCTGATGGGCCGCCTAGTAAAATAAATGCGTCTTCTTCTAGCATCCCAAGTTCACCCTCAATTTCAGTGATTTCTTTGGTTGAAATTCCATACCTTGGAAGCTCATCCGAGTGAAAAATTCCCCCAAGTCCATAAAACCTGACAAGTTCGCTTAGTTGTTTTCCCAATCTAATCCCAGGAAAATATTCTACTCCAAGAATACCTTTTAAACCCGGAATTAAAAGTGCCATAAATTTGCTATCCTTATCTTCAAGAACACTCTTTACACGATTGGAATCAGATGATTTCATAATATGAGTTACATCAATACTACGACTAACAATCTGTGTTTTTTTACCTAATAGCTTGTTTCGAATTTGCTCTGCCAATTTGCTTAAACTTAACTGACGGAGACATTCATACTCAATAACCTTAGGAAGAAGTGAGAGCTGCTGGACACCTTTGACTTCTACAATTGGTCCATTGTTAATTGAAATGTTTACATCCTGTCTTATAGTACCGATGCCTCTCGCAACTCTTTTTGTTGATCTAAGCAGCCGCCCAATTGCTAGAGCAACGCCGGCAATGAACTGCCCGGTCCCAGTTATTGGTTCTAGTGTAATTTCTACCAGGGGGATTCCCAGTCTGTCTAATGCATACGCGTCATCGATGTTGCCTCGTTTCACAATCCTTGCCGCATCTTCCTCAAGACAAATGCTTTGCACACCAATCTTCTTGCCTTCTACATCTATGTACCCTCCTTTTGCAATGAGGGTAGTCCTTTGGAAACCAGTTGTATTAGAACCGTCAATGACAATTTTACGCATTATGTGAAATTCGTCCTGTATCACGGAATTAAGTGCCAAGGAGAGTATCAGTGAAGTCTCCAGTGCTTCACTATTTACGCCATAAGGAGGCTCTTCATCAGCTTCTACTAGACAACTCGAATCCGTCCTTGAGAGATATTCTGTATCTCTCTTTTTTTTTGATTCGAAAATTGCCGCTGGATCTAATGTTCCAACTTCGCTACGAGTCAGCCTCAACTTCCTATTGAAACTTTTATCCCATTCGTTAGATACGCTCATTCTGCAACTGCAAAATAGTTTATGGGAGCTTCTTAGCTGCTGATGTATTTCAAGCCCAACTTTGACGTTCTCGAGCGTAGGCTCTTCCTTATTTGACAATCCTTATTTTTGAGCGTGCCGCATCTTAAATTCTTCTCTGGTCTAAAGTCGATTGTTCTAATTTAGTACCCTTTTAAGGCAATGATACATATTCATATGGAATTTGGATCCTTTCGCATATCTTTTTTTGAAAAATATACTTCCAAAGGGTGTAGTTCGTGATGAGGGCACATTCTTTATCATGCTGTTTATCCTAATTGCTCTCGTAACAGTAGCAATGATACTTAGAAAGAAAAGGAAATGATGTTCTTACATTATAATCAGCCAACAATATAATCAAATTTTAGAGATTGACTGTGAAAAGAGAGTCAGAACTAAGAATGTTGTTAATGTTCACCTTGAGGAAATCAATGTTAATTTGATAGTATTCTCCACTTGATAGCCTTAGCTTATCCATCGCTCTTCTCATTATCCCGAGAGCAATCTTGGATTCATCCTTTTGGTAATGAACAAAAGCGGCTGCGACTAAAATAAGACCATTAAGTAATCTTTTTTCTTCCCCGGCGGATTTCTTCCATACCCCTTCAAGTATCTCGTGGGCAATCCAGTACTTCTCTTCGTTGAAGTACTTGATTGCAGTCAATATTGCCTGCTTTTTCTCATATTCTCTCTCGATGACTGGGTAAACTTCAATGAAGTTGCCAATAATACTTAGCTTGGATTCAATTATTTTTAGATCTTCGATAGCAGCGAGACTAATGTCATATTCTATATGTTGACTTGATACTCTTGTATCTCTGACCAAAGCATCTTGTTCACGGAGAAGCGATCTGGCTCTTAAGGTTAACACGTTGACATCCTTAGGGGAGAAAGTCCCATTCTTTAAATAAAGCATGTACCTATTTGAGCCCATTCCCCGCTATCATCTCTCTTCCACCGGTCCATTTTAGAATTATTGTCATATTATTTGCTTGCCATCAGTACATATTGTCAACTTCTTCTTTTAAATTGCATCTCTACTCCAGCTTTTGGAGTGTAGTTGAAGCTGAACGATTCATCTGGAAGAATCGGAAAACTGGACAAATTTCTTGAATTACAGATGGGACACGAATCCAAAACAAGCCGACTTCTGTCAAGGTAAGTTACACACCAATGACAAGATTCGCACAGAATGAAGAGAGATTGTAGTTTCTTGAAATCCTTCAGTACGTTAACCGAGGCAAGTATAAATATAAACTTTAATTCTAAAATCCACAATTATCGCTCAGGGAAGAAATTTACATTTTTCATTTAATCAATTTATGCAACGTAAGGTGATATTCTCTTATCAATAAGTCATTTGAATGATCTTCAATCTAAATTTCTCTTTGAGTCATATCATTCTCAAATAGGTAACCATTTATTCTAAAGTGTTTGGCGAGCAATTCTTGACAATACAAGTTGAGGAATTTCTGCAGGCCTCTTTGCCACAGGAACATTCGCCATTGCGAATTTAGAGATTTTTGACTGCGCAGAACCGTAATTACCATATATTATCGCTCCTGCGTGACCCATCTTTTTTTCTTTTGGAGCGGATCTACCTGCAATATATGCAACAACTGGTTTTTTGAAGCCCGTGTCCATAATGTAATCCGCTAGCATCTCTTCTGCATCTCCGCCTATTTCTCCAACTACTACAACCGAGTCGACGTCTTCTGAATTCCTTACCAATTCAAAGGCCTCGATCAGATTTGTCCCGTTTATAGGATCTCCACCTATGCCTAGTGCTATTTTTTGGCCTATGCCTGCTTTACTCAAGTGAAAAGACACCTCATACATCAAAGTCCCGCTTCGCGAAAAAACTGCAGTATTTCCCTTCTTGAACGGCTGATGAGGCATGATACCAATTTTTATAATATCGGGAACGATTACTCCGGGAGTATTAGGTCCTATTATTCGGGCATTCTTGGCCTTCGCGTATTCCACTGCTTCGATTGCATCTCTGACAGGAACGTGTTCAGGAATCGCAACGATCAATTTTATCCCATTATCAATTGCCTCCTTTGCAGCATTTAGAAAAAAAGGAGCAGGCACGAAGACTCCAGAAATTCTCACATCTATGTCTTTGCGAACTTCACGAATTGAATTGTACACGGGAATGCCTTCGAAGTCTTGACCGCCTTTTCCCGGAGTTACACCTGCAACAATTCTTGTGCCATATGCCTTCATTAATCGAGTGTGTGAAGATCCAAAATTTCCAGTTATTCCCTGAATAATAACTGGCTTTTGAAGAAAATCCGGATCCTCTTTTTCCCCTACAAGTAAATCAAAAATATTGAAGTTTGTGCTCATTCAAGCTTCTACTCCTACTGAGAAATTAATTAGAGATGAAATGGCTTCTTCGACACTGTCATAAATATTGGCTCTAGTCCCAGACAATATAATTCGAGCTTTTTCAGATTCAGCTCCAGAAATACGTGCATAAATAGGGACTGTAATAATTCCGTCGTCATACGCTTTAACGATTGCATGCGCAACCAAATCCGTTCTAACAATCCCTCCGAACAAATTAACTAATATTGTTTTAACACGAGGTATCTTACTAATTACTTCGAGAGCTCTGTAAATGGTCTCAGTAGTTGCTCGGCCCCCAAAATCAAGAAATACCCCAGGCTTTCCCCCTTTATCACTGACAAGGTCTAAAGTAGACATCACCAGTCCGGCCCCATTGCCTATTATCGCAATATCTCCGTCAAGTTCAACAAAAGAAAAACCACTTTCCTCAGCTTGAGCCTGCAGTCTTGATACTTGTTCATACTTCTTCATATCAGGATGACGGAAAATGCTATTATCATCAATTATCACCTTTGAATCAAGCGCCAAACAGTTACCGTTAGATAAGATTCCAACAGGATTAATTTCAGCGAGTTCCGCTTCACATTCCTTTACAAGATGCGCCAATTTCAATATGAATTCTGTGAATAAATTCCTACTCGATCCTTCAAGGTGTACATTCACCAGTAATTGCTCTACTGTCTGCTCTGATAATTCATCCAACTGTATATCAAGTAGTATTTTATTACCTGAAGATTCGATTTCCATGCCGCCTTGTTCAGAGCATATCAATGAATAGCATCTTTTGCTACGATTTAGAAACAAGGAAAGATATAGCTCCCTTACAATTGGGATCATGGATTCAACGAGAATACCCTTGGGAAGTTCGCCATTAACTTCCTTGTTCAAGAGTTCGTTGAACTTTTGCAGCAAATTGGATTCTTCATAGCATTTCAATATAGCGCCAGCTTTTCCACGGCCCCCCACTGACACCTGGGACTTAAGTACCAAAGGGAACCCTATCGACTTTGATGCATTTAGCGCTCCTTTTTCATCAAATACAAGCACAGAAGGTGGTATCGGAATTCCGAATTTGGAGAAGAGTTCCTTCCCTTGATATTCAAGCAGTCTCATATCGCAAGACTTTGAAGCCAAGATAGTCACTTATAATCGTAATTGAACCACAGGTTAATTGTATCATGAACGCAATCCATGAGATAGCCATTCATTAGGATCATCCACAGGATAACAATTCTAGCATTACCAGAAGTCGAAGTCTAATCTAGATTTATTTTTGTGTAGCCAAACTTTGTAATGCATACATTGAAAATTTATATACCTAAAGTCACCGGTTCAAATTATGGCTGAAAAGATGACAGCAGTGTGGTTGATAATTCTTACAATCATCGTATGTGCTTCGGTTCCTGCTGCTATGATTTTGCTGACCTCGCCACACCCAAAGGCTCAGCTTATATATGGATTAGCGCAGTTGCATTCTCTCTCGAATGCATGGTCTAACTCATTCTGAATGACTTCAAAATAAAAATAAAAGCCCTTGAATGTTAGAATGATTGGACGCAGATATTGAATAGTACGCCGTGTAAAGCTCACACAATTTCGCGCCATTACCATGGCCCTCCCAATCATCTCGAGAACAAATCTAACTATGTATACCAAATTATCACCGAGCACTACTAGTAATAAATAAAGGTGAGGAGATAATGTTCCAAGATAGAGATGGGTACAGCGTTAAAGGTTCATCCTTCATTTTTCAAAGAATTTGCTACCAAGACCTGGGTATCTCCTGGGGAAGTGGTAAAGGAGCTTGTAGAGAATGCATTTGATGAGGACGCAACAAAAGTTTTGATTACAATTTTGAAAGACGGATCTGTTTGCATAGAAGATGATGCAGGAATGGATAGGAATGGCGTTGATAAGTTTTTACTTTTAGGTTCGCCGCACAAGAGGATCGAATCAATCTCACCTAAGTTCAAGCGAGTTAGGACAGGGAGATACGGTACAGGTAGATTGTCATTTCTTACTTCTTTTGAACGTATGAAGATCAGGACTAAACAGGGGAATTTTAGTAAATGCATTATGATTGATTCAGACTCCTTGGATAATCTATTCACAGGCAATTCGGAGCTCAAGGAAGTTAGGGAAACCCCTCTTAAAAGAGACGGAACGCAATTAATCATAAGTGCGCCGAAAGTACAGATCGATGAAGCCAAGTTAATAAAGGAAATTCGAAAACTCGCGATATTGAGGCAACCTTTGTTTGAAGTATATATCAAGAGAGCGGAACAGTTATCTGACTGGGATTTTTCAGATGCACAGGTTATCAGAGCACCCGACATTCAAGGACATAGGATACCCGTATATTTGGATGACGGAATGATCACTGGTGAGCTTGCAATTGCTAGAAGACCTCTCTCTGATGACGAACGTGGTATCGCCATTATGATTGGTAATCACATTGTACTAAGGACATCCTTTGGATTTGAAAGCAAATTGAGCAGAGTAACTGGCTATGTTAGACAGGACAGTCTTACTTCCAGATTCGCTGATAAGTCGGCAATAATAGAGGACGAAGAATATGATAGATTTTACAAAACCATGAGATCATTTATTGCCGAAACGGTAATCCCTAGTTTGGCTGAGTACGAGGATGTTCTTATAACTAGAGAAGAATCAAAATTATATAAACAAATAGATAAAGTCCTGGGACAAGCTGTAATCGAAACACTAGAACCACATGATGAAATAGAAGGCTATGAAATCGTAGAAACTACTGGTGGTCAAATTTCTACGAAACAACAAAATCTCCCTATCCACGATACCACCGTCGACGAATCTAACAAGTTGGAAAAAGAATATTCTGACTTAAGGGAACGTCAAAAGTCACCTTTTGTAAAGGTTGAATTTGATGAAAATGACGTGAGGCCATCAGTTAAATCATTTCAACCGACAATGGATGCAAGTTACGTGTCGACTGGCACCGGAACTTTATCTGAAGGGTCAACTCAAATAACTTCTCCGGTGGCTACCAGTGTTAGGAGGCCAATTTTAAAGAAAACTTTTGTTCTCAAAAAAATTGGTTATAAAGTTATCCCCTATGAGGATGAGTCTGATTCAAGATATAGTTTCGTAAATGAAAGTGTAGTCTTCGTAAATAAAGCAAATTTGACATATAAGGCAGAATCATCACGAGGGGAAGAATTTCTTTTACGACACATAATGAATATAGTAGCGCAGGCTATTGCAGAATCAAGACACCCAGAAGGCAAGGATGCTCTTGACTTACAGAACAGGTTAATCTCCGAGGCAATACGGATACATGATGGTCTATCACGATTCACGTAGTGCTTGATACTGTCGCCTTGGGAGAAGAGTAAATATATCTTGCTAATGGATAGTATTCATATTGTCTTGTGCATTAACTAATGCGGAATAGAAACGACTAAATCTAACTGCACTTACTCCTAACGTGAACAAATATGGCTTTTCAATTCATGCCCGGTGCCACTGCTGTTGGGGTAACATGCAGTGATTCTGTAATACTAGCAGCAGAGAAAAGAGTTTCGTACGGCAATTTTGTAGTGAATAAAGCAACGAAAAAAGTTTTCCCTGTCACGCCAAATGTTGCTGCAGCTTGTGCGGGTATGGTGGCTGACATGCAGGTTTTGATCCGACAAGTGTCGGCATTGTCAAAAATTAGAAGGCTTGAAACTAGAAGAGATGTCGCAACTAATTCTGTAGCTAAACTAATGTCTGTAATAATGTTTGAGAGAAGATATTTTCCGCTTCTAACTCAAGTAGTAGTAGGTGGAATTGATCCAAATCCACGGATATATACACTGGATCCCCTTGGCTCGCTGCTCCCCGATGATTACGCAGCAGTTGGTACCGGAGCTGAGATGGCATTGGGAGTGTTAGATGCAGAATACAAGAAAGAAACTACTGAAGCTGCCGCTAAGAGTTTGGTCATCAAATCAATAAAATCCTCTGTTCAACGGGACTCAGCTAGCGGAGATGGTATTGATATCCTAACTATTTCCAAAAAGGGGATTCAGGAAGAAAGTATCAAACTATAAGAGTATCATACGACACGTCTCTTATGATAAAACTTGATATTCCCGTGGCTGGAATCTGCTTGTGATTGTTAATTCCTAATCTCTTTCTTTAATTCCCAAAACACATCACCCACGTAATGTAGATTTGTAATTACCGGGCCCTTTTCAAAATTCCGCATAATTTCACCGTCAAACCTGGAGAGTCCTATGGCAAGAGACTTCCGATGTGTTTCATCTATTACAATAACGAGATCTGATTTCTTGAAATCATCCAAGTGCATGATCCCTGGCCTCATTATGTTTGCACCATTGCAGACGAACTTTACTGCTCCCATGTCTACGATTACCTTTGGAAAATGATCCAAGAGAGTCATATCTGCTAGGTGGGGGATGATAAGCTGCTCTTCTTTCTGAATGAAAGTGAAATCATCACTTACCAACAATCTACCCGACTTCTCAGTGTCGATTGCCTTCAAATTTTTTGAGGTCAATTCGATTGATTTTGGCCAAGTATCCCTTATACGATTGCTAATTTCACGAATCTCTCTCTTTGACAAAGTGTACATCTTCAATTGTGATTACCCTGAAACGATCCTAGATATTATTGATCGGTTGCAAAAAAATAAAAAATGTGTTGAAAATGGCATCATCCCCCTGGTCCTCTTGATTGCATTGACAATTGCTTCACCCGACGTTCACCATCCACGTACTGAATGACTTGTAACGCTTCAGCAGGTACTAGGTGTTTCCAGGGAGTCCCATCCAGCATCTTCTTTCTTATCACAGTCCCAGAGAGTTCCATACGATTGTAAACAGGGGGTTCTACGATCTCTATATCTTCCTGTTCGAACAACAACTTAGTAAAAGTATCATTTGTAAATAATGTTTCGTATTTGGGGACCATTACCCTAACGTAAGCACTCCAAATAGAATGTATGTTTATGTCCGCTAATGGAATAATAAGTATTCGTTTATGGTCTATTTTACGATCAGTCTTTAAAGACTCCTTTATCATAAGGATTCTTTCCCCACCGGTAAATGGATTCTTTAACTCATGACTTCTTTGCGAGCTTCCAACTATGATTACTAGGTCTTCAACTTTACTCAATGCAAAATCTATGCATGATTTATGTCCAAGATGAAATGGCTGGAACCTGCCGATAAAAAGGCCCCTAGACAAATTCAAAAAGAAATTGCTTTGACAGGAATTTAAAGTATATCATGAAAATTCGATTATGTAAAAATATAAGCTTCACAAACATATACATCTTCTCGATGCCATTGTGTTGTTACCAAAGAAAGTTCCTCAAGGAGCCATAGCGATATTTACCTAGCTATTTATCAAATATTTCAAAACACCAATACTTTATATTGTCTCATCTTGAATCATTACTGTGTCTTTTTTAGAGATTAATGACCTTCGTGCCAATATTGATGGAAAGGAAATTCTCAATTCGCTAAATATTAAAGTAGATAGGGGAGAGGTGCATGCCATCATGGGACCTAACGGATCTGGCAAGAGCACATTGGCGAATGTAATTATGGGACATCCAAAGTACAACGTGACTTCTGGAACGATAATGGTTTTAGGGGAAAACATTCTCGAATTAACTACAGATGAGCGGGCGAAAAAAGGAATCTTCCTTGGGTTCCAATATCCAACAGAAATTTCTGGTGTTGGTTATAGTCATTTTCTAAGGAATGCATACAATATTTTGAATAAGAGCCTTGGCTCTATACAAAAGGATCGCGAGGTTTTTCTGACCGTTAGGGAATTTCATGAATATCTGAAGAAGAATCTTGATAATGTCGGATTCGATCAGGCATTTCTTGGAAGATATTTGAATGAAGGTTTCTCGGGCGGGGAAAAGAAAAGATCTGAAGTGATGCAAATGCTGGTATTGAAGCCTATCATCGCTATTTTAGACGAGCCTGATTCTGGGTTAGACATAGATGCTGTTAAGGCGGTAGCTGGAGCGATTAACTTATTGATCGCCTCTGGATCAGGAGTAATTGTTATCACGCACTATGCACGCATCTTAAGATACTTGTCAAAGCTCGACTATGTCCATGTAATGGCCAAAGGGAAAATAATAAAATCTGGCGGCAAGGAACTGGCTGAATTATTAGAAGAAAGAGGCTATGGTTGGCTCGGGCTAGAAGATTCAGATCAAGATAAGGCATAAAATCGCTCTTTTAATTTTCCAAATCTATCAGCTAGATTAGTTTCGGAAAAGCTAACGATAAGTAAGGGCATCAATATTAGATGTAATGATTGGTACTTTTCAATTGGTTAAATAGCAGTGCTTTAAGGGAAAATGGTTAGCGACTAAATCAATGAACAAAGGTCGTCAGCGCTTTAATGCGCCCCGAATAGCATATCATCTACTATTCAGACCTAATTATTTGTCATTTCAGATTTTATTTTTAAGACATATTTCCTTGAGAATAATGGAGCCATAATAGTAGTAATGAATCCTATTAGCACTGCAATCGAAAATAGATTCAAATCTATTAAGCCTGAGCCGAACCCTATTGAGGCTATTACTAATTCGACCATTCCTCGTCCATTCATTAAGTGCGCTATTGTCAAACTTTCGTACTTTGAGAATCTTAATATTCTGGCGCCCGTATAGCCTGCAAACACCTTAGAAAGTACTGCGACCAGGAGTAACGCAGCGAATAACGGTATTGATTGTGATAGTACTCCAACGTTGATGCTTATTCCCATGTTTGCGAAAAATATTGGGGCAAAGAAGCCAAAGGTTACGGCTGAAATTACCCCATAAACTCTTTCGTAATTCTGCTTTCTGATTATTTCCTTGTACACAATCAGACCTGAAAAAAATGTGCCAATAATAAAATAAAGACCTATTACACTTTGTGCTATTAACGAAATAACGATCGTAGAGATAAGTAGGATACCGAATGCAGCTTCTTTTGTTTGCAATTTTTGAAAAAAAGGTGCAACACGGACAGGTAGCCAATTACTGCTTTTTCTGAATATCATGTCTACCAAAAATATTCCACCTATGAATGCACTTATTTTTATTATCGAATCAATTATCTTGTTGAGATTTATAATACCGCCTGTGACTGGGTCATTCAATTGAAAGATAATAGATAGTACAATTAGTGACAGAATGTCATTTACCACAGCTGCCGTAATTACGGTTGTTCCTAGCTTTGTCTTGAGCATTCCAAACTCCATCAATACTACCGCACTGACTGGAACTGCTGTAATGGATAGGAGTAATCCCATGAATAGAGACTGAATTGTTGGTAATCCCAAGATCTGACAAGCAAAAAAACCGCTCACCATTGGTACCGAAAATGCGATTATGGAAAGGAGACAAGACCTAAGACCAGCTCCCCTTATTTCCCTGGGATCCATTTCTAGCCCAGTAAGAAACATGAGAAAAAAAACCGAAAGGTTTGAAAGAACTGTCAAATCTTCGTTTGGTAATACAAGCGATAGAATTGATGGACCAATTATTATTCCTGCGAGCAACTCGCCCACTAATGAGGGCAGCTTCATACGGTGAAAAATTTCACCGAGCAACCGGGCTGATACTAAAATTATCACAACGTTGACAAATAGCTGCTCGGTAGCCATAAGAAAAAAATGTTGACATTATCTGGATTTATCCGTTTGGAAAAACCACGAATAAGCAAACTTCCAGTATTTTCTAATTTCAGTACCGTTACTGTATATAAGTGATGGTAATTTTATACAAATCTTGAAAACAATATCTAGAAGGGAGTTATGTTCCTGACGCAGAATAGGGTTGCATGATAGGTTAGCCCCGTAAGCCTCGTGCCAGAGTCAATTTCTTGAAATCATCAGGCTATAAAGTTCCAAAATTACTGCGATTTATTGTGGTGTGAAAGTAATTGATCATGTCCAGCATTGACATAGTTTGACTAGTTTTCTCTCCATACTGCTCTCACTTTTGCCAAAACCAAGAATCCAAGCGCGTAGGCTAACAACACGGCGAAACCAATGCCTAGTGACCAATCTTTAGGCGTTTCAACTCCTATAATATATTGTAAAATTAGTGAAGCATGAGTTGTGGGTATGAAGTATGATAGATACTGTAATGGTTCCGGTAATTTACTCACACTGTAAAATACCGGCGGAAGGACAGCCAAAAGTACGTTCACAAATGATATAATCTGCGTTGCATTTCGCATATGTAGCATGTGGGAAGAAAGAAAGAATCCCATTGATGACATTGACGCCCAAGTTAGCAGGATAATTGCCAACATGATTGGAATAAAGAATACAGATTCAAGAAAGATAGAAACCATAAATGAAAGAATTAGTAGCGCTGGTAAACCAAAAAGGATCTGAGAAAGTGCTAATCCCAGCATATACGTAAGTGATGAAACTGGAGAAGACACAAACATGTCTTGAATTTTGTACTCTGTCTTATAGAATGAGATATCTTGACCTAAGGAGAGACCGTAACCGACTAGGGCCATCACTAGACTTCCAACTAGTGCCAACTCCACATATTGTCCGTTACTGACCACGAATAAAACAAAAAGTAATGAAAACGGACTTACCGCCGAAAAAAGCAGAGAAAGAGGATTTCGCTGTAGCCAAAGTATCCCCGTCATATAAGCTATAATTGCCATTTGCTTCAATGGGAAATAGAGGTGTGAAGACTTCGTATCCAATTAAATACAATATAATTCGCGTCCTTGTTGAATATTTAAACATGTTCAAAACGACTATTTGGTCAAAACTAGCATGATTTTTATTGGAATCTAAAAAGCAATAACTATACCAATCATGTATATCATTATAATTGATGAAAGCTAAATTGTAAATTCTATGTATCGATAATTTCAAAGGAAGAGAAATCACCTTTGTATGATTCCTCCGTCTTGGTAACACTAACCACAATGGCATTTGCCGGGCCCACCTGTGACCACTTAAAGACTTTCTCTACGTCATTCCTATCACCTTCTAACATGGCCTCAACACTGCCTTCCCTCAGATTACGTACCCACCCTTTTACCTTGTTTTCTATTGCAGTCAACTTCAAATTATTCCTAAAATAAACACCCTGAACCTTCCCTTCTACTCGTAAATGGACTCGAACTAACTCTGGAATATCTGACCGTTTGTCTGTACCATGTGAGGAGTTAATGTTCAAGTACCGAATTGTAACTTGTAGCCTTATGTATGTATTTGCAATCATGATTTTGTTTTCCATTAATCACTTAGTGATTTAGATCACCCACCTGCTGACAGGGCGTTTTATTTGATGTCAACAGAAATTACATTTATTAGTGCATCATAATAAGCTACAGCGGATACTACTTGCAGAAATTTGACGAATTAGACATGAAAATATTATCAGAATTGTCCAAAAATGCTAGTATTTCAGTTCCCCAACTAAGCAAGAGACTTGGTGTGAATGCATCCGTCTTGTATAGTAGAATAAAGCGTCTTACAAAAAGGAATCTGATAAGGAAATTCACTATCATAGTTAATGAAAGCCTCCTTGGAATTAATGTCAAAGCAGTAGTAGGCATAAACAGAGATCCAAAGCTTAAAGAGGGAATTCATCTCTCGCTACTAAGGATACCTGAAGTTAGAATTCTCTCTGAGGTAACAGGCAGATTTGATATTATCGTGGGTGTAAACGCTCGGACACTCGAGGAACTTCACAAGGTAGTAATAGAACAAATTGGCAAGATAGAAGGTATTCAGAATACTGAAACTTTCGTCGAAATGCAACGTACTGAAAAAGATCCAACGTTTTCAATCCAATGACTTTCATGAGACAAGACTGCAGTCATCTCAACTTATTGAATTACTGAAACTCTCAACGGCCTAGATTTAAGGTAATTATTGCTGACCGTTAAGTTCAAATATAATGCATTGAAGTACTTCGGTGATATTTCTTGTTCATTGTTCAACGAAAAGTGACAGAAATAATTCAGACATTGAAGCTGGCTAAAAAGACCAGCAAGGATGATTATATGACTCACCTCCGTTTAGTACTATTGGGGATGGGAGTAGTTGGAGGTATTGCTTTTATGATAAAGCTCATAGCAGAATTTCTTACTTTCTCTGGAAATAGATAACTTGGTACTTTGCCTCGTTAATACACATTGAGTCGCATTCTGTTGTTCGTTTGATTTCAAAAAAGCAAACCGTTGAAGTTGAGTAATTAATTGATAAAAAAGGGTAAGTTAAAAAATATAGAGATTTGCACATTGGGTTCACATTGTTCCCTTCAAGTTTTGAAAGGTGCAAAGGATGAAAACCTATCAACATCTTTAATATGCGAGAAGAAAAGGTATGATGTTTATAGGAGATATTCATTTATTGATCGTATAATACTTGTTGACAGCTACACACAAATTTTGCAAGAATCAATTCAACAGCGATTAAAAAAATTGAATTCTATTTTTGTACCTCATGGCACTTTAATCTCTTACTTAAGCTCTGATGAGATTGAGGGAATAGATATTCCTTTTTTTGGTAATCGCTATATTCTGCGATGGGAAGCAGATAGAAATCTCAAGGAAAAACTCATGGTTGCGGCTAATTTAAAGCTTCCACGCGTTTTAAGAAACAAAGAAGAAATTGATAGACTTTGCATTGTTAAGCTTCACGGGGCCGCTGGTGGACGCGGCTACTTTACGGTATGGGATAAGAAAAGTTTTGATGAGGGCGTAAAGAAGCTCAGAAATTCAGGATTAATTTCAGGTGAAAAAGAGGTTTTTATCCAGGAATACATACAAGGAGTACCCGTTTTTCTTCACTACTTTTATTCGCCCTATGCTGATGAACTGGAATTCATGGGGGTCGATCGAAGGTATGAATCAGACGTGGATGGAATTTCTAGAATTCCTGCAAAACAGCAATTGAATATACAGATTGAACCAACTTACAACGTGATAGGAAACATACCATTAGTTCTAAGAGAATCATTACTTGAAGAGGTTTACAAAATGGGTGAAAAATTTGTGAAGGCAGCAAAAAAATTAGTTCCTCCAGGAATTCCTGGCCCTTTTTGTCTAGAAGGTATCTATACTAAGGAGGGAACTTTTACGACTTTTGAATTTTCTGCTAGAATAGTTGCAGGAACAAATTTGTATGTTAATGGTTCTTCGTATTCAGAATTGTTGTTTGGTAAGGAAATGAGCATGGGTAGAAGAATCGCGTCAGAAATTAAGGTAGCTAATTCTAACAACCAGTTAAATAAAATCTTAACTTGATTGTAATTTAGAATTAATTTCAAGTTAAACATTTGGTGACGTTATTATTCTAGCAAATCCACACTCTACCTTAATCAATAACCATAGGAATTGCCATTCTTCGTAGGTAGACCAAATTACAAGTGTTGAAGAGATTTCCCGGCATAATTGCACTACTTTAATATCGTTAGGTGTGCAAGTGAAACATTAATCTTAATATAATACACCCAGACAAGAGATTTAGCTTTGGTGAGTCTCCCGAATGTTTATTCTTCCAGATCGGGAATCGTTGTGGATTACGATCAACAGAAAATTTCTCTCGACCCACGAAGCTCCGTAGAATGTGATTATATTTTTGTTTCACATGCCCATATAGACCATCTTCATAAAGCAAAGTCAGACCAAGGTGCAACTAAGGTAATTGCTTCACCAGCGACATTAAAGATCGCTCACAATCGCGGTTATGAATTCAGGAATTTGTGTAACGATCACAGTTTCCATCTATTGGATACAGGCCACATCTTAGGTTCTAATGGTCTTTTGATAGAAGATCAATTGTATTACACAGGGGACATCTCTGTAAGAAAAAGAGCGTTCATGAATCCTGCAACAATACCTAAAACCAAAACGCTGATTATCGAATCTACATTCGGTCGTGAAGAATATATATTTCCGAGAACTGACACTGTGATTCATGAGGTTAATGCTATTATTTCTGAATCATACCACCATGGAAGGCCAGTGGTTTTACTAGGCTACCCTCTCGGAAAAGCACAGATATTGACCGAACTGTTTCATCATTGGGAGCCGCTATACGCTGAAGACACTATTATACAAATGAACGACTTGTATGCGGAATTAGGTGTTGAAATATCATCCCATAAATCATACTCTCTTGCAGAGAGAGAGGGTTTACTATCACGAGAATTACCCTGGATTCTTATTGCTCCCCTGAACTCTGTCAGGAATGGATTTCTAGGCTGCATAAAAAGGAAATATTCACCAATAACAATTGGGTTTAGTGGCTGGGGAATTATGCCTAATTTTAAGTTCATCCTTGGGCTTGATTATTGCTTCCCACTTAGCGATCACTGTGATTTTAACGAGCTCGTAACCGTTGTTGAAAAGTGCTGCCCTGAAAGGGTTTATACTTGCCATGGATTTGATAACGATTTTGCTTCAACGCTTCGAAATTTGGGATTTGACGCCACACCGATTCAAAGGAGTGCGAAATCTAGCAAGAAAACCAGCACAAAATCTGCAACAATTACAGATTGGAGGTAAGAGCGCTAAAAAGTCAATTCGCTACATTGACATTTACTTATTTTCGTTTTCTCTAAAGTATGGAATCACCTTTCTTCCAAATAATTCAATATTCTTGAAATAGCCTTCTCCCCAAAAACGGATAATAAAGTGATTTGTGCCCGCATCAATGAATCTTTCTAGCATTTCAATAACGTCATCAGGTTTGCCCACCCCTATTGCCGTTCTAGCAACACTATCTGGAATTTTCAAGGCGGCTTTTTTCATTTGTTCCATCAATTCGGGCTTGTTCATGGCGTATTCAGTAAAATATCGGCGAAAGTCGAACTCAGAATCCTGTTGAATGTTGTGTACTTTAAGTAATTCAGGTTTATATAGACTTACTTTGACTGCGTTTTTCATTTTTTCCCATGCTTCCTCACCATCTTCTGTGAAATATATGTCTACATCATTCGCAAATTGAAAGCTGGACAAGTCTCTACCGTTAGTCTTGCCATGGTTTTTAATTACATCAGCGTGAGATTTGAACAAGGCGGGAGTGTATCCTATTGGGATCCATCCGTCGCCATAAACAGCACAGAGCTCGAGCGTCTTTGGAGCACCTGCCGCGATATATACAGGGGGTCGTGGTTTTCTAATGCTTCTTGCCTGAAGGCAGGCGTGTATCAACTTGTAGAACTGTCCATCATAATTTACCCGGTTATCGGGGTCAGAATTAAATAACGATTCTATAACTTCCAGTTGTTCCTTGAATTTTGTCACGGGCTTGGAAAATTCAATACCGAAATCAACTACGTTTTGTGCTTCTCCTGCCCCAATGCCTAGAATCGCCCTTCCGTTGGTCAATCTGTCGAGCGTGATCGTCGACAATGCTATAGCCGATGGATGCCTTCTAATCGCGTCCGTCACGCACGTGCCCAATTCGACTTTTCGTGTTACGGCTCCTATAGCTGCTAGCAACAGCCATGCGTCATTAACTACAGCATTCTTCCATTGAGGAACATTCGAATGGTCCATAGACCATATGGAATCAAAATCCAAGCGATCGGCAATCTGACAGGCCGTCATTATCTGGGTTTCATCTAGTCCAAGTCTAGCTACATTTAGTCCTTGAGTAAAGCCAAATTTTGTCCTCATATATATTGTGGATCCTTATATCTGGCAACAATATAAATAGATTGTAAGGTTCAAGCCCGTGGAATTTCTTTTCAGGGCTTAAACTGCAGTTGAACAATTTAATGTAATCAAAACATTGGCTAAAACTAAATCAAGTTGTCGTTTCTTGTGGCTAGGGTGAACGCCACAATTTCTCATCTATTTAAGCTTGTTTTGATCCTTTGTTATGACAAATATATTCATAGCGACGGCAAGAACCTTTAAATACATAGAGTGAAGCATTGAGCATTGCAAATGCTTCTCCCATCTGAGATTGAGTCGAAATCATTGATCCCAGCAGTGAGAGCAATTTTGGCAAAGGACCTGGTTAAAGCAAAGGGATTAAAGGAAGAAGAAGTAGCAAACCTGTTAGGTATTACTCAAGCTGCGGTCAGTAACTACTTACGAGGGACCCGTGGAGACAGTGAATTGATTTCAAAACTTAGCTCATTTCAGGAAGTCATGAGAATGATTGGAGAAATAGAAGACGATCTATCCTCACATAGAGCATATTCTGCCGCGACTCTCTCAAAGTTTATTGCATTGTGCAATTACATGAGGTATTCTTTCATAATTTGTGATGTTCATCATCGCTTAGAAAGTAACATAGACGAAAAAATCTGCGAACAGTGCAAAATAGTCTTAACTGGAAGCAGTAACTAGATTAGTAATTGAATCCAAAGTTCAATTTATTTCAGCGTTCTTAATAATACTTATCGCAGTGCCCAGAACATTGGCGCCACTTAATAGTCCCAAGGACCCTTTTAAGGCGCATGATTCTGTGAATCTCTTGCTTCCATCATTCCTTACGCCATTGCCTGCAACCATGAGGGGGACTGGGTCATCACTATGAGCTTTTTTAACGCATGGAGTAGAATGATCACCAGAAATAATGAACGACACGTTATTATTTTCTAATTTTCTTGACAATGTCCCAAAGAATCGCTTATCAATGTTTTCAATATTCTCTTTCTTACCCACAGCATTACCATCATGGCCAAATTCATCAGGCCCTTTCAAATGAACGTATACCAAATCAAACGTGTTAAGCAATCGTGCAGTTTCCTGTGCCTTGGTTTCGAAACCATCAATGCCACCAGCAGAAACAGAATGAATGCCTAAGGTTTTTGCGATTCCGATCTCTACCGGCATGTCTACAATCGACGACGCACTAATCCCATACTTCTGGCTGAACGGTATGAGCGAGGGCACAAGATTCCCTGGATCCCTAAGTAATATTATATTCATAGGCATTTGTTGATTTTTGGACCTATTTACATTCACAGCATGAGAATTGGCCATTGATATGCACTGCCGAGTAAATTCATTTAACATCTTTGCAGATTGGTTTGATGATTCATCGTTGTCCTCGGCAATCGAATTCATTACTTGCATAGAGTCTACAGATGATCTGGCAATACCGATCCCGTTTTTCTTCTCGTAGGCAGGATCCGTATTTGTTATTCTTGCAGACAATGAAATATTGCTATGCCTAAATCTAATAATCACCCGGTGGCCTACGGTTGGGACTATTTTAACTGAAACGTGTGGGTCACTAAATTTTATACGCTCTTCTAAGTAATGGCATAATTCTGAGGCCTCTTCCCTTTCAATTTGTCTTCCGGCTCTCCTGTCAATTATCATCCCGCTATTGTTAACGGTCGCGAAATTTCCACGCAATGCGAGATCTCCATCTCTAAAATCAATTCCAGATCCGATTATTTCTATAACCCCCCTGCCTACGTAATTTTCACCTTTGAAATCATACCCCAGCATGTTATAGACAGCTATATCAGATTGAGGAGCAATACCCATTCCAACTGTGACAACTTTTCCCATAACTCCCCTCCGCGCTAGCTCGTCCAAATTTGGAGACTTCGCAGCTTCAAGTGGCGTTAGACCATCAAGATCTGGATGAGGAAGATCACCTACCCCGTCTAACAAGACATATACAATCTTCAAGTTAACGTGTTATGACAATTGCCAAATAAATATTATTTTGCGTTTACGCCCCATAAAAATTTGAGCATTCTATGTTTTACATTGTCAACTATATAACAAGTGAAAAAACCTGTACGAGTGAATTAGAAACTACAGTGTTATGAAACTACAGTGTTATGTTCATTAACCCTCTTAACAAAATATGCCAAGAACATTCGCCCTCGCATGGTTGATCTGGATAGCATGAATTCATGGCCAATGAGAATATCACCTATTGCTAAATACTAAATTAGGCCGTAAACACAAATGTGGAAAACTTTTGTGGTCACCGCATAGATTTGCAATTATTTAGTCGTGAATTTCTGTTTAGTTTTGCCGAAATGACCAATTGATCTCAAAAGGAATAAAAAGGGTAAAAATTGACAAGACAACAATTGCGAGTAATTGCAATAGGAAGTAGAGTTTTTGTAACGAGTTTTCAATTGGCTGGCGTACAAGGCATCAAAGTCGAGTCCTCGGAGGAAGCGCTTAGTCAAATTAATGCTCTTGATGCAACACAGAATGTGGGACTAGTTTTATTAAGTGACGATATAGGAAAGCAAATCAGAAGTTCGTTAACCAGTATCAGATCTAAGAGAACTATTCCCCTAATATTTGAGCTTCCATCACCAGGTTCTTCTAAAGAGAATGTAGACTACAGAGCACTTCTGAAGCAAATATTGGGAGTGTAGTGAAGTAAGTATAAATTTAGAAACATTAGCGTTATTTTGACATCGGAATAACATGGTTGTTTTATACGGGGGGGTAAGATGCTTACCGAACTAAACAATCCGTCAATCGTCACATAACCCTTTGATTTCAAATGACAATTGATCATTATACTGCGACAGGACTAATCCTCATAATAGTAAATATTTTGATTGCTTGTACCTGGATTTATTTCATCATTTCAACATCTAGATCATTCAGAACCTCTCCCAGACTTTCTCAATTCCTTTCAAGTACAAATGCGAATCGTAAAGTAAGTGTAATTCTGCCTGCACGAAACGAAGAAGGCTGTATATCGCACAGCATTGAGACATTACTTAACCAAAAGTACGTAAACTTTGAACTCATAGCTGTAAATGATTCATCAACTGACAGTACTTTAGATGTCATGTATGAGATGTCAAAGAATAATAACAAGTTAATAGTTATCAATGCACCTCCAAAGCCAGAAGGCTGGGTGGGAAAAAATTGGGCATGTTATCTAGGATATTTGAACTCTTCAGGCGATATTCTATTTTTTACTGATGCTGACACTTTGCATTCACCAATTGTGATGTCCAATGCTGTAGAGCTCATGATTCAAGAAGATTTGGATGCTATATCGGCAATTCCTAGGCTCCGATGCCGGAATTTCCTCACTAAAATTACGTTACCAGTCTTATCAATTTTCCTCCATTCGCGATATTCTCCAGAGAGGGTGAATAATCCACATATCAAGATAGGATATTTTTTTGGCAGTTTCTACTTAATCACAAGGACGACGTATGAAGCTGTTGGTACACATGAAGCAGTTAAATCGGAGCTAATAGAAGATGGGGAGTTAGGGCGTATGGTGAAGGAACTACATTACAAGCTCAAACTAGTGAGAGGCGAACACCTTATTGAGGCAGAGTGGGCTCGAGATTCTAGGACACTTTGGGATGCACTAAAGCGTTTAATAATCCCACTCTACAGCAAACAAAAGCGATCCGCCATATTCATGACAGTGTTTTTATTCTTTGTATTACTTGAGCCGTTTCTTGGACTATCGTTGTCACTTCTCATTTTGGGTTATAATCCAAATCATATTCCATTAATCTTGCTTGGCATTACTTCTACCTGTGTAGCTTTAATTATCATGACTAGCTCGCTGCAGTCTAAATATGGTTTGCTTCAGAATTCACTTTATGGCCTTTGCTCCGCTGCTGGCTGTTTGGTAATAACAGCTTGTTTTGTTATTTCAATTTTTTCCGGCGGGCAAAGAACAGTAGTATGGAAAGATCGGAATTATCGTATGGGTTAAAAAATGTGTAAATCAATTACTTGTTACCCTAATAAGTACCAAGTTACAGTACTGTACCAGATGGATTAGCCCACGTAGTGAGTATTCTTCTACGAAAAGAGTGGGAAACGTAGATATTTTTGGAGCTAGGCAACTGATTCTAAAAATTGTATTTCCTAAAATAATAAGTGTTTATTAATCATTAAATTGAATATGATTGTGAACAAGTATTGAGGATTCGACTCGATGATATAAGGCGAGACATTAACTGTCTTACTGAATGCGGCATTAAACACCTTATCTCCAAGGATGAAATATTCTACCTCAAAGATAATTACGATACAAATGCCTTAATTTCACTAGCACGTACAATTAGAAATCGTTACAAGCAAGTGCCCATAACATATTCTAGAAAAGTTTTTATAAATCTTATAAATCTATGCAGAGATACTTGCTCATATTGTACTTATAAAAAGCAGCCTAACCAGAGCGGACTGTCAATGTTGAATCCCGATCAAGTGCTTTCAATTGCTGAAATGGGGAGGAGATATCGCTGCACTGAAGCTTTGATAGTAACAGGTGAATCACCTGAACAAAAATACGCAGAAGCTAGGTCCTGGCTCAAAAATCAAGGATGTGATTCAACGATCGAATATATTGATAAGATAAGCAGGATGATTTTGAAAAATACTGGTTTATTACCTCATACAAACGCAGGGAATCTTGGTAAAGAAGAATTATCACTTTTGAGGGAAACAAATGTGAGTGTGGGTTGCATGTTAGAAAGTTCGTCTGATCGTCTATCCGGAAGAGGCATGGCACATGAATTTGCACCTAGCAAGAACCCCAATGCAAGGGTTAGAACACTTGAAAATGCAGGTGCATTAAAGATACCAATGACAACTGGTATTTTGTTGGGAATAGGGGAAACACTTGATGAAGTCATAGACTCCCTCTTTGTGTTGAGAGGGCTTCATGAGAAGTATGGAAATATTCAAGAAATTATTATCCAGAATTTCGTTCCGAAATTTGATACCCTGATGCGAAACAATCCAAGACCCTCTCTTAAATATTTCATGCAAGCTGTGGCATTGGCAAGGATTATTTTACCAGATATGAATATACAAGTGCCCCCTAATTTGAGCCCACATGATTATTCTAAGTTCATCGACTGTGGCATTAATGACTGGGGAGGTATCTCACCAGTAACTATAGATTACGTAAATCCAGAATCACCGTGGCCGGGGATCCGGGACGTAGTTGCAATCACTGAACGGACTGGTCACTTATTAAGAGCACGGTTGCCAATATACCCAGAATATATACATGATAAACTTGGTTTTGTCAACGAAAGTCTCAGAAAAAGCATACAAGTTCTTTCCGGGGCTGACGGCCTTGTAAGGCAGGATTATTTGAATTGACGTCTAAGGTGGATCAATTGATTCGCGGTGTTGATCCCGTTATTGCGGAAATTTTGAATGATGCAATGGAGTCTAAGGATATCTCTGCAGAACAGGCAGTCCGCTTATTTGAAGCTACAGGGATGGAGTTAAAGGCAATAATGATGGTTGCCGATTTGCTTAGAAAGAGGTCAGTCGGAGATAGAGTCACTTATGTTGTGAATAGGAACATTAATTTTACCAATGTCTGCATAAAAAAGTGCGGCTTTTGTGCATTCAGTCGCGATTTTAGAAACGATGAAGGTTACTTCCTTCCAATAAGAGAAATTGTAAGAAGAGCTGTAGAAGCTTGGAGGCTTGGAGCTACGGAGGTCTGCATTCAGGCAGGTCTTGCCCCAGGGATTGACGGAAATTTGTACATTACAATTTGTAAGGAGATAAAGAAGGAGATTCCTGCGATTCACATTCACGCTTTTTCTCCCGAGGAAGTCCAATATGCTGCAAATTGCTCTGGATATTCAGTTGAAGAATACCTAAAGTTGCTTAAGGATGCGGGGGTAGGAAGCCTACCAGGAACTTCCGCTGAGATACTTGATCAGGAAATCCGTGATATAATTTCACCTGGAAGGATATCTGTAAAAAATTGGTTAAATATCATAAAATTGGCCCATAGGTTAGGCATTCCGACGACATCTACTATAATGTACGGTCATATTGAATCGTCTAGGCACAGGGCCGAACATTTGAATCTTATTCGCGCAGTTCAACATGAAACGAAGGGCTTTACTGAGTTTGTACCCTTAAGTTTCGTACATAGAGAAGCTCCAATGTACAATAAAAAACTGATTTCAGGGATAAACCCAGGTCCCGATCGAGATGGAATTATAAAAATGCATGCAATCTCAAGGATAATGCTTAACAATCACATCAAGAACATTCAAGTATCGTGGGTTAAGGAAGGACCGGCAATGTCTCAATTCCTTCTTTCGGCGGGTGTTAATGATTTTGGCGGAACTTTGATGAATGAGAGCATTTCAACTTCAGCTGGCGCCCCAAACGGTCAAATGCTGAAGCCCAAGAGTATTCACTCCCTGATTAGAGAAGTAGGCAGAGTTCCCGCAGAAAGGTCTACGACATATAAAATATTAAATGAATTTAGAGACTTCGATGCTGAATCTGCTCAACCTTTGGACGAAGTTAGTCCTGTGCAATTTGGATCTTATCAGGAATTGGTTAAGATTGACAAGTACAGGTATAAAGATTTGAACTTGCGAAAGTAATTGAAATTCTAGAACTGGTGGACTCTCACCTCCGCATCTAAAATTCACCCTCGAACAAACCAGAAGCTTCAATTATGAATTATGTTCAAAATTTGAAACGATGATAAACCTTGGCTTATTAATTTCTGGGAGAGGAACCAATATGGAGGCTATTTTGGATGGCATAACATCTGGAAAAATAAAGAATGTCACTCCTCGAGTAGTGATATCAAGTAAACCGAACGCTCCTGGACTTGAAAAAGCTAAGAATCGTGGTATTCCAACTCAAGTAGTTTTCAGTTCTAGTAGCGGTTGGCAGTACGACAAGGACATAGTTACAGTATTGAAATATCATGAGGTGGAACCCTTAGATGGACTTGTCTGTCTAGCAGGTTACATGCATATTCTCAGCGCTGAATTTATAAAACTATTCAAGATGAGGATTATGAATATCCACCCATCACTATTACCTTCTTTTCCAGGACTTCATGCTCAAAGACAAGCACTCGAGTATGGTGTAAAGTTCACAGGATGCACGGTGCATTTTGTCGACGAAGGAATTGATACGGGACCAATCATAGGTCAACGTGTAGTTCATATTGAAGACAATGACACAGAAGAGAGTCTGTCCAATAAGATTCTTGAGAAAGAGCATGAACTTTACGTTGAATCCATAAAACAATTTGCGGAACGAATGTTAACATTGAGGGGGCGCAAGGTAAGTTGCCTACATGATTAGTGATTCTAATCTTGAAGAGTCACAACCTCAATTTGACCTGGATCTCATTAGCTTTTTGAGTTAGTAGAGAACAAACAATAATTTTTAGCAGTAAATAAGTCTCGATCCAATAATCCTCTAGAGGCGCAAAAAACAAGACTTGGGGAAGGATATCTACGGGTGAACTAAGGAAGCGGCAAAGATTCTTGAAATTGGTTTTTTCAAGATTGACCAGTTTGTCCAAAAAAAATAGTTTAAATTACATCGGGTATAATGTCCGGCAAGTTAAATGAAATGAGCGTTCTGAATGATACTTCAACTTTTACTTTTTTACTCTCAGGTGTGGTAGGAACTTGTAGACAAGCCTTAACTAATGACAGATTTAGACCTGTAGCTTTGTACATGGCCATTATTTTGAATTCATATGAAATTTCTTTGTCGGTAATTTCAAATTTTGCCAATCATTACAGTTACGTCCCTGTTGTTAGTTTCTCTTATCTGTATTTTGTGTAGTTGTAGATCTGAATTTATGTCAGATAGTAACAATTCAAACAAGTCTGCGATCAGAAGAGATGTTCTTAAAACTAGGAATGGTATGACTTCTGTGGATTCATTTTATAAGAGTACGAGAATTCAAGATAGGATAATGAAATTGGAAGATTATTTATCTGCCGACATTATAGGTATTTATCTTCCTATTGGTAAAGAGGTTGGAACATGGCAGATAATAAATCATGCCTTATTGAAAAACAAGATAATAGTCTTACCTAAAGTCGAACCAGAACACGATCTTTATTTTTACCGAGTAGATGAAGATGATCTTAAGCATAATCTTATTTTGAGGGTTCCTTTTGGAATAAAGGAGCCTAAGGGAGATAAGTCAAAGGTTGTAGACGATATAGATACCCTGATTGTTCCTGGGTTAGCATTTGACAGGAAAGGCTCCAGGATAGGTTATGGACTTGGGTATTATGACAGATATATGGCAAGGAAGAAATACAAAAAATCTATTGGTCTGTGCTATGATTTTCAAATTTTCGATAGGATTCCTTCAATGCAATCCCACGATCAGAAAATTGATATCATAGTGAGTGAGAATAGGATACTATTATGTTAGCATGTAATAGGCTTTATTTCCAATATCGTTTCTATAATATTCCTCATTTTCCCCCCAGTGTATGTGTTTTACAGCCGAATACGCTCGGTTAGATGCAGTTCTAATATCATTTCCCATTCCGGTTACAGAAAGGACCCTCCCGCCATTCGTAATAAATCTATTATGTTGATCTATAGTAGTACCTGAATGGAAAACATAGACATTGTTTCCTAAAATATCATCTAGTCCGCAAATCACCTTACCAGTTTCATATTTTCCAGGATAGCCACTTGATGCCATTACTACGCAAACCGCACACTCTTGTTTCCATTCAATTGGGGGCATAGAACTTAGCGTACCTTGGATCGTAGCATCGAGAAAGTCGACAAGGTCGGATTGCATTCTCGTTATAATTGATTGGCATTCAGGATCTCCCATTCTTACATTATATTCAAGCACAAAGGGTTCTCTAGTAACTTCTTCAATCATTAATCCGGCATATAGAAAGCCATTGAATTTAGCAACCGAGTCTTTTAGCCCACGCAACGTAGGTTCAATAATTCTTTCTAAAATCTTATTATATAACTTAGAATCGACAAATGGAACAGGCGAAAAGGCTCCCATCCCCCCGGTGTTGGGGCCAAGGTCATCATCACGAACCCTCTTGTGATCTTGACTTGAAACAAGAGGTAATATTGAGCTTCCATCGCATAAAGCTATAAAAGAAATTTCTCTACCAAACAATTTTTTCTCTACTACGATTTGACTATTTTCCTTTTTGGTAACGTTACTACCAGTAAAGCTCCGTATTGCATCAATTGCTTCATCAAAGCTGCTGCTTACGACCACGCCTTTGCCCTGTGCCAAACCATCCATTTTTATAACTGGCGGATCTGATAATGAATTAACATAGTGCTCAGCCTCCTCAATATCGGAGAAAGTAGAAAACGGTGCCGTAGGAATTCCATATCTAGTCATGAAATGCTTTGCATATGACTTACTCCACTCTAGTTTAGAGGCTTTCTTGTTTGGTCCAAATATTGGCAACTCATACTCTTCAAATGCATCTACTATCCCTAAGGCGAGTGACCTTTCTGGACCTACTACTGTCAGACATGAATTGTCTTTCGCAAATTGACGAAGTTTTTTGAAATCATCCACGGCAATAGGTACGTTAGTCTCTGTACCCCCATTTCCTGGGGCGAAAAATAATTTTTTAACTTTTGGGCTCTGGGAGATCTTCCAACCTAAGCAGTGTTCCCTTCCCCCAGAACCGATTATTAGTACATTGTCGTAACTAACCAAGTTATCATCAGTATAGCTCTAGAACACACAGATTATTACTTATAGATTTCAATTGTTTGGATAGTTTAAGGTCAATGATAACCAGCATATTTATAATAGAGCTATAGTACGTTACTTATCTTTAACTTTGAAAAGTACCCGCTAATCATGGAACTAATAAAGCTGCCATATTCTTCATCCCTAAGAACTACTTTTTCATAGTCTTCAAGTCGGATTTGTTCGATAGCACTATTGAGATGATAACATGGTCCTCTGCCTGAAAGAGATCTAAAAAAATAGTCGTTGCAAGTACAATAATTAAGCTCGGGGTCAAGCCAATGTTCGTCTTTGTTACCCAACGCCGTCCAGATAACCCTGCCGCTAGGAGTAAATGAATGGCATTTTAGCCTTAAATATTTAGAACTAAACTTTCTTCGCCCTCAATTCTAATTCACGGCATTTACCATCTTTCAATAATAAGTTAAGTATTTCAGCCAGTAAGTTAATGAATTTGATCACTTTTTTAAACTATCTATTTACATTTATTTATTGTTAAAACCGTTCCTGGTCTTGTTGAACTGAATGAGTCGATATCGCCTAGAAATTTTCCAAGTGGATTCATCATAATTCCTGAAATACTTTCGAGAATTATGCAAATAGAGCCATTCGAAGTCATATAAGTAAGATCACCTACTTCGAAAACTGCCCGTTGCTTCTCTGCACCGACGTTGAGACCAGTTTCGATATATTTGATTTGCTTGCCGCGAGCGTGTAACAAACCAGTAATAGGGATTTTTCGGAGAATTGTTGCGATAGTTAACGGAGATAGGTGACGAATAAATTCACAATCAAAGTTTCCATTACCGTGAACTTCCATGGCAATACAGATTCTAGATACAGAGCTTTTGTCGGAATTCATTGATATTATAATTTCACATGTGACTAATATATTAGGACCCTTAGATTCTGAAAGAAGAATCAGCTTAAGAGTATTTCTTATCCATTGATGGTTACGGCTTAATAAGCTTGAATAAAAAACGGATCCTATCAGTGGATATTAATTTAATTGAGCGATCAGTATCCGATGCAAATAATCATTGTTCAAGTGTATTTTCTCTTACTGGTATCGTCTAGTACTTCTCATCATTCTATATGTAATTGAAAATGGAATCGCAATTTTCAAAAGTTACGGACAAAAAATTACTCGGGCAAACCACATAGCTCTAAAATATCGTAGCCAGTAAGAAGTATATCAAGTGGTAGTACAAATTGATGTAAATTGAGCAAGAGAAATCTTTATAGACGTACGTCATATTATAAAAGTTAAAACCCACGGTAGGGGCTCACGAGATGTAAGTGTAGTCTAAGGGACATAGCAACATTTAATTAGACATCCGCCTGTTTTTGGATTTGTTCTTGGTTTTAAAACGTTCTACGTCGAAGTTATTGAAAAGGTCTCCTAGGGTCAGACAATCAGGTGCCAATAAACCATCCAAGCAAAAGAAAATACCTGAGAAAAGTTCAGGCGAAAAGAAAAAAGAAAAAAAATCGACAAAACAACAAATTGTAGAACCGAATAAAAGTACTAGACCACTGGATGAGGTTGTCCTTTATCCCGAAATTGAGTATGAAGCTAAGGAAATAATTGTTCAAGGTTATACTGTAATGATAGGTCCCCCTAGACTTACAAGATTTGAAAGAGCCAGAATAACCGGCGCAAGGTCATTGCAATTATCGTTGGGGGCACCATCCTTAATACCGTGGACGAAGGAAACACGGGATACTATTTCAATCGCGACTGCGGAGTTGGATGCCAAAGCGCTTCCAATATCCATCAGGAGAATTCTACCAAATGGACTATATCAGGACATTCCTGTAGAATGGATGAAGTAGATTCTAACTGTGAACTAATTAGTGTGTAGAATAATACGAAACTAAATTGTATCATAAGTGCGTCTATTACTAGTTTTGTAACTTACGGCTGAGAACTAGCAAAACTTAAATTTCTAAATTCACTCCATTCTCGAGAGGATTAAAATTCCAACTATTCATGGTACTTATCTGGACTATAAATCTCAACTTCAATTGGAAGATGGAACTACGTACGTTGGAAAAGGATTTGGGTACCCTAAGACTGTGGGTGGAGAAGTGGTATTTAACACAGGTATGGTAGGGTACATTGAAAGTTTGACTGATCCGTCTTATAGGGGTCAGATTCTCTGCATGACATATCCCCTCATTGGCAACTATGGCGTTCCACCACACGATGACCTCGATGAGTTTGGTTTGCCACGGCATTTCGAGTCAAGTAATATTCAAGTGACTGCCCTGATAGTAAACGAACTGTCCACAGTTGCGAGTCATTGGAATTGTCAATACACTCTAGATCAATGGATGTATAAGCAGAAAAAACCTGGAATTAGCGGAATAGATACACGTGATCTGACAAAACGATTAAGGGTTGAAGGCGTCATGAAGGGAGCCCTGTCAGTATCCAAAAGCGAGATATCTAGTAAGCAATTGTCAAAAATTATTAAGGAAACAAGGTATGATGGAATCAACTTTATGCAGAAAGTCTCTGTCAAGAAATCTCAAGAATATGGAGACAAAATGTTACCATGTGTAGTACTAATAGATACAGGTATGAAATTTAGCATTATACGAAACATTCTTAGAGTGGGATTCAGAGTTGTCTGTGTTCCGTGGAACACACCTATTGAAGATATAATGTCATATAATCCTAGTGGCGTCGTTATAAGCAACGGACCGGGCGATCCTAAAATTTGTCAAGCAACAATAAACACAACTGGGAAATTAATCACTTTGTCAGTCCCAACATTGGGAATATGTCTTGGAAACCAAATAATAGCCTTGGCGGCAGGCGGTGAAACTAATAAATTAAAATTTGGACACAGAGGTCAAAACAAACCATGCACAGAGGTGGACACGAATAAGACATTTATTACTAGTCAGAATCATGGATACGGGATAGAACCTGAAAGTTTATCTCAAACTGAATTCGACGTTTGGTATCTCAACGCTGATGATAATACAATTGAAGGCATTAGGCATAAAACAAAGCCCGTTATCGCAGTACAATTTCATCCCGAAGCCTCTCCCGGCCCTTATGATTCGCTATTTGTATTTGAAAAGTTCAAAGATCTAATGTTGCGTGAAAAGATGCATAGGTATAAGGATTCTAAACTACCCCCCAATTCAATACATACACATGGCCATTACAATCGGAGGAGGGAAAGAATTACCAAAAAATGAGCAAATAAAGAAATCGATAGTGCTTGGAAGTGGTGCGATAAAGATCGGAGAAGCCGGCGAAAGCCAGAAATCATAAAAGTTGATTCTGGCCGTCAATTTGATTACTCCGGGTCTCAATGCCTAAAAGCACTTTCAGAGGAGGGAATAAAAAGTGTATTGATCAATCCCAATATAGCTACTATTCAGACTGATACAAGACTAGCAGACAAAGTTTTCTTATTACCAGTAACTAAAATGTATGTAGAAAAACTACTAGAGATCGAACGGCCGGACTCAATATTACTAAGTTTTGGAGGTCAAACTGCATTAAACTGTGGTATCACGCTAAATGAAGAAGGAGTTCTGAAAAAATATGGTATCAAGATATTGGGGACATCTATTGAAGGAATTAAGGTCACTGAAGATAGACAGATGTTTAAAAATGCGATGATTGAGAGTGGTGTACCTGTTTTAGAAAGTGCTCCTGCGAATAGTTTCAAACAAGCTAGCTTGATTGCCAGAAAAATCGGTTACCCAGTTATAGTAAGAGTTGCCTATACCTTAGGAGGAAAAGGTGGGGGCGTCGCATACAATGAGTACGAGCTTCAAGAGGTTGTTCAAAGGGGATTGCCGCTTAGTCTAGTGAATCAAGTCCTGGTAGAAAAATATGTTGGTGACTGGAAGCAGATCGAGTACGAGATGATGCGAGATGACAGTGGGAAAACGATTACAGTTTGTAATATGGAAAATGTGCTCGCTATGAGAGTACACACAGGTGATAATATCGTAGTTGCTCCATCACAAACTCTTGATAATGAAGAATATCACAAGCTGCGGTCTGCTGCAATTAGAGCCGTGCAACATTGCAACATCCTTGGCGAATGCAATATGCAGTTTGGCTTAGATCCCCTATCTGAAGATTATTGTGCAATAGAGATCAATGCAAGACTTTCTAGGTCATCTGCTTTGGCTAGTAAGGCTACTGGATATCCGTTAGCTTACATGGCAGCCAAAATATGTCTTGGCTATTCGCTTACCGAATTAGTAAACAGTATAACAAAATCTACAACTGCATGTTTCGAGCCCTCTCTAGACTATGTTGTTTTAAAAATGCCACGATGGGACTTTAGAAAGTTCGAACTAGCAAACAGGAGACTTGGGAGCAGTATGAAATCAGTAGGCGAAGTAATGGCTATTGGGCGATTATTTGAGGAAGCGATACAAAAGGCAATTCGCATGGCAGATATTGGAAAAAATGGTTTAGTTTGTAACGGTAAATATGAAAACGAGGAAAATTTGGAAATTCTAGAACAAGCGCTTTTACACCCAGATGATGAAATTCTGTTTAATGTTGTAAAGGCCTTAAAACTTGGTATGTCGATCCAAACAATCTACAGTCTTTCAGCTATCGATCCGTGGTATCTGAGCAGAATAAAGAATGTTGTAGATGTGGAAAACAAGCTTCGTAATGAAGACTTGTCTGAAAATCTCTTGAGAGTTGCAAAGCGCTATGGTTTTTCAGACTCGCAGATTGGAAAATGTGTTAGTATGAATGAGTCAAGTATTCGCAATTTACGGCAAAAGTTCTCTATCAAACCTGTTGTGAAACAAGTTGACACATTAGCAGCTGAATGTCCAGCTAAAACAAATTATCTTTATTTGACATATGGAGGTGAGAAGGATGACATTGCTTATGACAGTGTGGACAAAGGAGCAATTGTACTCGGGGCAGGACCGTATAGAATCGGTAGTAGTGTCGAATTTGACTGGAGCACAGTAAATATGGTGTGGAGTCTTAAAGATAATGGAATTAGTACTGTATCAGTAATAAATTGCAATCCAGAAACAGTGTCGACTGACTATGACATTTCAGACCGTTTGTACTTTGAAGAACTAACACTCGAAAGAGTTCTTGATATTTATGAAAAAGAAAGACCTTTGGGTATTGTGACATGTGTAGGTGGACAGACAGCAAATACTCTGCTTCCGAAATTAGGGAAACTTGGAATCCCAATCTTAGGGACAGATAGCATTAGCACAGATACAGCAGAAGACAGGGAAAAATTTGGAACGCTTTTGGATTCATTATCCATAAAGCAACCTCAGTGGAGTAGATTCACAACCATAGCTGAGGCAAATAGATTCTGCAACAAGATAGGATATCCTGTGTTAGTTAGGCCCTCTTATGTATTGAGTGGTGCCGCAATGAAGGTAGTCTGGGAAGAAAAACAGCTCGAGTCATTTCTCAAGGAAGCCATGCACCTGAGCCCAGATTATCCAGTAGTAATAAGCAAATTTTTTCAGGACGCCTCAGAGGTAGAAGTTGATGCGGTATCTAATGGTAAGGAAGTAATTATTGGATCAATAATTGAACATATAGATAATGCTGGAATACATTCTGGCGATGCCATGATGTGTATTCCTCCGTGGCGGCTGAATCGACAAATAACTGATACCATTTCAGAATACACAAAAATGATTGCTATTTCACTCAAGGTTTGTGGTCCTATCAATATTCAGTACCTTGTAAAGGACGAACAGGTGTATGTTATTGAGGCCAATGTAAGAGCATCTCGATCAATGCCCTTTGTTTCTAAGATAGTTGGTATCAATATCATTTCGCTGGCAGCAAAGGCAATGTTGGGCAAACCGATACCTAAAAATCTTGGAAAAATCTGGGCAAGGGTGCCCGGGTTTGGAATCAAGGTTCCGCAATTTTCTTTCATGCAACTGGAAGGAGCCGACATCGTATTGGGCGTCGAAATGCAATCTACTGGAGAAGTAGCCTGTTTTGGAGTAACATTTTACGATGCGCTTTCCAAAGCTTATGAAGCTGCTGGATATTCACTACCCATTTCTGGTCATGCGCTCATTACTATTGGTGGACAACGCAATAAAGAAAAGCTATTACCACTAATTCATCTCATATCCAAAATGGGTTTCAAGATCCTTGCGACAGAGCATACTGCTCAGTTTATAAAAGAAAATACGAAGACAGAAGTCCAGGAAGTTTACAAAATAAGTGAACCGGCCAGAAAACCAAACATCGCGGATTTGCTTCATGAACGAAGCATTAATTTCATAATCAACATTCCTTCGACATCTACCATTGAGAAATATGTTGGAATGTTATATGACGAATACCAAATTAGAAGAAAAGCTGTAGAAATGGGCATACCCGTTTTGACCACATTTGAAGCAACGACATCATTTGTGGAAAGCTTAAATTGGCGAACTAAAAATCGACCTACGATTGACTCATTATCTCCTTATTTAGTCAAGTAATTCAGTAATTATATATAATGCGAAAATAAAAGATCTTCGTTACCAATTATAGATCCTTCAGTTGATAAAATTAGACATTTCAATATCGCATCTCTTTTAATTATACGTCTGAACATGGGCGCTATAAAGGCTTTAGCTGAGTCCCTTTTATGCTTAACGAAAGATCGGTTATAAGAAGGCATTAATATGAGATCAATAGTCCCATGTGTTTCCGGGAAAATAACTTCCTTCCGTACCCGTAGAAATACCCAAACTTTCTGACCGTCTAAAATGCTTTCTTGTCTTAATAATGTTGGATGTAAATGGCCAAGTATGATTTTTTTGGCGCCCGACTTTAATGAAGAAGGCATTGTATGTCCATGAACGAGTAGCGTATCATCGATAGTTAAACCAGTAATTCCAATTGCAGTAACTGTCTCAGGTAATAATAGATGAATGTTACCATCGTGATTGCCTGGGATAACGAACACCTCACATACTCTAGATAGGTTTTCAAAAAATCTTGGAATTACCTTCCAGTCTTCTTTAGCTATCCCAGCTACGGTATTCTTTATATCGCCTAATAGAATAATTGAATCCGCATTGCAAGAATTAATAATTCTTTCGAGGTCTCGCTCAGTTTCTTCTACAATTTGGTTCCAATCTATAGCTACATCATTGGATTGGAACCATTTTGAGAAACCTATGTGCAAGTCTGAAACTACTACAATCGACCGTTGACGATCTTTTATTTTAGTGCGCAACAAAAGTGCCGGAAATGGGGACAAAATATCAACGTCAGTCATCTGCCACAGTCCAAATAATTTTTATGAAGAATATTTGTATTTAAGTACAATTCTACTATCTATTCACCTGATCTTGGTTTCCCTTCCATATGTTACGTTTACCCATAACCCTAATTAGTGCATTTGGGACTAATAGATTGGAGAGGATGTGATAATTTTTATCCTAAATTTCATATGCGAGTCGTATAATTTAGTTCATAAATGGAGGGCAAGCTGGATTTTTTAAAGTCAACTTGAACAATATTGATTTCAAACTGATTATTTCCACTTTCAGGGGAAGAGAACTGGATGCAGCAGAAGAATTTAAACAAATTTCGGCTAAATTTACGAATGAAACCCCCAATTTCTATGACACAGGAATAAGCGGATTAATCATTATTGATAGAATCAAAGATCCCGTGAAGACCGTTAAAGTTCTTAAGGAGGTACTCGAAAATGAGCCTTGGTATTTTCGCTACATACTCAGAGTCATTCCAGTAGAATCAGTATGCAAGACAGATCTGACAGAGATTATATCAACTGCTTGTATGCTCTCCTGCAAGATACCAATAAGGTCAACATTTAAGATTGAAATTGAAAAGAGATTCTGCAAGATTAGATCACAAGTGATAATTTCGGAAATAGCAAAAGAGATCAAAGCCAAGGTGAGTCTTAGTAGTCCAGAGTGGGTAGTTTTGGTACAGATTCTACATAAGGTGACAGGTATATCGGTATTAAGGCCGAACGAAATATTAAGGGTTATAAAGGTAAAACGTGATTTTTGGATTGCTGATATTAAGTGATATATTTTGGGGATCCGCCACTATAGGCGAACCAAAGCTGCTCTCTCAACTAGAGTATTCTCTACATAGTCTCTGTTAACATTATCACTACGGATTTCATAATAATCACACAATCGTTTCAATTTTTTCCTTCCTAGGTTAATGTTTGAATAATACTTTCCTATACAAAAGCTCTTAATCTTTTGTTCCGCATCAAATAACAAAACCAAATCCTGGGACATCAAAATCAAGTAGGCAAACTGATCCCTTTTTAATCCCCCAAATTCGATCGCTGTTTTAATTTGATCGGTGCAACATAATCTCAACAATAAATCCGTTTCAATGGATTTCGATAACCTAATCCCTCGGTTCCATAACTCTATCGTTAGCTGCAATACTTTTATGATGTGCTTTTTTCCTAATATTGCGCAGCTGTTAGCTCCCTGAATATGCACAGGTGCTATATTAGCTCTCAACTCTTGAAGTAGCTTATCCACATTTCTGGTTCCAGTTATGCAGAAAGCCAGGATCTTAACGTGATAAGATCCGACCCTATAGGTTTGAGAAGTACTTTGCGTTCTGCTAATGGTTGTCAAACTTACTGCTTGAAGCTAGCAAATTTTCTTAGAATAAGATTTACAATGCAACATTGATTTGTACGCAAAATGATCAGCCACCGTGTACTAAACTGGCAACGGTAACTACATCACCATTTTTTATCACTCGCTCAAATTTCGGTAGAAGTGAGGATTGAATTCCATTAATTGCGATCACAATATTTTTCTCTTCTACCAAGTCAGGATTTGATGCTTCCTCTCTTAATAGCGATATAATGTTGGAAATTGATAGGTCCGATTTGTCTAGGGAGATTGTATCCAAATGATATGCTCTTCGAATTGGGCCCAGCAGCTTTATCGTTATCATGCTTGAAAAGCGTACTAACTCTCTAGTACAACATTTTCTTGCGATTTCTGGACTTCTCGTTCTGAGCTTTCTTTGGCCTTTGCTTCTTTGCGAAGACTAGAAGTTATGAATCCAGCAACTCGATTTCTTAATTGTTTAGAAGTGACTTTCGCAAGCTCTGTGACAACTTTTTTGTTTTGTTCTATGTCCGTCCCGAATCTATCACGGTATCTATTTAATAGCTCTTCAGATATTTTTCTCACTCGATCCATCCAATATCATGTCAATCAATCTATATATTATGTTAATTGTTCTAGATTCTCGCAAACATGTACTACATTAATGAAATGACTGGCATATATCAGGTCAAGAACCGAAGAAATCAATTGAATTACAAAATATTTTTACACTTGTATCTCGAAATGAAGTCTTGACCACTTGAGAAATAGCGTAAATAATACTTGCCAACATAGAGGTAGGCAGTGCCGTAACATACTCAAAACAAGCTGGATATTGAACTGGACCATCGGTTTCGGTCAAAATTCTGCATAGGTTTGTTAGCTTGAGCAATTTTCTTTTCCTATTCGAATAGACGACTGAAGGACCGTATGAGACATACAACCCCATTTCCATGGATCTTAAAAGCTGTTTTTCATTGCCGTCAAACCAATGAAGACATGCCTTAAGACCGTCGTAACCCGAAAGGATATCCAATATTTCATCCAATGAACCACGTGAATGAATAGAGACAGGTTTTTTGATTACTGATGCAATGTCAAGCATCTGTTCAAAAACCTTTCTCTGTACTGAATAATCATTCTGACCATCACAATACTTCGAATCCAAGCCAATTTCCCCAATACCATCAATAATTTCATGGTTCTGCGAAACAATCTCCTCAAATACCGAAGATTCTGTTCTGTTGGCAAATTGGGGATGAATTCCAACAAAGTTCCGCACAATTTCTCGGTGTGATTGGAATAATTTTAGTGCCCTAATAGATGTTCCTATGTCAACTGTCACGGAGCAAGCTTTAATGTTCAATGCATTCATCGATTCTAAGAGATACGACAAGACACTTGAATATTCAGTGTCCGAAAGATGAATGTGTGAGTCGTAAAAAGATATGTCCGATTTAAAAGACATGAATATCAGAATTGCATGAACTCAGGCAAGCTCTTCCTTAGGTCTGGTTACTGCCTCTATTCGTCTCTTATCTTTAGAGATCCAACTAACTCTTATCAAGCCAAAAATTTCCAGATCTAGAAGAATCTTGTTCATGTATGATTCTGTGATTTCAATATTCTCCTTTTCGAGGCTATTCATCAAGTCCAAGTCAGTTAGCGTACCAGCCTCATTGATTTTTTCTACTATTAGATTTCGTAATGGGTACTTCAGCTCGATCCGCCATATTAGCTCTCTCGATCCCACTTTTAAATCATAGCTATCTTCATTGGTCTTACCTACATAAGGAAATTCTTTGATGATTGCACTAATTTTTATGGCCGAGTTTAATTATGCTTAGCCATTAGACATACGTTAGGCAACTCTTTATCTTCAATACAATGCCGGAATCCACGGAATAAGATTATATTTGAACAATATAGCGCAACAACTGTAGTGAAAGTATCTAGCAAGTGGCTACCTCGAAACGCCCGGAGGACTAGGAAACCTCTCAAAAAGGACTGGAGGAAGCAAAGTGGAAAGACAACGTTGATAATGTGTTCATATAAAAAATGCCTTCTCCATTGGATGCATTCTGGGATGGGTAAATGGGCGAAATGCCCTTCATGTGGAAATTACTCAAAGATTGCTTCAAAAAAAGTACAAACAAGAGTGTCTACCAAAGTATAAATTTTGCAGAATATCTTTAGAATGAAGCGTTTGTCGATACTTGAAACTTAAGCGGCTGATATTCGTAATCCGTGGTAATAACTGAGATATAGTATCCAGTAGAAGATGATCTACTTCCTCTGACCGAAATTCTTCATATCAGGAACTTTCTGAGTTTATTTTACTATCCTAATGGAAAGTGAAATTTGACCAGAACATTTTTTTAATTAAAAATAGAAATTGAATTATTGACGAAGCGTGAATTTACCGTTCTAGCCGGGAATGAAAAGCTACAAACTTTAGGACATTTGCACAAAAATGTTGCTGTAAAGTATCTTATGAAGAGGAGAAGATCAGTTTTAATGACTAGGGATAATCAAAAAGTTGAGAGATTATTTGCTGATCTTCCCAGAACTATAAGCATTGTCGGGAAAAATATTACACATACGTACTCGGTTAATTGGGAAAGGGAAGGAACTACAGATTTTGAAGGTTCTCGATTTGTATTTACTATGAACGAGGTATCAATACCAGAAATTAGCTTACCTTCACAACACTGATCATCATAGTATAAGTTACAAATAAGGCCCGTAAGTTTTCTGAATTTTTACTTCTTGAACTAGTGAAAATGATATGCAATTCGCCCTATGGCAATTAATCTTAGGTAGCGTGAACCTATTGGGGTGAATTAACCCCCTCCCGCTTCACCTCCCAAATGACCCCAAGTACTTTCTTGGAAAGAATCTATAAGATGATTAATAACATCGTCATATTCCATGTCTTTTTTCTTCCACTCCATTAGATCTGCCCTTAATGTAGACAATCTCTTAAAAGTCATATCCTCGAGCTCAAGACTCCGCATATCCAATCATATTTCTTGTAAGACATTTATTCTCTCTGATTCAAATTACAACTTAATTTTTGAAGATGCTTGACAGTATCGCAAGGAGTTATTGTTAATTGAGATCATCTTTATATCGGATTTAGAGCCGATATCTGTTGCAAATACAGTGAAGTGCACAGTTCATTTTTGCGTAAAGCTCTGATGTCAGGAATTCTTAACTAAATGGGTTAGCCAAAAAAGATCAATCGCAGATACTAAAAATTTGACAACGGTTTCGGGTCAACTCTAATACATTGATAGTCGCAAGAAGACGTTTGCCAAACTAATGCCAGGAGTTAACTAGAAACATGCAGTCAACTGACGAAATATAATGTCTATTATGGGATGCATCTTCGTTGTTATAATCAGCCCTGTCGCCCAGAATTGGCTAAAAGATTGGATGGCGCAATTTGAATTAGATGAGGATACAACGTGGATAGCACTACGGACAAGTTAATTCTTTGATGATGGAGATGCGAGATAGAATATTGCATATCATTATTAAGAAATAATAAGAGAGAGATTTTCCAAAATAACCTTGAGCTTGCCTACGGATTTGGATAGCGCCTAGTCGTTTTGTACTGAATTTCCTACTTTTTGCATATTAGTCAAATTGGAATTTACAATACTTTCAATTCCAACTCAAATTATCTTGATACTATCAGTCCATGACTCTGGCAAATCAAGCCTAATTATCAGTAACGATTTAGCTAGTGGGAGAATTACAGTACCTTAATCAGTATTGCTTTAGATGAATCACTTAGTTACAAATTTCTCATTTTGTAGCAAATTTATTAGGTAGGTAATATTTTTTATTACCTGTAATACGGAACTGTTACCTTTTCACCTGGTTTGCCTTCTCTCTGAGTCTTTATCTTCTTTACACCCTCTTCAAAATGACGCATCATAATGTGAGCCTCTGACACATGTTTAGCCGCTTCTTCTGGTGTTGGATATTTTGCCAAATATTCATGCAATACCAACGAGACGGCACTATTTGCCACAGAACTTGTATCTGCTCCACTGAAGCCTTCAGCTAGTTCAGCTACTCTCGCCAAATTTACATCTGGGCCCAGGGGCTTATCTTTTGAATGAATTTCTAAAATTTTCTGTCTAGCCATTTTATCTGGCATAGGCACAAAAACTATCTTATCAAACCTGCCTGGTCTTAAGAGGGCAGGATCAATTATGTCCGCCCTATTTGTTGCCGCTAGAACCACAACGCCTGAAAGTGCCTGAATACCATCAAGTTCTGTCAGAAGTTGCGAGACAACTCTTTCAGTCACCATACTATCTCCACCCATACCTCTAGTTGGGGCAATCGAATCAATCTCATCAAAAAAGACCACGCAAGGAGCGGCTTGCCTAGCTCTCCTAAAAATTTCCCTGATACCTCGCTCGGATTCTCCTACCCATTTACTCAAGAGCTCCGGACCCCTAACACTTATGAAATTTGCTTCTGATTCGGTTGCCACTGCTTTTGCAAGAAGCGTTTTCCCAGTGCCTGATGGTCCATGCATCAACAGCCCTTTAGGCATAGAATGACCCAGCTTAGTATAAAGATCGGGGTAACGAAGTGGCCACTCGACTGCTTCTTGCAATTCACGCTTTACTTCTTCTAACCCGCCAATTGCAGACCAAGGTATATCTGGTGACTCTAGATAAACTTCTCTCATAGCTGACGGCATTACTTCTTTGACTGCATTTTCAAAGTCGGCCATTGTGACAATGAGCTTGTTCAAAACTTCAGGTGAAAGCTTCTCATCTTCAAGATTCAGCTCGGGCAATAGTCTTCGCAAACATTTCATAGCTGCTTCTTTGCAAAGGTATTCTAGGTCGGCACCCACAAAACCATGCGTAACAGCAGCGACTTTGTCTTGCTCAACATCTGTATCTAGCGGCATATTACGTGTATGGATCTGGAGTATCTCCAATCTGCCTCGTTTGTCAGGCACTTTAATTTCAATCTCTCTATCAAATCTTCCTGGCCTCCTTAATGCCGGGTCTATTGCATTTGGCCGATTAGTTGCTGCGATTACAATTACCTTACCTCTCGCTTCGAGCCCATCCATTAGCGACAGTAATTGTGAAACTACCCGTCTCTCCACCTCACCAGTTACCTCCTCTCTTTTAGGGGCAATAGAATCAATTTCGTCAATGAATATTATTGATGGCGCTTTCTCTTTGGCCTCCTTAAAGATTTCTCTAAGTCTAGCCTCGGATTCACCATAAAATTTGCTCATAATTTCCGGTCCGGAGATGCTGATGAAGTGAGCGTTGCTTTCATTTGCCACAGCTTTTGCTAACAATGTTTTTCCAGTACCTGGTGGACCGTACAACAAGACACCCTTTGGAGCCTCAATCCCTAATTTCTCAAAGATCTCGGGATGCCTTAGCGGTAGTTCGATCATTTCACGAACTTTTTGTATTTCTTCTTTCAGTCCCCCTATATCTTCATACGTAACTTGAGGAACCCCTCTGAGAGTTTCACCTTTTTCGGCAATATGAAAAATTGTCTTTTGAGTTACCAAAACTGCGTCTGATGCTGGAGTAACTCCAATGACTTGAAATGTCAACCTACCTCCAAAATATGGAACCATCACGTTGTCACCTTTTATCAATGGCACACTTTCCAAGGCATCAGCTAGATATCTCTCATCTATTGGAGGAATTGCTTCCAATGGTGCAACAATCACCTTCTCAGCAGGGACCGCTTTTATTTTTCGGACAATTACAGTATCACCTATTGCCACACCAGCATTATTTCTAACCAAGCCATCTACTCTTACAATTCCCTTCCCCTCGTCAGAAGGATATAACGGCAAACATTTAGCTACTGTTCTACGTTTTCCTCTAATTTCAATTACGTCACCCGTGGAAGCGCTCAAAGAATCCATTGAATCGTAATCAATACGTGCAACCCCACGACCTACATCACGAGTGTAAGCTTCGAGTACTTTCAGGGATAGAGTATTCTGACTCACAAATTAAATAACCACTTTACTTATCTTTATACCTTTGTTAGCTTAGTTATAGCAGTTACTGCCGTCATAAATCATCAAAACTTTTACATAAAAATTTCGGTCAGCAAGGAGATAATTCAAATTTATTTTTGCAACTTCAATAATTGATGCCATGTTCTCATTTGTCGATCCTAGATAGTTGATTGTATCTTTTGCTTAATTAACAAAAGGTTAAAATCACCATAAATTTCAAACTGGATGAAGAAATTGGGAAAACGAACTCTCGTACGCAGAAGAGGAAAAGGGGGAAAGCAATTTAGGGCTATTACAGTAGGAAAAATTTCAGCTACCAATTATCCCAATTTCAGGTACCCAGAAAAACATTCAGGTTCTGTTACGAATATTGTACATGAAACTGGTAGAGATGCGCCTCTCGCTATAGTACAATATGATAATAGAGAAATTAGTTATATTCCAGCTACTCATGGTATTGAGGTAGGAAATGCCATTCAAATAGGCTATAATATTCCCCCAGACCGGAACAACATATTGGCTTTGGAATCAATACCAGATGGTACTTTAATTTGTAACTTGGAAAAGAATATTGGTGACGGAGGCAAACTTGTAAAAGCATCTGGCACTTCAGCACTTGTCTTCTCACATTCACCTCAAGGTGTTACAGTTAAGTTACCATCTGGAAAGTTTACTACTTTAAACCCAAAATGTAAAGCAATGATAGGCATTGTGGCTGGTGCAGGAAGAAAGGAAAAACCTTTTCTCAAAGCTGGGAATCGTGCTAAATATATGACAGCAAAGGGTAAGTTATATCCAAAGGTGAGGGGAATTGCCCAGGCGGCTGTATATCATCCTCATGGTGGGGGAAGGCATCAACATATTGGACGACAATCATCAGTCGGAAGGACCACTCCTCCTGGAAGGAAAGTAGGAAATATCGCACCTAGAAAAACTGGTCGAGCTAGACTTAAAGAACGACGATAGGCTCTATTACCCTTAGCTTTTGCTAGCATTGAAATATATTACGACATGATGTATTTACTAGTTGTCAAGTGACTAGGAGTATGGATCCTGCTCATGGTAACATCCTGAAAGTAATGACAAGATCCCTTGAAGGGAATAACCTTTCAAGATTAACTGCACTGAAGGGGTTGCAAAACTTGCAGGAACGAGATCCATTTAAGATACTAATTGCAACTATGTTGTCTGCACGTACTAGGGACGAAAATACAACAAAAGTCGTTAAAATATTATTTGACAAGTATAGAGATATCAATGAATTCTCGAAGGCCAGCTTAGAGGAAATTCGAGAGATTATTCACAGTATTGGTTTCTACAATGTAAAAGCTCTTAGAATTAAGCAGGTTGTTCAAATCCTACTCGACAGATATGATGGCATGGTTCCTTCAAATTTTGACGAGTTAATATCATTACCTGGGGTAGGAAGGAAAACAGCTAATTGCGTTTTGGTATATGCGTTCGAATTGCCGGCCATTCCTGTAGACACACATGTTCACAGAATATCTAATAGATTGGGTATTGTTAATACTTCTAGACCAGAGGAAACCGAATCTGAGCTTCAGAAAATCTTTGACAAAAAAATCTGGACTAATGTAAATGACACATTTGTCACCTATGGCCAGAACATATGTCTCCCAATTAATCCAAAGTGTACTATATGCCAACTAAAAAGCAGGTGCAAATACTTTAGAAATAACAACTAGGGACTTTTGTCTCTCTTTTTTTTGAAAAGTAGAAAAATCAACGTACCACCAACAAGCACAATCATAATGAGCGGCAAAAAATACAAAGGAGAATCTGCCGGGTTACCAAAAATTATGCTAAATGACAAATTTCCTGCGTAGGCACTTGGAGGATCTTCAGGTTTATCCTTACCATGGACAGATATGGAACTTACAGAAAAATCATTGACTGAAAGTTTGTCTATGATAATTCTTTTCCCATTTGTAATTGTCAGCCCCTGATTATTAGCATGGGCTACAAAAATCGGTTCTTCCCTTGACCAACCATCTCTTTCCCGTTCATAAACCCTGATGTATCCAGATTCACGAGTATTCACCGCTGCCCAAAACCGACCTGAAGGCCCACCAAACATCCCCAATTCAATAAATTTCTCACTTGGCTCCGGTTCGTATAGCCTTATAATGGTCTTGGCCGAGTCAGTTTGGTAGTAACTTAGGTTATTCTGAATTATCAATTGCCAATTGCTAGGAATCGTTTTCGATAATGAGTAAGTAACAGGCATTTTTCTATCTACATTTGAGGCAGCGTAAGTCATAGTGAAGGCTTCATTATTTCTAGTAGTAAGTACATTACTAACTATTGGATTTTGACCATATGAAGGAGTAAAATATAGTATCGTACTATTAAATAAAAAAATAACAGCTATTGAAATACATAGTAACTCTTTTTTCAACTTTATCAACTTTATCAAAATCATAGCACTGTTTCATTTACCATTAGATGACAAAGGGATTTTTGGATGAAATAATAATGCTAGAGACCTCTGGTCTCATTAAGTGCTTTTCTGGGATTTGATTTGTAGTTACCATTTTACGAATCATGGTACCACTTAATTCCTCTCTGAAGGCTGGTGAATGTGAACAAGTTTTTTCATTAGCGTATGTAATACACTTTTTGCAATAATAAAAAGACGAAAAAAAAAGCGGCTCGATATTCAGATCCGGGTAGTTCTTGAATATGTCATGAGCCGCATAAGGCGCATAATAATCTCCCACGCCGGCATGGTCTCTACCTACTATAAAGTGGGTACAGCCAAAGTTCTTGCGCATAATCGCATGGTGAATGGCTTCCCTTGGTCCGGCATATCTCATTTCAGTATGCAAAGTTCCAAACATAACTCTCTTTGCAGGATAATAGTATTTTATTAATGCGTCATAGGAATTAATTATCATCTCATCAGTGAAATCTCCTACCTTCTTTTTGCCAATTAAAGGATTGATGAATAGCCCATCAAAGATATTGAGTGCCGCTTTTTGTAACATTTCGTGTGCAATGTGAGGAACATTTCTTGTCTGAAATCCAACAATTGTTTTCCAACCTCTCCTCTTAATTTCTCTCCTGGTTTGTAAAGGACTCATTCTAAACCTACTTTCCTTGATCTTCCGAGAAATAGAAAAGACTTCAGTCCTTCCACCAAGTAGTGTACTTTTCATTTCTCTAATCCGCTTTACGCCAGGATGATTTGGATCAGTTGTGCCGTAAACTGACTTGGCCATATGTGACTTGTCATACCTATATGTATCTGAAATGTGTAATATGCCAAAGTTATCTCCATCACATGACAAAACAATATCTTTAAAGTCTTTCAAATTTTTTGCTGTGGGTTCATCGACATCCATTATTATAGGTATGGTCCATGGAGTACCATCATACAATCTACCCTCTTTTAGTACTTTTCCAAAATCATTTTCGTTCAAAAACCCACTTAGAGGACTAAATACACCCTGAGCAATATTTTCTACCTCCGTACGAATACTTTTAGTAACGTTAAATGTTTTCATGCCTAAAAGATCCATTTCAGGTACACAATTATTTATTAGTGTCCCACCGTGTGGCTGAATTAATTCTAGTTGCAATTTAATTTATTTAAGTTTTTTAACATGATTGCGTGTATGATCCCAATGTAAACCGCATTCTCTATGCGAGGAAAGCTCCCACCACCATCTTCCCGATCTTGGGTCCTCACCAGCTTTTACTGCCCTTGTGCATGGTGCACAACCAATGCTAGGATACCCCATGTCATGGAGCTTATTATAAGGTATATCATTTTCCGTTATGAATTTCCATACATCATCTGTGCTCCAATCTGCTAAGGGATTGATTTTTACTATATTACCATGTGAAGTATCAATCTCTACTTTCGAAATATTAGTCCTAGTTAAGGCTTGTTCTCGCCTCAATCCCGTAATCCAACATCTCAACCCCACTAATGCCCTGTTGAGTGGTTCAACCTTTCGTAAGTTACAACACATTATTCTGTCTTCAAGACTATGATACATAAGATTCACGCCTTTCTCAGTTACCATTTTCTCAACAGCTGAGCTTTCGGGGAAAAAAACGTCTATATTCACATTGTACCTTTTTCGCAATTCATCCATAACGTCGTAAGTCTCCTGATTTAATCTCCCTGTGTCAAGCGTAAATATTCTTGTATTTTTCCTATTAATAGCACACATCAAATGAATCAAAACTACGTCCTCGGCTCCAAAGCTAGAAGCCAAAGCCAATCTAGGAGCGAAAGAATCTAACGCCCACTTGAGGACTTCCTCGGCAGTATTTGATTCCATTTGCTTCGAAATCAAGCTGATATTTTCAGCTGAGGGTTTAGTATTGTTTATAGTATCGGAACCAGGCGTCTCCATTAAACAAGATTCACACAGTAGATTTATAATTATTTGTTTTTATGAACTTTCGAGTTTTGTGCACTTGGTATAAGCAAATCCTACCCTTTATTAGGAAGGACTACTCTATACAGCTGGGTTCTCGAAAATAGAAAATAATAGGGATTGATAAGTTTTGAGTGACGCATTTTGGCAGAGTATTTCACAGTACCGAGGGTTGGGTTTGGACCCGTTGCAATGGATAACGGCCTCATCAAGTGAAGTAACTTCACTTAGACTATTTGAATCATTGAAACTGAATAGGAAATTAAATCACTTGATCGATTACTCGTGGTATGATGCATTCCCTTATAGTGGTAAGAATCCTGATATAACTAGAAGAGAGTATGATTTCAGAAACCCCCCAATTGTGAGGAGCGAGTTAGGAAAAAAAAGAATTGTGTCATTATTCAACATTCATGAAGATGATGCTTGTAATGTCAAGAATTTAATGGAGGGCCTATTTGAATTCTATACCAAGGTAAATCCAAAACCTCCTGTAAGATGTCTAAGAATTAATACCACGTCCGATCCAAGAGCTGAATTTGCTTTGTCGGACTATGTAGACTTGCATAGAGGACAAAAAATAGGATACACTGTATTCAATACTGGATGCATTGAAGTTATTGACCCTGCCCAAAATCCAACTTCCGAAGTAAACGTATCTATGTCCCTGGCGCCAGCATTGGAAAAACTTGCGCTAATGGGTTGCACGTTTGGATTTAAAATCATCCCTGTATATGGTGCTCCTTCCGAGGAAATGATTAATTCCATTCAAGCTAATCACGATGCATTCGGATCAAAGTACAATATACCTGTTGATGATTATGGATCACTTAAAACTGAAAAGCTGTTCCTTGGAGGGACTGTATACGGTCATAGTATGAAAGAGCTACCTGTCAGATATGATCTAGTTTCACCAGGAATGGTTATTTTGCTGACTGACAAATTTGGTTCTCTATGTCCACTGACTACTCATACTATAGGAAAAATAGATCCAAAGATTCATGCAAGCAGTAATCTAGAGAGCCCTATCAATTATGATGATAATTATATAATAAGGTCCATGAGTCATCCTAGACTTTCACTTAGCAAGATAATATCTAAATATAGTCCCCAATATGGTAATTTTTTCGATACACGAGAGAATATAATTGCAGTTCATCCCGTGGGAAGAGATGGAGTTATGGCGGTCCTTCATCTATCTAGGCTCTCGAATTCTCATCTGATAATTGATGTTATCCCAATGAAATACAAGGAGCTTTCAAGGGCACTAACAAAGGAGTGTTTAGTTTCAAATTCTACAACCGCCGGTAATGGCTGCCATTTGATAGTGGCTAGTAATGAAGTGGCTAGTAACGTGATAGAAGATTTGCAAAAACATAACTATGACCCCATAATAATTGGTAGAATTGCAAAGAAAGGTGAACCAAAGGTTTCTATTAGTAACGAACTGACAGAATTTGTTGCGGCTAAATACATAACAAATAGATTCGAAATTTATTAAAGTATTAAAGTATTTGTAAATTGTTTACATTTCGAAATATTGATTAACTTTGGCGTCAAAGAATGTGTGATTAGTGAAAATGAATGTAGCATCCTCATCTGACTGCATATTCTGCAGAATAGTGCTACACGACACCAGTGCGCGAATAATACATGAAAATGCAAACGCGCTAGCACTACTCGATGTTTTTCCAGTCAGGGCGGGTCATGCGCTTGTTATTACCAAAAAGCACTATGGAAAATTACAGGATTTAGAAAAGGAAGATCGCAATTCATTATTTCAATTAGTTACTAAAGTATCTGATGCATTAGAGAGGAGTATGAATATCAATGCGACGTTAATCGCCATTCATAATGGTCGAGACGCTGGTCAAGAGATACCACACGTGCATGTTCACATCTTACCGCGAACTCCGGGTGATGGAGGAGCACCTATTCACTCTATCTTTAAATCAAAGAGTAGATTAGACCAAGAGAAAATGGACAACATTTTGGACGAGTTGAAGAAAAGGATCTAAAACTGAATTAACTCGAAGCTGAGCTACTCATGAAAGCCGTTAGTCTTTAAATAGAAATGTGCTCTACAATTTAGTTTGAAATAATATAATTATATCTATTTTACTAATCATTTTTTAATTCATTTTCCGGGTTCTAAGATAGGTTTTTAGGATTTACATATCTCAACGCTTTTACTGATATGTTATTGGCGAGTATTTGAATTGTGCAGTTCCACCATCTAAGGAATTCCAAAATTGTGAGGAAACATATTCGCTCTTCCTTTCAAGATTTATTCGTATTTGGATTTTCTTCAACAGTATTTCAACACGATGTGGGTAGTACTATAAGTCCTTTAAGCGGTAATCTACTATAATAGATCTTCATCAATTCTCTCAATCTTGTCAATATAGCCTGTGCAGTTACATCCATATATCATGCATTTTCCCAATTTAAAGATTGAAGAGCCACCGTTTACTATCAGGGAGTTGGATTTATGAATAAGATGCGTGTGTAAACATCTAGCACAATTCATTTAATTATTATTCGATTTTGAACATTCTCCTGTATTTAAATTCACCTATATATTGTTGTCATAACATCTCAGCAAATGAAATTACTCCCGCTTGCAAGCTGATTAGCAGTTACGTTTACAACCTATACCTTTCGTTTATTGTTAATTATTTTCACATATAATAACAATTTTTAATAGGCTATACTTTCCTATTTTACTTAGGGGCATTTGAGGATATATTTCTCCCGATTGGTTATATTATAAATGCAAATGGTTAGTAGAATTTGAATATCAAAGAATTGATATCCAGTTTACCCAAGTCGGTAATTCGCGGCGAAAATATGATTGTGCCTGACTCTGCAATACGCAAAATGTTTGCTCTTGCTCAGTTAAAATCGTCAGATGTTTTCTATGATTTGGGTTGTGGCAATAGCAATGCAATAGCATTGGCCGCAAAAGAATACAATGTAAAAAAATCAGTTGGAATCGAGCACCGTAAAAAAATCAGCAGGAAAATTAGGTCAAGGATTAATAAAATAGAGAACGCAAGCTTGTTCAATAATGATGTAAGTAAGGTATCTTTATCTGATGCCGACGTCATTTTATATTGGTACAGGAATGAACGCTTACTTCCAATAATATTGAAGAAGTTTGAATCAGAATTGAAGAAGGGGACTAGAATCATCTCTATATGGTCTCCCCCTGCATTAGCCCTACCTGATAAGATAGATTTTCCATTCTTTGTGTCCTATACTCCTCTTAAGTATGCTAAAAAAATTCAGTCACAATTCAAAGCGATATATGGTAATGATTGCATAGATTTCACTGGCTCCTGGCTATTGAGCGAAAAGTACATCAATGCACTAGAGATTGTTCCAAAGCAGCATACAAGGTTTGTGACTATATTAATTTGCATGATTATTTGGATAAATGCATGGAATATGGGTCTTGCCTGCGAAGAACAAATTCCTCCACCAGTCCAGTCGTACTTAGGGATTTTAAGAACGTTCTTTAGTATAGATTTATTTGATATGATTAGAAATTGATCTTTTTCCTATAAAGGGTTTTCACATAAATGTAAATTATTTATTCATCTAAAATTCAAATTAGAAGATTTAAGTTGTTGTACAATTAAAATATATCACGTCCACGTAGCTCATTTTGATTGCCTCTAGAATATTTATTTTTCTCAAAAGTTAAGAGTTCTCTATTTAAGTAATAAAATTTATCTAGTAATAGAGGTAGGAATTTCAATTGGGGGATTATTTACCACGCGAAGTATCTCCTCATATATATTGGATCTCTGAAATAAGGTTTTGTTTGGCTCGTGACTATCTTGAAATATGTTTTATATAGATATTAGGCACGTAGGTCAAATATTCAGAAAATTTTCTAATAACATGGCATGAATCAAGCCAACTTAAAATATCTCTACCTTAATCTCCTCCTTATGAGTAAAATGATCATTGGAAAAGTGTCAGAGATTGTCCAAGGCAAGTTAATAAGTATAAGCGCTGCAGGTAAAGAAATACTAGTTACAAGGATGGATGGCAAATACTACGCCATGACTAACACTTGTAATCATGAAGGAGCCGAACTGCACAAGGGAGAACTTTACGGTACCGAATTAAAATGCCCTTTACATGGCGCCAGGTGGGATATCAAAACAGGTAGATTAATATGGTTTACCAAGGATTTACCTGCTGAAGAAACGTTTAATGTAATTGAGGAAGATGATACTTTGTTTCTAGAAATCTAGTTTCAGTATAGGATGAATACCTATATGGGCGTACATTACTTTATTCACTATCGAATAACTGATACTATCGAATCACATGTTTCATTGACTCTCTTGAGCAATGCCTTAGATGATCCTAGTTTGATTTACCCCTGCCAATTAATCTTAAAATTTTTCAGATTTTTGTAAGTGACAACATGTGGTGATTTTTACTCAAGGTTTAAATTTTGTATCTGAACTGTCACTTTCTAGAGTATTGAATTGTTAAATTTCAGAACTAGATCCAATCATTAGTGGGCTGAATGATGGCACTTCAACCCACGATGATTTTGTTAAAATTGTGACAAATAAGACGGACGAATCAATTGCGAATCAGGTGTGAAATGCGGATTTTTTTGCTTCGCAGGGTAGTTTCACTTGTAATAAATATGGCTACAACGTTTTACCATGATAATGAAGCTTGAGGTGCCTCGATTTACCGAGCGTTTTGGTACAATTAGTATGCATGGTGTTCAAAGAGTGTACGAATTAGACTCGGGTTACAAGACTAACAAGAGCAAGTCAGAGGCTATTAGAACAATTGATAACGACTTAATTTCTGAAATTGAAGGCAAAATGGCAGTAGTTATTCCCATAAAGGGGGAACGGCTCAAATTGTTAGAAGGTGTCCTCAGCGGTATCCCACACGATTGTTTGACGATTATTGTATCGAACAGTCCTAGACAGCCGATAGATAGGTACAAACTAGAACGAGAAGCAATAGAGCAATTTAATAGATTCGCCGAAAAAAAATCGTTGATAGTACATCAGAAGGATCCTGGTGTTTCTAGTGCCCTACGAGAAGTTGGTTACACCGATTTGCTTATGAATGATGGCACGGTTCGCAACGGAAAGGCTGAAGGGATGGTCATTGGAATGCTTCTGGCGAAAATGTCCGGAAAGGATTACGTTGGCTTTGTAGATGCAGATAATTATGTACCGGGCGCTGTGAATGAGTATGTCAAGATTTTTGCCTCCGGAGTAGCTATGTCTACAACTCCATATACAATGGTAAGGGTGTCATGGATTTACAAACCAAAAGTATCAGATAATGGGGTTTACTTCTCAAAATGGGGAAGGGTTTCAGAAATTACTAACCAATATTTGAATTCGGTTATATCCTACTATACTGGTTTTGAAACTGAAGTCATGAGAACTGGAAATTCTGGAGAGCATTGTCTTTCAATGAAATTGGCTGAATCTCTAACTTTTTCTTCGGGGTTTTCTGTTGAGCCTTATGAAATCATAAATATTTTGGAGGAATTTGGAGGAATAATACCCACGGAACACCAGGACGCGATGGACAAGGGAATAGAAGTAATGCAAATAGAAACTAGGAACCCGCATTTTCACGAAGAAAAGGGAGATGCTCACCTCAGACAAATGTTTCTTGAGGCTTTGGGATGTATTTTTCATAGTAAGATATGCCATCCAGAGTTACGTGAAAGAATAAAATCCGAATTACAGGGCAGAGGTTTACTCGAGGAAAATCAAGAACCGCCACAGCTACAGAGGATTGGACCATTTAAAGATTTAGATATTACTACATTCGGTAAAGTTATGCACGAAAAAGCAACAAGTTATCTTTACTGCGAATAAATTAGTACTGAAATTGATATTGTGGCTAACTAATTCGAGTAATTCTTGATATCTAGTATTCCTAACGCTAAAATTTTATCAAAAATTCCTATCTTTTTTTGTACTTGAGCGACCTCTTGCTATTTGTTGGACTCGCACATTATATTATTTTTCATTTTATGAATAATAAGAAAAGGGGCAAGAACCAATATCGGCAGGCTCATTAGAATGAAAAAAGATTGAAAAGGAGCCAATAGTAATCCTGTGGTTCCTGCTCCAATTCCCATAAATGCGAACAGAATTCCACCTGAGCATGTGGGACAGGCGATAAAGAGGCCAAAAAATCCGCCCAAACTCGACATGATGGATATTTTTCGGGATTGCTTTACCCTTAGAAGCCGTGTATAATGTACGTTTAGTGCTACATTTAATCCTACTAAAACAGAAAGAAATACTGCGAGGACTATATTCAGTGGAATAAAAAGGATTGAAAAGTTCTCGGTTAGCCTCAACGTTGCCATTGGAAAGTAGCCAGGAGCTCCGCAGCATAAAGCCAATGATACTGAAGGAAAAGTCAGCCCCTCTGAAGATAGCGAAGAATTTGGAATGTATATTATAATTTTCGAAAGAAAGGCAAAGAAAAGTCCGTACAATATCGACGAGAGAATTGCAAGCCTAAATTGATCTCTTTCCTTAATAATCCTGTTTAGCTCGCCAATAACAGAATATTTCCTAACTTCTGCAGCATTTGAAAATCTGACAACATTATAAATTCCATAAACTCCAAAAGTAATACAAACTACAGTTAATATGATTACAACTTGGGCTACTTGAAATTGAGCGGAGCTCGCCCCAACTGGAATTGCCGAAAAACGAAAATAATATAGGGAAAATACGAATAAAAGGGAAAAAATGCTTAATCCCAGAAGCCTAATTCCTCTATTTTTTTCTCCCTTGAAATATTGAGTTATCAATCAGAATACAATAGGAGATTTATCGCAAATTTAACTTATTTGAACAATTAACAAGAAGACAAAAGATATTAAATTATTCATTTGCATTTATAGTAGCCTCATTTTGAAACCTCTGAGCAAAAATCTAAATTTTAGAGCGTATTATCATCTATATGACTGAAAATATGTCTCCAGACGAGGAATACATAGCTGCAAGAATTAGTTATGTGGGGTTTGTCGACCAGATCGGTCTGGAGGGTATTCTTATTTTGAAAACCGATGATGGGAAAGAGTTTCCCATGCGCGCCTTCTCGGGCGAGGTTGCAAGACATATCTTGAGGTTTCAAGAGGGTGACAAGACGACAATACCAACCATTTACAACTTGGTGGAAGAAATCTCTGCAATGCAAGATTTGCTTCTTATGGAAGTAAGGATATATCGAAATGGGTCAGTTCTCAGAGCCAATTTGTATTTTAAGACAAGGAAAGACACACTCATCTTTAGAAACTATCGGGCATCAGACGCAATTGCTCTGGCCTCATATTTTGATGTAATTATAAAAGTTAGGAAAACCCTCTTTGAGGAGACAATTGAACAATAGGATATTATGTGGTTACCAAATGAATGGATTGGGCGGATATTGCCGACTTTAGCTCCATGGCTATTCGCTTCCCAACACCAAAAGTAGTGCCATACAGATACTTTGTATAAGGAGTTGTAGTTGCCAATATAGGATTTCCCGGCACTCTCAATGAGACATCATATACAACGATGTCAAAGTCTGCTGTTACTATGCTCTGCAATGAAAATGGTCCAATTATTCCAGGTGGTGATTCGGTCTGAGTGGCATTTACAAATTTATCGCCCAACTCGAAAATCTTCTCGAGCATGGACTCTCTAATGGTTGCAGGAGTGTGCCCAATTTCAACATGTTTTACTTCTATTTCAAAATCAAGCTGCCGAGCAGCTGGCAAGGAATTATAATCATTTAAATTCGACTGAAGCCTTCTTTCGATCCCTAAAAATTCAGTTTCATTTTTCAACGGTGAATAAAAGAAATTAAAATTAAAGTAAGTTCCGACCACATACTCTTCTATTATAGCATATTTTAGATCTTCTTCATTGACTGTTCGATTATTTACTTTTGCTCTTGATTTTTCGATGTAGTCTTTTTGGGACGAAACTAAAAAAAATGCTCTTTCGAGTCTTCTAGTTGCCTCTTGTATCTTTACCATTGCAAGCGATTCGATTTCAGAGGGGTTACGAAACAACTTTGGATGACGTATTCCGGCCTTTTCCAATAAATAATATTGGTTCCTCTCATAGTTTCTTTCTTCAGCTCTTAATAAACCCCTATTACCAAAAATTGGAATCAGCAAGTCATTTTCTATAATATCATAGCCAACATATGCAGTTAGTGCACGATGAGGAACAAGAATAGAATTCATTTCTAGCATCTTTTCTTGATTTTCCTTATTAGCCAGATCTGAAAATTTATCCAATACGATTACTTCGTCAGCAAGGCGCTTAAATCTTAAATATGGTACTTCACGTCCTTTCTGGCAGAAGCAAATTGTTCTCATGTTTTCGTCCTTCGCTCCGTCCATAATTTCTAGCGCGGAGTGGCTCCCCAATACCGTAACACTAATATTTTTCGTATCGTATTGACCTAGCACACCTGAAAGTTTTTCTGAAGTTATCATACAACCTTATGTTTGAAGCGATATAAATAAGATTGTTTGAATTAAAATCATTCTACATGTATATTTAGTATAATTCGCTCATATGAAAAATATCAAAATGATAAAACTTGGCTGAGTATTTTATTTCTATAGTAAATAGAATTAAAAATCCTAAGCATCTTTCTCTTTATTTACTGCCGATTCTATAGCTTTGCGCAGGTCTTCGTCATTTTTATTGGTATAATCTATACCGAGCGTATCTGCGATTTCTTCTAATTTCTCACGTCCTACTTTTTCATTTTCCGTAGCCTTAATTTGTTGAAGTTCACGTTTGGCTTGAATTCTCGCCTTCTCATATTCTGCGGTCGCTCTTCCAAATGACTTTGCTAATTCAGGTATTTTTTTTATCCCGAAGAAAACTATGACAATCACGACTACCAATATCACCCATTCAAACCCACTTGGAATTTGCATAAAAAAATGATATAGCCAGGACATCTGATGGTCTATAGATAGGCTAAGGATTTAAGTGTTGGTCCTCGTTAGTTAACGATTATCCATAGCTAACAACCTTTCTCTTCCGCGTTCAGTTCTTCTTATAAAGAGTATCCCTAACGCATACAAACCCGTCATAGGGATTACTATAAACCACATAGTAACACCACTTCCATCAGGTGTAAGTAGTGCTCCAAAGATAGCGATTATTACAACGGCGTATCTAAAATTCTTAATCCAAAATTTCGAATCAAGAAGCCCGGCGAAAGAGAGTCCGTACATGATCATTGGTAGTTGAAAAGCAAGTCCAAAAGCAATCATGAATTGAAGGCTAAAAGTGATAAAATCACTTATGGTTACAAATGTTTCTGCGCCAACCGACTCACCATATTTGTAAAGGAAGTCCAGAGTAAAGGGAATAACCAAGATATATGAGAAAATTACGCCAGTCATAAATAAAAGTAGAATTGGAAAAGTTATTTTATAGACTGACCTAGTTGTCTTTTTACTTAGCGCAGGAAAAATGAACGCAAATATTTCCCTAGCTATGACGGGGATCGAACAAATAATTCCAATTAAGAATGCGACATGAATTTGTGAAAAGAATGCTTGACCTGGAGCCGTCTGAATCAGCTTCACTTCAGTTGGAAGCAAAGTATCTTTAAGGAAGACAGTTAGTTGAATTGCTATATTATTAAAAGGATCTGGATATGGATAATAAAACGTCAATGGTATAGTAGAAACTTCAGGACTAGGACCTGAAATATCCGAGGTAGGAACAATAGGAAAAGGTATGGGAATATATACAGTGAAAGAATTTATTCCAAAACTCAGTGAGAATATAGTTATTACAGCTATGATAATTGAAGTGCGAATTAATCTCTGCCGTAGCTCGTTTACGTGCTCTGCAATTGACATTTGAGCTGAGGTCATTCGGACATTCAGATCTTACAATAGTTCTTCCTTTCCAACATAATATAATAATTGTGTCGCTTAGCGCCAGTCATTGAAGGTCTTCTCATTTCTAATTTTCACTTTAAAGTAGAAAAGAACTTTGTGACAGAACTAATGATCATCGGGAATAATTTGCATTTAAAACTAATACCTTCAACTAGTTTTCATAAATACGATATAAGACTAAGAGATGCCAAGTAAACAATGGCAATACAAGACATTTTGCTACCGCTAGAAAATATAATATTCCGGACAAGAACCAAATTAATTTATTCAAGGCGCAAATACGAGGTCTTGATTACTGAAAGTAGAATTATTTTGTACGCAGAGCGAGGACTAGTGCTGAAATCTTGTGACGTAGTTTGCGAGAGATTGGATGCCTTATTCGGTGCCGAATATTCAGAAAAGGGAACTATTTTCAAAGCGGCTAAAATGAGATTGCAAGGGGGCAACTCGTTGGAAATGCGCGGACCAGTCGAAGAAGTTAAACCGCTGTTTAACTTTATTCAATCAACCATAAATAATTTCAGAACTACAAGAAGTCGGCTAGCGAGTGTAGAATAGTGTACCAGTCTTTTAATATGTGTAATTGCGTGGTTCCCAAAACAACTCATGTTGTTCAAACCTCTAACTTCATTGGGGTGAGGGTTACGTTTTCAGATGACACTTAGTAAATCTCGGAATTTTCCCAAATTCTGACTGCGCCAAGATATAAGGATGTATAGACAATAAAGCTATGATCATAAATTAGTACTGGAATCACCCATTAATTGTTAATTAATGACAATTTACAGCATCCATTCCAATTTGTGACTGGGATATGTTGATAGTTTCAATTATTTATCTAGAATTTAGGAGTGACGATAAAAGTTATTAACGCAAATTGGACCCTCGATGCAGTAGATTAGACTTGAATGTTAGAAAGATAGGAACTAACTATTATCAAGGTTGGATTAGAGTGATGGGTAATTGCGGTATCGTATTTTTAGACTAGCATTATAGAATAAAGGTAACCCTAATCGTCCTACAATTTTCAGGGCTATTGATTCTAGATTAGTATACTATATTAAGAAACTATCACCATCAGTACTCCCAATATGCCATCCGCCTTTATTCTTATTAACTGCGATTTTAAATCGATTGAAGAAGTAATAGGAGAACTTAAAAAGATTCCCGAGGTGATTAGAGTAAATGCAGTGGAGGGAGTATACGACATAGTATGCAGGATCGTAGCAGAAAGCGAGGAGGAGTTGCGAAAAGTTGTATTACGAATTAGATATTTTGATAATGTGATAAGTACACTTACTATGATTATTTCAGGCGATGAAAAGACCACGAATCGCAAAAAAACCTAACTTCTGCGGCCATTTGTTTCTGCGATGATTATTAGAGTTTTCTACTATATATCTCTGCGAGACTATTACTTTTTTAGCAAATAAAGATAAAAGTACTGAAATTTATATTACGCCACCAAGACTAATTAATTCTACAACAGTTACCTTAATAATCTTGTTTGATCACATACTAATAGAATAGATGGATAATAAACAATTTCTTATGTATAATCTTTTGATGATAGCCATTTCTTTGGGGATCAGCATATCAATATCTCTCTTGCTGCCATTTTACCTATCTCTTCCAATAATTATTGCAATATTTATTTTGATTAATTTCTACATGCGAAACAGAATGATGAAGAAAATGGGAGGGGGAATGGGGATGTTTGGATCTCTTTCATCACCTTTTTCTGGAAGTTCTGTTAACTACTACTGCATGAGCTGTGGAACCAAGCATAGGGAAGCATCTTGTCCACGGTGTGGATCAAAGATGAAAAGAGTCGGGTAAAGGAAGAAGCAGTTTGTATGCCTTACTAAACAAAGACAATAATTCCAAGTAGCATTGAAGTATTTCTACAGGACTGCCCAGTAGAATTAAGAATGCATCAATGGATTAGTCTCTAGAAAAAATTTTTGATAAGTCAATCGCTTTGTAAGATTAACCTTTGCCCATTCATTATTTGAGATCAGACGACTCTTGAGATATTGCATAACGAAAAAATCGAATAAGAGCTTAGAATTTACTCCCGGTTCAAGATTAATGTTGAATGCTTCGTGTTAATTTCACAAGTAAATAAGAGATCAAAAAAAACTACCATACGCAAGTAAATGGTATTAGGCAGATTCACATAGGATTAATACTCTAACTCGAATCGATTGAATGCTCAATAATTTGCTCAGAGTTCCTCATCCAAGCCTTCGAATGCTGTCGCCTTGGAAACCTCATGCAGTCTCATAGCGACTATTCGTTCAAATTCTTTGGCGTTCAGAATCCCTCGTTGATCCAACATATCTATGAGTGTATTTATCCTTGTGCTAAGTTCTTCAATTTCAGTAAGCTCTTTTCCCGTAACAGGTCGATCTTGTTTGGCCATATGTTTTCTAGATCTCAAACCTGGTAGTTGTTCTTTTTTCACAATGTTATAGATCAGACAAATTGTATATTAATATCTGCATGATAGGATCTATCGTTCAAATATTCCATTTTGATCAGTTGATTTTTTGTTTCGCCAAATCTCAGGAGTACTTTGTTATTAATACATTGTAATTAACCCCAAAAAATTTTGAACTTTTATTCAATTGTTATGGGCGATAACAATATTTGCCCTCCCAGATAATCAACCACATTAAGTTGTAGTCGCAGTTCCTCGTCCGCAAATTCTTACTCCTTTGGCATCTGGTTTTAGTAAGACATAATCCTGTTTAGAGGAAACAACTAGAGGCTTGAGGAGTTCTATAGCATGGTAGCCTTCGTTACTCAAATTTATTTTTGCCGGCTTCACTTGAAGATTCACTGAAACCAGATAAATTTCCGTTTCACTTAATTGTTCTGTGAAATATGGATTTTTGGAATAGTATCTCGAATTCAAGTTTGATGATACAAACAAATCCTCGCGCTTGGAGAGTATGTCGCCACGTGATATATCGTTCGCAGTCACCCCCTTTAATGCAAGTCCTACCCTAGCTGGACTAGATGCTTCGTAAACTGAATCATCATGCATTTGGATTGATTTTATGGTAACAGTCTTAAGTTGTGGGTACAACGTGACTTCATCCGATGCCCTCACCTTTCCCTGCTTGATAACTCCAAGTACTACGGTGCCTACTCCCTTCACTTCAAACACATGATCTATGACTACCACTAATGGCCCTACTTTCGTTTTAGACGTTAAACGTTTCATTTCATGTTTCAGCTCGTCCAAGCTTGTAATGAAAGAGTAATTTTTGATTTTTGTATTCCTCAAAACAGATTGCAGTTGCACATCATCCACGGTTTCCGAATGTAATATGAAACCTTCAAGCATAGAAAAGTAATCAAGAGCAATTATCTGTTCACCAAGATATTTGTCAAGTCTTGAAACGTTAAGAATTGTGTATTCTGCAATATTGATAGCTACCACAAGGGATTGTATTTTATCTGGATAGGTGAGAGGAATGCACCATGTCATGATTGTATCGCCTTCCTTCCTATCGTATATTGATATATCAGACGTAGTTCCCTTCTTTCCAAACTCTTTCGCTATTTCAGTGCATCCGAGCAAGACAAAATTTAAGCTATTCATGATTATATAATTAATTGTGAATTGATCGATAATCATAAATGAACGTTTTGTAACAGAACACATGCTTTAACAAGTCACTTCGGACGGATCATATCTCAACACTTTAGTCCCAGCATGTAGCAGCCTCATAAAAATGTCCTATCTCTAGAAAATTACTTCCTATGTTATGATTATACGTAGCATATTCGGTCAATAAACCGTCACTGAATACGAGGACAATAATTTCATAATCATATTGGATATAATTCTAGTGGACATACCTGATGGAAGAAAGAATCAGGAGAAATTCAACTACGTTTACTAAAACGCTTAAGGAACAAAATTGACAAGACTAGGATCTTCGTAAGATCTTGAACAGACCGCATCAGCTCAATTTTAATAATTCAGATACCATAAGTTAGCTCAATTCATACTTGTTTACTTGATACTGTACTTAGGACTGTGACTAGCATATATCTTATATTGGTAAGTGTAATTAAATCGTATCGGTTTAAGGTGTACAATTATGATATTACATGCCGTGTCAAGGATTTGGAAAATGTCGGATCTTTAATATCCATTTCATGTTTCAATATACATCCAAATTGACTGGCAATACCTAGTTTTTTCGTAACATTCATTTTATAAAGGTTAAGCAATTTTGTAGTATCATTTAATTTTCAATGATAGTAATACTTATGCAAATCATAAACAAAACTTTGGTAACTTACTGAGTCTAACTAATAACGCAAAGATTTACTAATCGGCTACTAATATTAAGTATGGGTGAGTCAATAACTGTTTTTCAAAAGAAAGGTAAATAAAAGCGGGAATCAAGCCGAAAGAGTCGTGATTTTAACAAAACTTTCTGCAGATGGAATAATTACTTATGCCAAGTCTTGCCACCCAAACGAAGGCATATTAATTTTGCAAGGTAGTCACAAGAAGAATACTACAATTATTAAGGGGTTGGTAATTCCTCCTTTTTCTACTCATGGACCATTTTATTCAGGGTTTTCGGGTTATGAATTGCCATTTGACTTGTCGTATATTGGCACGGTGCATTCCCACCCAAGTGGATCTATGAGGCCGTCACTTGAGGACCTTCACAATTACTTTGGTGTCGTTTCACTGATTATTAGCCACCCTTATCTTTATGAAACAATGTTTGCTTACGATAGAAACGGTAATAAACTAAAGATCGAAATTACACCCGACTGATTTTGCAATTGTAAATGAAATTTTTAGAAAGCCTAAAATTGATCAATATTCTAATCAGTCGTAAATAATGACACTTGAAGAGCTGAGAGACAAGGCATTTTTCCAAAATACAATTGACATCTGGATAGCGTATTGCGATGAAAATAATCTGAAGTGGCAAGATGCTGAGCAGTACGTAGAATTCATCAGATATCTTAAATCGAAAGGACTGAGGATGCAAAAATTCCCACTCTGTATCAAGGAATCTGGAGGAATGATCGAAAGGGGAAAGGATAAAACAAATCTTCTCGAAAGACTATCTCATTTTCCCAACGATGACGGAAGCGCCTACACGATTAAGCTAAGTAACGACAGTTTATCTATCATTAGAAATTATAAGCAGATTTTGAAGAGCGGAACATGAACAAACTATTGATATTCGAAGATCATTTTCATGACAGTGGGGATTATCGCTTCTGGGGCTTAGAACGATTGTAAAATCAATCGTGTTAAAAGTCTCCTTAGATTCGTGTTAAAGAAATGCCATTTACATTGCTCTGCCATTGTTAATTGGTAATAGATAGGGTAAAAAATTATCCGGTAGGCAAGTAATTTCATATAGGAACATAAGAATCTTATGATGCTTGATACGATACGCAACATTACTACAGCGAAAGATCATCTTTAGCAGATCAGGTACAGTTAATTCAGATGTGTTTGTAATGCGAGGGAATCTTTTGCCATTTTGCTATTAGTGCATCACTCCTGATGTGTAGTGGTTCGTCATGTAATCGCTCTTTCGCCAATTCAGCGTATCTGTCGACTATATCGATACCAATAAATTTTCTTGAGAAATGACGAGCTACCTTAGTAGTTTGGCCACTGCCATTAAATGGATCGAGAATTAGATCGTCTTTATATGAGTAAAGTTTCATGAGTCGGTATGGAATTTCTTCTGGGAATGGACAAGGGTGATCTATGTAACCTGGCGGAACTGGTGCAATATGCCAAATAGAATTTGCGATCTCCTTTGTAAATTCTTCATGTTTAGCTGGAAGCGCATCAAAGCGTTGCGTACGGCCACTACTAACGTCCCCTTTTCTTAGAACAAGAATAAATTCGTGCATTATGTTGGCCCTATAGTATTTTGGATATGGGTTAATAACAAATGAACCGTACCTATTTGTGCCGCCTGTTACCTTATGCCAAATTATTTCTTCATGAAGATTCCAGTTTCCAAACGGTTGGACTAGATTACTTAGAACCATATGAGGTAAGGGTAGAATGTTTCCATTTACAACTTCGTTACCTATCACAATACAACAATAGCCACCTTCCCTCGTTACACTGAATATGTGATGATTAAAGATTTCAGTCATCTCTCTCAAATAATCAGTTGTCGTTAATTTTGTATTACCTCTATAGTACCCCGTACCTTCTACATGAACGTTGTAATTTATCGCATTTCTGTATGGGGGTGAAGTAATAGTGAGTTGAACTGAGTTTATGGGAATTTTCTCAAGAATCTTTTTGCAATCTCCTTTTAATATACGATTCTCATATACATGAGTCATCATTTGTGATGTTTGCTAGATCAATTTGGTATCAATATTCTCCATACTTAAAAATAATACACTTCATAATTAAGAAAATTGATTGTATTTCTAAGAGAATTTCAAGTTGCCTAGGAAGACTAAAAAAGGCTACAAACTTGCAGGAGAGCAAAACCGTCACACCACAGAAAGATATTGGATGTCGAATGACTAAGAATGTAAATGGTGTTTAATCAAAGATAAGCTAACTACATACTTAGTAATTCTTTACATTCCAGCATTAAGGGGCACATTACACGAGGCTAACAGAAAATAATTTGAAGTGCGACTTTGGCTCAAGTACTAACGTGATGAATTTTGCTATTATTCCCATTATTGGCGTAGTAATTTTTATTTCTACAGGACCTATCGACGCAAATGCTGGAAACACTAGTGCATTATCGATTAAAGAGACAATAGATGAAGTTGTAACTGGCACTTTAGATGGCATGATGAATGATACTATAGATACCTTAATTCAAGATACATCGAACTCAGTTCTCAGCCAAGGCTCAAATTTTAACCAAAGTAATTTTCCATCAATCTTGGACATATCGCAAAGCCCTTCTCAGGATAAATCGTTTGTCATAAATTCGTCCAATAAGTTCTTCAATCAGAATTTAAGCGATACTCGCGCGGAAGTCCCAAATTACAACAAATCAACAAATGCAAAGGCCAATTTTAACAACTCTAGCTTCTCGAACCAGACTCAAGATACATTCATTGACTCTCACAGTGACAAAGTAGACGACAAAAGGCAGAACTACAGTTCTGCAACCTCAGTCAATAATAACAACAAAAGCTACACGAGTGACGGGGCAAAGCCAGTCAACTATCTTGAGAATCTCTTTGACAAATTAGTACAGCTTCTATTCAAGCGAAGCTAATTCGAGCCAATGTGAAAATCTCACGGTAGTCCTCGTATTTCAGCATTTCGAGAACTATAAGCAATATGTATATACCTCCCCTAGCCCTTTCTAAGTGGTTATCATGCAGGTGGAGGATGATCAGAATGCCGGATCAGTTGAAGAACCTAACCTGGCCGTCTCAGTTTCACTAAATGGCGTTACTGTCCAATTCCATGGTTCTATTGAAAGCGTGCTTTCTTCCGTCACAACATTCATTTCGAAGCAGGTACCTAATTTTGAATTGGCCAGTAGGATTTCCCTTAATTACTCTACACCGGAATTAATCGAACAGTTTGGATCGTATATCAAATTAACCCCAGAGGGCCCCCTGGTTAACCCCGATACTGCACGCATGAAATTATCAGACAAGCAGATCGTCGCCTTGTACTTGGTTGCAATTAAAATTTCCAAAGAATTAGGAAAAAGCAGCAGCGAGAAGGTAACAGTGTCGCAAATTCAGTCGGCTACCGCGTTGAATCCAAAATCTATAAGCTCCAGGTTATCGGAATTAGTCAAAACGGGCCATGTCTTAAAGGAAGTAAAAAAGGATACTTCCCAAACAGGTTCTTTCTACATTAACACCGCAGGAATTCATTGGCTCGTTTTAAGCTTTGGTAAGAAAAATCACTTAGATTAGTGTTGAATCCGATATCGAATTGATTTTTTCTATATACTTATAATTTCTAATGGTTCCCACTCTCAATAATATACGCTCTCTCACCAAGTCAGTTAGCGAATGAGACACCGCAGTTCTATCATAATTATATCCTCGCCTTGAAATCTCCTCATGTATTTGGCCAAGTTGTCGTTCTTCCCTAAAAAAATTGTCCTTCAACAATAGCTCTAGTAAACTTCTACATGTCATGCCAATTTTTTGAGATGTACGACGTTCGAGACTACCTGTTCCAGTTTTAGTTATCAAATCTTCAATTGAATAAATTCTTGATTTTAATTCATCTAGCTCAGTATTGAGTTCTGTTTTTGGGGAAGAACTAGCGCGATTATAAAAAGTGGAATCTATCCCTGACAAAACATCCTCGACAACATCCTTCAATCTTGCTTCATTACACGTAATCTCAACCTCCCAATCTTTATGCTTTAGTCGAACCTTCACGTCCTGTGTCCCAGACTCTCGAGTTGGTGGCTCATTCACTTGGATTTCACTCAACTATTTTGAACAGCAAGATTGTAGAGTCATATTGCGCAAGATGCGCAATATTAATAAGGCACCCGCATGCTATATTGTTGTTCAACATGAATACACAATTAAATCTTGAACAGAACCTGAATATAAAGTCACTAGTTAGTTTGCTTAAGATCAATTCAACGGACTCGTTCATAAACAGTGATAATCTTGCGAAAGGAAGAAACATCATTTTCACATCTAATGACAATTTAAGATTTCCCATAAATGGTTGGGCCAATAACGTATTAGAAGAGGCTGAACTTCCAGTAAAAAGGATCATACCAAAATACGAACCAACAATAGTGAGTGGCATTGATTCGTCTTGCTTGAAAATTGCCGAAACACAGGATGGTTCAATATACGCAATAAAATGTGGCCTTGTGTTTTGTATGTCTTTGGATACAGTGATGCACTTCAGAATTGGACCGTTACTACTATATATTACTGAAGAATCGCTCAAATCATCCGAATTAGATAGCAGGTTGCTAAAAGCTGTGTCATACGATTCTGAAATGGCAAGAAGATTGATCCGCATTAATATGGAAAGGCTAATCCAATTTAACCTCTCCAAAATACTACATAATTCAATAATTCTAGTTGATGGAGCTTTAAACTCTTCAATATTTGAAAATAGACAACACAACTTAAATAAGATAGCAGAAAATTGCGTACTAAATAGAAATGTAATAATAGGAATTGGGAAGTGTACTAAATTCAAAATTCTCGACAAAGTATCATTCGGGCTAAGATCACTTAATGATCCAGGTCTTATTGACGTTGGATTCATAATCAAAAGCCTCGTAAGAAACTCATTAGGGTTTAATACGATGGTGAAGTTTGCCAAGAGAGCTCCAATCATGCGATTGGATATTATCACCAGTACCATATCTGATGCAATATTCACTCTAGGCAAAATTATTGGTAACGATCCTCTTCCCTCTGGTTATCCCGAATCACTTAGTATGGCACATCACATTTCAAGTTTCTCAAGTAGTGAAATTTCAAGTATTAAAGTTCATTTATTGAGGAAGTACAATCTAGTCGAATTGCCTTCACACAACGTTAGGAAAACGCTTTTAGGGTCTATCTAAAAATTGAACATTCTCTCTAAGAATGGAAACGAACTTGTTTTATTAGGCGTGAATAATGAAATGATTCACAAAGGAGATTACCTACTAATCGATGATCAAAAACTAAATCGTAAAATGATCGTACAAGTCTATGATGAAGATTATCTTTCATCTCAAAGTTTAATCGAAGAGATAGTTAAGGATGAAATCATTTTGGCGACGAGCGAAGGAATCAATCATGATCCGCTAAATCTTAGTAGTATTTCAAAGGAAGTCAGAGATGCTAAGATAATTCGGACGAAAATAAGATCAAGTATTGATGGATCTGGAAAGATTTGTAGAAATGTTTCGTGGATCCCTTCTCGAGTTTATTCATCAGTTACTAAGATATCAATACAGGAAGTAAATTTATTGTTGAGTAGGGAGGGTGGGAAAATAATTGATATAGGGAAATCCGAATACGGGGACAAGTTTCAAATTTACGCTGAGGATTTAGACGGCAAGCTCAACATAATAACTGGTAGAAAAGAATCTGGAAAATCTCACTTATCCAAACTACTTGTGAAATCTCTAGTAGAATACGGTGCTTTTGTACTTGTTTTCGATTTGAATAACGAATATGGCGGACTTGCGCTGACACATAAAGATGAGGCTTCCTCACTTGGCGATCGTGTATTATTACTAGAATGCGGAAAGCAGCTCCGGTTCACATTAGATTATTGCGGTAAGTTTACTGTATCCAATGTTTTAAAAAACATCCTTGAAACTCCATCAACGTCACTTCGCGAATTCTTCAGAATTTGGGACAAACTAGAACGCACAAATACTCTGAACATGGAGTCACTTGGTCAAATGATAAATCGAATTAACATGAATGAACTCGTGCGCGATGCACTAATTTCAAGGTATCATCTGCTTAACAATTCAGGCTTGTTTTCGGAAACCATTGGAGAGGGATTGCAGTTTGAAAAGATCATCGCTAAAATGCCCCATGGCGCAGCAATTGTGGTTAGTTTGAATAAAGAGAGCGGAATAATTAGAAGAATAATTGTCGAGCTAATTTTGAGTAAGTTAGTGGACTTGTTGGAAAACCATCTCATACCTGCAATTTTCTTATTTGCAGAGGAAGCGCACTTGTATGTAAGCGAGACATATTGGGACGATATAATTACCAGAATGAGGCACTTTGGAATCTTTACTACATTTATAACGAATCAGCCCGATGCATTGGGAGAGAATATCTATCGACAAGTTGACAATCTTTTTTTGTTTAATTTTCTTAACGAATATGACTTGGAGAAAATCTCTAGAGTATCGCTGATTGATAGCGACTCAATCAAGTCCATCGTAAAAACTCTTCCTCCAAGGCACTGCTTGATTATTGGAAATGTAGTCAGAGACCTTCCCATAGTTGCGACTGTACAATCAATCAATGTAAAGACATTGGGAGCAACTAAAAAATTCTTTCATCCAATTCGCGAGATACAAGGAGGCGTTAACTTTTCTTAAGCAATGTATAGAAAAAGTAAGTTTTATGATAATTACCAAACGATGTTCAAATTTAGTTATATTTTTTATTTTTGAATCTGTATTTGAAAACCTTATATTGTGAGGATATTCATTAGCAATTTGTGAAGCGTGTAGAAGCCATTATTGCTACTGAGAAGGTTACAGACTTGAATAATGCGTTAAAGGCGATTGGAGTAGGTGGTTGCACAATACTGGATGCAAAGGGCAGAGGCAAAGGTGAGAAACCCATGATAGACACTCAAAAAGGCACGGCTCGCTATATGGCAGAGTTTTCAGTTAGGGCAAACGTAATCACAGTGGTAGAAGACTCGATGGTGGAGAATGTAATAAAAACTGTGGTGGATACCGTTAGCACCGGCTCAGCTGGCGACGGCAAGATCTTTGTTTCCGATGTCAGTGACGCAATTGATATTGGAAGCAAAGGACACGGCGACGAAGCAGTAAAATAAAGAAATAAGGACCTCCTCAGTTTAAGGCCTTTCCTTTTTACAGATCTTAATATCGATAATTTGGACTTGTAATAAAAACACTTTCCACCATCTAGACTCTAATTGGAATTAAGTCATCATTGCCAGCATATCACTTTTAAGTCGGGCTGGAAAATCTCAGTTACTCATGGGCATTGGAAAAGCAATCAGGATTAGTCGTCTACTCAATAATAACAGAATGCTCTGTATCCCTTTGGATCACGGTATGACTAACGGACCAATCAGTGGAATAGAAAATGCTCATAAAATTATCTATGATTGTGAAAATTCAGGTCTGACTTGTATAATTGTAAATAAAGGAATCATCAAGAGTTTCCCAAGACCTCCCAATCTGGGGATTATTGCCCATATGTCTAGTAGTACCTCACTGGGGCCAGCTCCTAATCGAAAGATGATTATGGGTAGCGTGGAAGAAGCGATCAGACTTGGGGCAGATGCTGTATCTGTACATATCAATATAGGATCGAAAGAAGAACCAGAAATGTTACAGAATCTTGGAATGATATCGGATAAATCAACAGAATGGAATATCCCACTGATCGCTATGATGTATCCAAGAGGTGAAAATATCAAGAATCCTCATGACGAGACGGTTGTTTCTCACGTTGCAAGAATTGGAGCAGAAGCTGGAGCAGATATTGTGAAAACAGTTTATACAGGTGATCCCAAAACGTTCAGAAGGGTAGTTAAAGGATGTCCAGTGCCAATCGTGATTGCTGGAGGCCCCAAGGCTAGTACGGATTCAGAAATATTAGCCATGTGTGTAGGTGCCATGGAAGCAGGGGCAATTGGTGTGACATTTGGCCGAAATATTTTTCAGCACAGAAATCCACGTGGGTTACTGAATGCACTATCTGAGATTATTTTCGAAGGAAAGAAACCAAAGGGGGTATCGAAGGAACTTGGCTAGTATACGTCAAGGCAAGCAACTGATAGTGAAGCCAGCACTGAAGGGTAGTGCCCTTGACGAATTTGTCAACGAACTTGTAGGTGTAGAATTGATTTACGCAGATCCTTCGGTTGTAACGGGAAAAGATTTCAAAACGATATTTCCATCCGAAAATGCAGACTTGATTGTTTGTGATACTTTAGAAGCTTTGAGCACCGTGAAAAAGAAAAAGAAGCATGCTGGTTACTACAAGAAGGTTGACGATAACAGTGATATCGATGACATTTCGGATGCATCTAAGTTAGGAGCAGAATTTGTAATAGTTGACGCAACCGATTGGAAAATAATTCCACTAGAAAACATTATTGCTAAACTGCAAAAAACTGGAACTAGAATTTATGCTAACGCTAAGAATTCAGGCGAAGTTAAGACTATGTTTTCGGTGTTAGAACTAGGTGTTGATGGTGTTATATTAGGAACAAATGATCTGAAGGAAGTCGAAAATTCTAGAATTGCTTTGCAAAGTGTTTTGCTGAGTTTGGAAGGGGCAAAGGTGACAGAAATCAAGGATGCTGGTATGGGCGAGAGAGTTTGTGTGGACACAGCTTCAATGATGAAATATGGTGAAGGATTACTTGTTGGCAATAAATCAAATTTCCTCTTTTTGATTCATAATGAGTCAGTTGGCTCGTCGTTTACTTCACCTAGGCCATTTAGAGTAAATGCAGGAGCAGTGCATTGTTATACAATTGTTCCTGACGGTACTACAAAGTACCTCTCTGAACTAGAATCAGGAGCAGAAGTTCTAGTTGTAAATAGTGAGGGTATTTCTAGGACTTCAACTGTGGGACGGTCAAAGATAGAGAGTCGGCCACTAATGCTTATTCGTGCTGAAGCACACGGGGAAAATGGAACTGTAATAGTTCAAAATGCCGAAACGATTCGATTGGTTGGTAAAGATAAGCATTTGATTGCTGTGACTGATATCAGGATTGGTGATGAGATAATGGTATTTACTAGACCCTCTTCTGGGAGACATTTTGGAATGCAAGTTGATGAATTTATTTTGGAGAAGTAATGATCTTGTGACTGAAACTTCAGACCACAGATTCAACATTGAATTTGATTGCAATAAATCATCTTGGTCAAATCATACTTGATAAAAAAAATTAAAAGTGTTACATGACCAAAAATTGATTAAAGAATGTCTGTTGAGTAATTTTCGGTGCTCTATTACTGTATAGCCACGCTTCATAACGTCTAACTAAATTCAAAAACCTAAGTTCATTTATTTTCGGTAACTGGCATATAATCGACAACTCCAGGTATATCTAGTAGGTCTTTCTCAAAAGCCATTTCTGCTGCTTCCTGTGTTTCCCCATCTATATTGTTACATATATCATAATATGGACACAGAGGACATTTTTTTGATTTCATAGGTTCGATCAGTCTGGGCAAAATTGAAGCATTCTTCGATTCTATCGCTTTAAGTAGCAAATTTTTCCTTCTTAAAATTTCATTTTTAACTAAGCCCCTAATGAAGTCATCTTTTGGTACATGGACAGACCAACTTTCAAAACCAGGATTTCTTGCATCTTTGGGCCTCAAGTAATGATCCCCATAACTGTCTGACTTGTTCCATCGTAGCTCCTTAGCAGAATATCTGATTGAGAGTACTCCATCTTCGATACCTGTAATTACAAGGTAATACAGGAGTTGTCGAAGGTAAGACATGAAGATTTGATCCGTAATGTCGAATCTCTTGCCGCTTACTGTATCCTTTAGTTCCACAATCTTGTCTTCATTCATGATATCAGGATGCGCGACAAGACCTTCAAAATCAAGATCTGCTTGGGAAATTCCTATATTGGCAAGTTGTGATATCGCATATTCACTTGCTTCACCTCTAATAAAATGATTTAGAGTTTGTTCACTTATTTCATCGTTTTCGGGATAGATTCGTGAGTAGTATTGCTTTCGTATACAAGTGGAAGGGAGGATATCCGAAACATGTATTGGGGCATTTCCAATCCTCTGTTTCTTCCTTTCTTCATATCGCTGCCTAAGGTTCTTCAACAGTGAATCATTAAATTTTGTATCCTTTCTCACCTTAATTGGCAATATTTTAATTAAGAACGGTTGCGCTTAATTAATCAATAACTCTGTCCATTCGACCACATTTCTTCCAACAAAGGGTGACTGGTATTAGCATTTTGAATAGTGGTGCCCTCTCCATCTTTGATATCTAATGTTGATAGCATACTAAGGAGTTTTCTATTAAATATTGGTAACATTACTTTAAAGTTCTAAATACAATCCCCGTTACCAAGAAATTGCGTTTCATATTCAATTTGCAAAAAGGTACATGTTACCAACATAATTCTGTGTCTTCTAACTCTTATGCATTATAGTGTTCGAATAGAATCACGATCTTTGTGAGTAGCTAAAAGCCTACATGATCAATACAGAATCAATCTTGTTTTGACGATTTGTTCAGTATCATTTTGTAATTTTTAATATAGAAATTTAGAATATATCCTTAGGATATGCGACTACCATGTCCTATTTTTTGTAAATAACTTTGTACTAATCTTCTACTTATTGCTAATGTGTCAATCATTATTTTTTCTTTGATTTGATTCTGTAAGTGCCTCTTTGGTTTATTGGATTTGCTCCATATTTTGGATTCTTGAAGCACGAAGCAACCCCAACACTTAATTGACTAGTTCATAATATTTTATTAACAAGTTGGAGTGGAATATAAAATCTCTACTTGAAGAATTGGGTATTTCTTTTACTTCTCAAGGTCCTGATAGAAAAGTAAAAGGAGCATCGGCAATTTCAGTGGCAAATGGTACTGACGTTTCTTTCTGTTATCACACCGGCGAAAAAGGTCTAAGCTTGATTTCACAATCCAACGCAGGGGTAATTATCTGTAGCTCATTGATGGAGGGACTAACAGGTTTGAAAATTGACCCTTCAAAAACTGAACCACAACTAATTTTTACAAGTAATCCCCGACTTGCTTTTGTTCGTGCTTTAGGTATTATGTACAATAAACAAAAGCTTGTTGGCATTTCTCAAAAAGCAATCGTGTCCAGTACTGCAAAGATAGGGAAGGATTGTTACATAGGTGATTTCACAGTAATTGGCGATAATTGCGAAATTGGAAATAATTCAATAATATATGATCGTGTCAGTATCGTTCAAAATTGTGTACTGGGTCATGAATGTGTGATTCAGCAAGGGGTTACAATTGGTGCGGATGGATTTGCTTACGAACGTCATAGTAACGGATCTTTGGAACGATTCCCGCATATTATGGGAGTAAAAATTGGAAGTAACGTAGAGATATCTGCAAATTCTTCTGTAGCTAGAGGTTCGTTGTCAGATACTATTATTGGAGATGGAACTAAATTGGATGCCTTAGTCCATGTGGCACACAACGTAAAAGTAGGTAGCCATTGCGAGCTGACTGCCGGCACGATTATTGGGGGAAGCGCAATCTTGGGCGACATGTGTTGGACAGGACTTAATTCCATGATAAAGGATAATATTAGAATTGGTAACAATGTCATAGTCGCAGCGTCAGCGGGTGTTATTCATGATGTTCCTGATGGAGATATTGTAGCCGGAATTCCTGCAAAATCAATTAAGGATAAAGTTAAAACCAATATGAAATTTTTGATGGCCGGACAAAAATAGAAGATAATGTATAAGTGCACCTTACGCAAGATTCCTTATTTTCCAGAAGATGAAAACTGGTTCTGTGTAATTGTAAGTCAGTCAAAAATCAGTGACACTGTGAATCAATAGAAAATCTTGAACATTTGAGTTGACATAAATAACTGGGCCTCAAGACCAAATACCTTAGCAATAGGAATCTTGTTTCCTACATCAAGAATAGAAACCATTTTAAATTGCTTACTTGTCATAGCTGTTGATAATGCCAAAGATAGCCGAAAAGCCAATAGTGAAATATTTTCGTAAGGGTATATCAATCACAAGATTAGGAAGGGGATTCTCGGTAACAGAAATTAGGCAGGCAGGTATTCTAAATCCTCGACTTGCTAGAAATAGAGGTATCCCAGTGGATAATCTCAGGACATCAACCTATCCAGAGAATGTAGAAAAACTTTCAAGTAGACTTAATGAAGGAAGAGCGTCGATCAAACACCCAGAGGCGTCGGAGAAGCCCTTATCGCGAAAATCCACAACAAAAGCAGAAAGTAACGCAAAGAAGATTCCTCAAAAAAAGTCCGATGCACCCAAAAAAGGTGGAAAGATAGGCAAAATTGTACGCAAGAAAAAAACGCAGCCGGAGATCTGACTAATCTGAGTACTAGATATTAAATGAAATAATATCCAGGAATGTGAATACCAGGCATTAATTGGACATCTCAGTTTAGATGGTTGAAAATTAAACGCGTTTGGGAATGACAAATTGATTTGGGGGAGATGTGACACGTTACGTTTGACTAACTGAGCAAAGTTAAGACTTAGGTTGGATTCGACAAATTAATTAAAATTGACTAAGGGAATCTCTTATAAGTTGCAGAAATCTATTATGATAAATGAAAAGCAGAGCTACAAATAGAAATTTATTCATTCTTCATATGATACTATTTATAGGACTATCAGTATCGTCGTTCCAGTTTAACTTAGGGCAATCAACTGCAGTTGCGAATTCATATCTAATTCATGGAGGAGGTTCAGGAAGTATTAGTTGTAGTGATGGTTCACTACATATGGCTAATATTGCTTTCATAATTCTTTTTGCGAACGGAACTGCGAGTGGAAATTGGACTCTTGACAATCTTAATGATCCCTCCAATCCCGGAACAGTCTTCTCTGTGGGCGAGATTTTTGATGGCAATGCCTCATTGAGCCAGTATCAAGTAAAAGGTGAAACTCGGAATATCGCGGAGGTCATTAAGTTGTGTAATCCGCCACTTTTCAGCCCCCTTTTTCTGACGGGTGCGTGTGGCGAAAATGTCCAAATTAGTCTTCAATTTCAGTCCAACAATCCACTAGGCATTCGAAATAATTTTGAAGGTGATGTCATCTGTGAAATGGTTAAGGAGGCATCCGGAACCAATAACACAAATGTAGGATAGACTATTTAGTACCAATACATTAGAGAACATTTAATGTTACATCATTTAACTCGCACTGGTAGCTAGTATTGTCAGGCTTAGACCTGAACGTATGTTAGATCAGTTAGGTGTTGTAGATACTTTTTTGGGAGAGAGTCAGGAATCTTTCTCAGCTCGTTCTTAGCTTTGGTGGAATATGAATGAAACAAGTCATCCATTCTTTGAACGAATTCAACTGATTGTTCGTTATTTTTTACGAGCATATTGAAAAGCCTATCCTCGTTGTTCCAATCCAAAAGATCATCGTGAATCTGATAAGCTATACCAAGAAGATGGCCAAAACTTCCCATCGCAATTAACTCATCCTGTCGCCCAGATCCTAAAATAGCCCCAATTTTTGCAGCCGCTTCAAAAAGAGAAGCTGTTTTATATTCCACAACCTTGATATAGTCATCTTCTTTCAGACGCGGATCTTTCGCTAATCTTATTTCCATTATTTCGCCTTCGCTCATTTTAGTTGCAGCTTTCGATAACTCCGCCGAAACGTGGGCATCATCTATCTTTGAACAAATGTTCAGAATTATGCCAAGAACAAAATCTGCAGTAAGAATACTGCTGTTGTATCCATACTTGACATGAAACGAAGGCTTGCCCCTTCTGACCCTTTCTTCATCGATTATATCATCATGAATCACCGATTCAGTGTGCAACAATTCTATTGCTGATGAAGCTAGTGACACATATTCTGAATTATTCATTACTTTTTCCTTATCAATTCGCACTGCTTCACAGGAGAGGACCAGAATGAGTGGTCTAATTCGTTTTCCTCCATCAGAAGCATATCTAAGAGGCGCATAAAATTCAGACCAAGAATACAAGTCCAACTCACGAATTAGAGATTCGTCAATCGTGGTTAGATATGATCCGAATTCATCTATAAGTGGATTTGTCTCAGTGTTTCTTCGATTCAATAATGTAACCTGGCCCAGTTAACTGAATTTGACAAGCTATTTAATCCTTTTAGAATTGATTCCAACATCAAGTTATTTGATTTTAACATATATCATGAATAAGAATTTCAACTAAAACGTTAATTGACATTCGACAGTAGATATAGATGTGACATATTTAAAATTCAAATCTGGGTTTCAATAAACTTTGAATATTTCCTAAACTAATAGAAGCATGATAGCACGAACTAGTTTTCAATTTTTAAATCATCAATTAGACAGAATAAGTTTCTTGTGCAAAGGTAAGATTTGTCTGCACCTGAGTTTAACAAAAATGTGATGCTCCGGCCGGGATTTGAACCCGGGATCTGCGACTCGAAAGGCCACAATGCTTGACCGGACTGTGCAACTGAGATCAAACAGCTACTACACCACCGGAGCTCACGTAAAGTTGTGGTAGGAGATGGTCATAAAATCTTTTCTTGCGAAGCATGACCTAGAAGCCATGAGACTGGGATGGTTGGCAGTAAGGATTATTGCACAATGTTTTAGTATAACATACAAAGATCTGATGGGTATGAAAAAGCTCCTCGAGATGATAGAAGCAGAGATAGACAAGCGAAGTCTTTTAAAACACCCGTTTTATCAAAAATGGTCCAAGGGCGAACTTACTCTGGATCATTTGCAGGGCTATTCAAAGGAATATTCTAAATTGGTAAAATCGATACCAAACATGGTAGGAAATATTGCTGTTCGCGCTAAAGACCAACAATCGTTTGATTCTATTAAACAAAGTGAAAGAGAAGAATACGAACATATTGAACCCTGGTGTAATTTTGCTTTCAAACTTGGCGTCCCCAAAGCTACTTTGGATACATACGAGGGGACTGTTCAAACTAATCGTGCTGTATCCAAGTTACAAGGGATTTCTGAAAAATCGATCGAAGAAGGGATAAGTTCGATGTATGCTTACGAGATGGAACTACCAAGAATTAGTAGAACAAAGTTGGATGGATTGGAAGAATTCTATAATTTGACGGATGCGGATGCGACCGAATATTTCAGAATACATGAAACAGTAGACGTTAGACATGCACAGATGTGGAGGGATTTAATCGAAAAGATACCTCTCTCTAAATACAAGATTGCATTGGATGCTGCCGTAGATTCACTAAAGGCACAAAACGAATTGCTAGACTCCGTGTATGAAAACTATGTTGTAAAGAAGTAACCACAAGTGATTGCCACTGATTAGCAGATTGGAACTCTCTTTCCTCCTTCAACGATGTACTAGCACATGCAATAATCACTAGGACCATTCTAACCGTAACCGTTCAAAACCTTTATACGTACATATTGAAGCACTTTCTATTGAGGGCCCATAGCTCAGCCTGGTTAGAGCGACCGGCTCATAACCGGTCGGTCAGGGGTTCGAATCCCCTTGGGCCCATGTTCACGACGGTGCATCATTATGACACCATTTGTCAATTCCTGCCCGTAGCTCAATTGAAATGAAGCTTATCGAATTGAACTTTAGTGCGCAATACTCTTGCCAAAATTATATCAGCCAGCGTGGATATTGCAATAATTAACATCATGTAGAATTTGGAACTGGTATCCTACATGGTAACTGCGGTACTTACACCTCAAAATTGAATCTAATTAGGCCTAGGCTTATCAGAGATATCGAAAATCATATTAATTTTCAAAATCATTGAATTAGGATCAATCCTTCAAATATACTAGGAGCTTATCTTACCTAAGAAGATAAAGATAGCCAGGCAATGGTTCCTTAATTGGCCGCTAGATTGAAGGGATCTGTAAAAGTGAATCAAGTCACCCGACCGCTGTTTATTTATTAGACATAGATATCTAGTAGACAGGCATAATTTTTTTTCTTATTTAAGTTCCAAATTGCGTCCAACTACAGTAAGGTCAAATAGTTTTACTTGGATAATCCGATTGTTTTTAGAAAAATCAGACTTCATTTCGGACGCATTTCCATTTCTATAATTTGAGAGGTCTAAGTAAATCGGGTGCCAGGATCTTTCTTATATAGTCTTACCATGGCGAGCCGGATAACTTGTGGTTCCAGATGGCAATGCCTGGACAGAAATAGGACATTTTCGTAGGCGTTGGAGAGAGGGAATTAATTAGGACAGGGCAACTACAGATGAGCAAAATCCTTGTCAGTGTTATTAGAAAGGCGTTATAATTCGAAGTCCAAATCGAGTTGGTTGTAGATGTTATCCAACAAAATTGATCATTTATTTTGTCGATACATTAATTTTTGCCAATATTGAATACGACAAGGAAAACTAATAATATTATCAATAAGCGATTCTGCTATTAGACCTAGATGGCTACTATACTTTGGCCAAATATATTCATTTTAACTCAGCATCTTAAGTGGTGTCTAGTTAGCTTATGTCCCTATGGTAGAGTTTTCTCACAGAAGCATTTAACGCTCTTTTTGAAACCCGTTAGATTGTTTTATAACGGTTAGACGGATAAACGAAAACCGAATCAGATAAGTCTAGAAAACACCAGAATATTGTGTTAGAAATGATCAAATTCATGACGAGATGAGAGGTGCTGGAAAGTGCAAGATTCTACCAGATTCTACCAGATTCTACCAGATTCTTCGCAGTTTGACATAAAACATGTTATGCCGTTTAATCTTTAACCCTAACACTTTCATATATGATAATTATATATTAATGCTATATGTCTAAAGACGGTTTTGAAACAATAGCCTTCAGAGTGCGGAATTCTGACTACCGTGTGTTCCAACGTATAAGCAAACAACTGTTCAATGCAGGTAGGCTTAAGGAGCCAAAAACGAGCACACTATCAAAGACTTTTTTATATGTCATGGCCAACCAGTACCTCATGTTCGAAGCTCAGGCAGAGTCGGTACTGAATCAAATCACCAAACAATCCCCAAGTTCGTAATGTTAAAGGGGGGCCCGAACGATACCTTGGTGGACTCTATCCCTTAGAATACCTGAAACCAGATGTTAGGCTACGAACTCATCCATACTTTGCGTACCATTACCGTAGGCGCAATTTAGCCTAAATACTAATGAGTTTCATTAAAGGATATTCCTTCGATTGTAATGCCCGACTTAAGTCTCTCCTAGCGCCGTTGATGAAAACTTTTGTTGTCCAATGCTCTAAGTTTGAATCGGCTGGCCCCCTCCCTAATGAATTTCTTCCGGATTAGTTTGAATAGTCTAGGTCAATTCTATCACGGTCAACACGGCGTTTACAAACTATCAGCTTCCGTATGTGAATTATGAGAATGAGCAAATAACTTTGCGAAAGACCTAATTGAAATATAGTACTATTACTTAGTAATGTTATCTGAAAGTGGGTTCCCAAGGTTAATTCTAGATCTGATTATGGCAAGTATGAAATAGGATTAATTGGTTATATCATCGATACGATTCCAGTATTGATTAGTATTATGTTGGATATTGGAAATGTAAAAGTGACACTGAAATCCTCGGACTTTGAATCAGATATTCTGAAAAGTGAATGAGTTGTAAGCACCACAAAATACACCTTGATAGAGCTCCGTCAAGGGACAAAATGAGAGCATTATAGTGGACTGTACCTGTAATCTTTCAAACGGATAAGATATTACAGATATGGTAAGGAATAATCTGCCAGCATCACAACATGGGAGTTAAACATTCAATTTGCTTAGTTGCACCCAAGCTTTTTAGATATTTGCACTTTAAGTTACCATTCAATAGTAGGTTAATTTGTTTATGTATTATGCCGCTTCGGATCACCGAGCTGACTCTAGAGTTCCGGATGAACTATTGAATATACAATGTATTTACAATGTGAATTGAGTTTTATAATAAAAATAAAGTGTCAATTTTCTTTGCTCCTATTTGCTTTTAATTTTCTCCGATACTAAATTTAGAATAGGTTGTAAATTAATAAATTAATCTAGCTAATAGAACTAGGTTTCATCTTGTTTGCTTTTATATAATTCGGTTAACATAATTAATAGTAGATCAAAATCACCCTGGTTTAGATGTTCTATTTCGTCGATTCGTTGTTTTATTAGATATTTTGTATCATCCGCAACTGAATGAAAGCCCTTTCTGAGTTTACCTGATATCAGTTTGGCACCTACAGTCGAAATGAACGTACCTAATATTCCGATCCCAGCAAACATTACGAAAGTGGCAATTATTCTTCCCGCAGTCGTAACAGGATATACATCACCATATCCTACTGTGGATATAGTGCTAACGGCCCACCAGAATGAGTCATCTAAATTCTTTATATTTGCGCCTGGATTTCCTGGTTCGACCAAATAGATGGCAATGGCGCCAAAGACTATGGCAAATACAGAAAAACCAGCCAGTACAACAAATTCGCTTCCGCCTACTAATGAAATTAAGTTGTACAATCGGATTACTCTGAAGAATGTAATAAATCTCAAATTATGTATGATCAACCCGAAGTAGGTCGAGGTATCGACTACGCTATATAGTATCAATGGTAACATTGCTGGGAATTCATACCAATGCCTTAGCAGATAAGAAGTTCTATTTGATGACGCTCTTGTTCTTAATGAAAAGTCCCAGGCCAAACAAATAACAACGGCCAAATCGAACAGGTAAATTGCCGCTTTTTGGTTTGGGGAGAGCGGAAGAATATAATCAACTAATACTATGATTAACGAAATAACTGTCAATGAAGCTATGAGCATGTCCATCCATTTATTCATGGCATGGTTGAATTAAGTAGTATTCTAAAATGAAGAAGCGTCTATCAAACTTGATTTATTGGAGAATTTCTTCAATGTTTTATCACGCCTTCACAGGACTACCCTTGCAATAAAGTCTCAGTTTTATCATAACACCCAGTAGAATCAATGCTAGTGGTTTTTGGCTAATTTGTAAACTAATTATGAAATTAAATCATAGCTGAACATGTTTCAATGAATTGATTGATCTTACTACTGAGTTGCGCTAAAAATCGTTATCGTACATTTAATAGAAAGCCTCGACAAATATCCTATAATTAGATAATTTTCAATAAGGATTGAGCATAGTGCATTTAATAAATAATGTAAGAATTAATTCTCTAGACTATGACTAGGTCAAAGAAGTATAGAATCAACTTCAATCTGGCTGTTTATAATCATAGGACACGTATGTATGAAAACCAAGACGGTACCTATTTGACGTTTGCAGAAGCTCGAAAGAAACAATGGAAATGTGAGAAATGTCACAACATGTTCCCAAACTATAGGATGTTACTGAATCATAAGATCGAAATTCATTCATATTAGATTATAAAATGATCGCCACTTGAAATCCAAAATACCGTTATATTTGGAAGCAGATTTGGCTTCCCAATCGAGTCTAGGAGCAAGAGAGTAAATTCAATTCAACACCAAGTCAACAGTCCATTGAATTCAATTCTGTGGAAATAATAGGCCAATTTTACCAATTTTATCAGCCCTATACGCCATTGCCATGCTAATGTCGTCGCCGCTACCACAGCTAGTTGTTCTTAATAGTAGATTTCGCATAATTTTCTGCAACAATTGTGGACCGATCACTCTCAACATATCAAGATATCTGCTTGCAGTTTTTGTGAAATCTAAATAGTTCATGAAAGAATTAGAATAACCATCAGTCGAAGTGGTTACTAATACAGGATTTGAATAGTTGATATCTTCAGTCGTTACTCTGAAATCTAGCTTGGCGTTATCAGCGCAGAGAGATTTAGTCTGATACTTAGAATATTGGATATCATCGGTAAGTGGTTTCCTTGTTTCGCCGCTTTCGTCTACTACCAGAATATCGCCATCTCCAATTTGCATGTATAATATTAGTGAATCTTTGATCACAACGACTAATAAGGTAGTCCCGTAAGCAATCCTTGCATTCAGCTTCAATTGCTCCAAAAAATCATTACTCCAGCAGTTATCTTCAAATAGCGCTAACTCATTTGGTAAAAATTTATTCTGTGCATAATGATGTATGATCTTATCGTTCCACGCGTTACAAACCAAATTAGGTATATCATCCATACATCTCTTAATTTCAAGAGTATCTAATTTCTTAAATTTGTTAGAAAGAATATGTACTGCACAATCTACGGCAATTCGAGAGCCTATTGCACTTCGAAAGTGTATTGAAGAGCCGTGTCCGTCTGCTATAGCAATTATAGTTGCCTTCCCGTTGCCCCCAGAGTAAATTCGAATTGAATCTTGATTTGGCAATCCTGATATTTTATGATTGGGACCTCGAATACTTTTACCCAGTACACCCCATTCACAAGTGGCCAATTTGTTCCAAAGTAACCAATGGAATCATACTTTATTTGTTCTTTGACTTCATGCGGTTGAAAATATTGAAATGCGTGGAGCTGCTTCAAATTATAACATCCCCTGGATCATCGCGAGTTGAAAAGGCTTCTGAATTTAATTGATTTTTGTAAAATCCAAAGAAACTAAAGATTATTGACCGCCTTCATGCTCTAATAAGCATGATCCTCATTTTTATGTCTCTTCAGATCCGGAAATTTTGAAAATGTTCTGTCACATTTCTCACATTTCCATTGATGGGCCCTTGCCTGATCGAATGTGTCAAAGATCTTTTCCCCGTTTACATACCTACCAGTTTTATGGTCGTACATTGATGGATTATAATGGACCCTATACTTTATAGAATTGGGTTGCAACCTATTGAGAAATATGCTTTAGGCCTTTATATATTATGTGTTACTATGGCAAGGATTATAAGATAAAAATTATCTATATATTTTAACCTAGTTTCCAAATACCGTTATACTTATAGCAAAGATATTAAGAAGAATGATATTGTTCTCAAAGGTGTCGGATATATTGTCTTCTATCAGGGATGGGTCGATATTGAGGTTTAAGAACAGAGAAAAGGCAGCTTATACCTTGGCGTCTGTAATCAAGGATTCTATTCGGGATATTCCCAAAGAAGAAATCCTTGTGTTGGGTATCCCAAGAGGTGGTGTAATCATGGCCAGCATTATATCACAAAAAATCGGTGCGTCATTATTCGATATAGTCATTCCAAGAAAGTTAACTGCGCCCAATAACCCGGAATTAGGTGTCGGGGCAATAATGGTCGATGGTACACTTTATCTTAACGAGTACGTTGTAAATGCACTGAAAGTTACAGAGGAATATTTAGAAATGGAGAGGCAGCGCCAGATTGCTGAGATCAGGAGGCGAGAATCAGTCTATAGAAAAAATGCTAGATACTACGACATTAGAGATAAGGTAATTATATTGGTGGATGACGGAGCTGCTACCGGGGCAACCCTTGTTGCTGCATCAAGATGGATAAGAAAACAGAAACCAAAGAGTCTTGTAATCGCAATTCCGGTAGTACCTAAAGAAACCTTGGAACTTCTGAAAAAGGAATCTGACGACGTGCAAGCAGTGATAGTACCGTCCACTACCAATTTTAGATCCGTGGGCCAATATTATGAAGATTTTGACCCAGTAACCGATGAAGAAGTAGCGGAGATAATGGGGAGGGAAAATCATAAACAGAGTAAATGAAATTACTCGTTCATGTCGCTTTCCCCTATATCTTGATAGGTTCCTAAATGTTACGAGGGGTGCTATTCACTCTTAAACAATGAGAGACAGCCCAGTCATGTCTCAATTCGACCAAAGTAAATCCTCATGTTTTCGGCTGAGCATAATTAGATTAAAGCTATCTTATCTAGGCGTTATTGACATTGCGTGTGCTAACTGTGACAATGCAGGTACAGATTGAGAGGCAAAATCGAGAATAGGTCCGTGCCAAATTCCGAAACCTATCATGAAAATTATGCCGAATATTAAGACAGCTACAATAGATCGGGGCTCTCGCACACGCGACATATCTGGACCTTCTTCCATGTACATCTTGCGCATAATCCAGGCGTAATACCCAAGTGAAAGGGCGCTGTTAAGAACACCCGCAATTGCAAGATATGGTCCCCACCATACCATATCACCAGTATTAATTGCAGCACCAAATAGCACTAATTTGCCCCAAAAACCATTGAGAGGAGGTACCCCTGCCAGAGCAAGTAACGAGATAGATAGTGCGATAGCCGTAATTGGCATACGCCGTCCTAAGCCTCGGTATTTTTCGAGACTATAGCCAGCAATACCTATCGCCACAGCAGCGGCCGCTATGAATGCGGCTGATTTCATAACCGCATGGTTCATTATTTGGAACAAGGAACCAGTTAAGGCCTGATCAGAGTAGGGGGCAAGTGCCAGCCCTATCATAATGTAACCTGCTTGGGCAATGCTTGAGTATGCTAGAATTCTAGGCACGCTTCTTTGAACTAGCGCCCCGAAGTTTCCAAGCGTCATCGTAAATATGGCAATAACGGCGAGAACGATGGTCCAATCCACGTTGAGTACAAACATTCCAAGAACAATAACTCGAATTGCAGCAGCGAATCCCGCCTTTTTTGTTCCTGCTGCAAGTAATGCACCGATTGTAGTTGGTGCACCTTCATATGCATCAGGAAGCCACATATGAAAAGGAACAAGGCCCATTTTGAACCCAAATCCTGCTATGAATAGTGCTATCGCTAGTATAGCTAGCGGCATGAGATCCTGTGGCAAAGTAACAAATGCCTTTATGGCATCTCCAATATTGGTAGTGCCTGTGATACCATAGACTATACCAATGGCCAAAACAATAATTGCAGAAGATAGTGCCCCAAACATAAAATATTTAATTGCTGCCTCGTTGGATATAGGATCACGCTTTGAGAATGCAGCAAGCGCATATGTAGGAATGGACATAAGTTCCCAAGACACAAGTAGCATAACAAAATCAGTAGAATATGCAATAAGTATCATTCCTATGCTCGAGAGAAGAATTAAAGAATAGTAGGCTGCTGGATTGCTTTTTTTCTTCATAAAGCTCCACGATGATGCTGTTACCATTATGGATACTATCAAAAAGGTAATGGCAAAAAAAGAGCCAAACATGTCATTGGCAAGCATCCCTTGACCAAATTCGATTGCAGGTAATGGCTCGCCGGTCAGTACTCGGTATATGATGAAAGCAATAGCCAGGGTAAGGGCACCAAACGAGATGCCACTATAGAGTTTGTTATTTGAACCGCGCTCCCTCTTAACAGCATCAATCATGGGAATAGCGAGACCTACTGCTCCTAGAAGGACAGTCACAATGATTGGCGTTGAAATGGAATCAAACATATTCTTTCATCTTTCTCTCCTATAGGAACAGCATCATCACAATTATCAATATCCCTGCTGCGAAAACAAAAAGATAAGTCTGTGTTATACCCGTCTGACCAGCCCGTATAACCTTTGAGAAATATGTCATTGATCCTTGTAGCCCAGGGTTTATCCCATCAATTAGAGTGCTTTCGAAGTACCGCCACACTATACGATAAATTGCAAGTGGACCTGTTACTACCCCCCAATAAAGTGCGGTGTTCAGATACCATCTATTGTAGAGAAATTTCCACAGTGCCCGTGTAATTACACTTCTCGATACTATTTGTGGATCTATCTTTCTTCCTATGTATACAAGATATCCAAGTATTCCACCAATTGCAAAAGATGCGACTGATGCAGTAGCTGCCACAGGATCAAGTCCTAAAAAGCCGTCAGGTGCTGTTTCTGATAGCGCTTCCCCACTTTGTCCAGTTTCTGGGATTCCTTGTGACGCAATCTCTTCTGCGTTAACGCCTATGCCAAAAACATTTGCAAGATAAGCTGAAAATAACTCGTGCAATTGATGCTCAAACACAAATCCCACTAGTCCTATTGCAATGCTTGCTACTGCCAATATTGCAAACGGGACCCACATTAAAGCTCCAACGTCATGAACCTTATGTCCACTTTCCTCTGAACGTTTGATGTGAGCGCTTTCCTTTCCAAAGAAAGTCATTCCTAGCATCCTGAATGTGTAGAACGCAGTCATGACAGATACCATGACTGCCATGGCAAAGAGTGGGAGAGCATATGCATAACCAGAATTGAGAACTGCAGCAAAAATTGCATCCTTGCTCCAGAATCCTGATGTAATGAGCGGAGCTGCAGCCAGCGAAAGACCCGCTAGAAGCATAAAAAGATAGGTTTTTTTCATTTTTGATTTTAGTCCACCCATATCCGTCATGTATCTCGATCCAACAGCATGCAATACTGCGCCTGCTCCCATAAACAGGGAAGCCTTAAACATTGCATGGCTCATAAGTTGAAAGAAGCCCGCGGTGTAGCCATCTACGAATGATGTTGACAGTCCGGCTATTCCTAGTGCCAGCATCATTAACCCTATCTGGGAACCTGTGGAATATGCTAATACTTTCTTGATCTCTGGATTAACGATGGCTTGAGTTGCAAGTAGAAACGCAGTAATTGCCCCTACCCACGCCACAACTTCAAAAAATTGTGAGGTGTTGAGCGCGGACAGAGCAAAGAACAATGGAGCTATTCTTGCAACTAGAAATACTCCTGCCTTAACCATTGTTGCAGCGTGAATTAGAGCCGAAACAGCTGTGGGACCGGTCATTGCTTCCAGTAACCATTCATTTAACGGAAACTGCGCAGATTTACCGATAGCCCCACCAAAGATCAGAACAGCCGCGGGAACAAGTACATTGTTCTTGGCCATTTCCGTAGCCCAACCCTGATCTTGAAGTAATTCAGTAAATCCAAACGTACCTGCATATGAAAAAATGAGGAACATTCCTGATAGCATCATAATGTCACCCGCCTTTGTCATAAGCCAGGCTTTTAGTCCGGCATGTGTGGGAGAAGCCCACATTTGAATTCCTCCAGCATAATGGCCAGGCGTTCCCACGTACTGCTTTCGCTTATCCTGGTACCAAAATCCTATTAGGGCGAATGAGGCAAGTCCAACACCCTCCCAACCAAAAAACATCATTAGTAGATTATCTGAAAGCACTATCAGTTGCATCGAGCCTATGAAAAAGAGCATAAAAAACCAGTATCTTGTGAGGTTTTTGTCCCCGTGCATATAACTGGTCGAATATACAAATATTAGGAAAGAGATCCAAGCAACGATGTTGGCCATTAGTATAGAAAGCGAATCTGCAAGAACCCCGGCCTGTATATTAAAAATTGGTATCCAATTTACTTGACTGTGCACCAAGGAACCTGATAGTCCCAGCGGCAATAGGGATACAGCGGCTATCGCACTTGCAAGAGCAAAAGCAACGGCGGTATAGTCACGTACCTTTTTTCCAAGCTTGGCGACTGCCGGCATGATAGCTGCGCCAACGAACGGCAGTATCCAGATCATCCAAGCATTTACCGCGATACCTTCTAATCCTATTATGTTGCTCAACTAGTCATTCCACCCACAATGCTATTAGACTTATAATTTATGCATTGAATGCATGCAATTTGCCTCAAGGCTTAGCTCGTACCTCCAAGTAATGTGGCATTTGTAAACGTACCGCCACTCGAGGTACTTGTATTTAATCCACTGGCATGTACTTGTGTAGGCAAAGGCAAAACTGTATTATCACCTTCAAACATATCTTGTATATATTCAGTTACCGGATTTAGTAGCGGTTGTGGATAAACACCTACGAGTAGGGTAAGTGCTGCCAAAACTGCCATTGTCACGATCACATATCTATTCGGATCGCGTACATTAGCAAACTGTTCGGGTGTTTTCCCAAAGAAGATTCTTTTATACATCCAAAGGATGTAGGCAGAAGTCAGGACTGTTGCAAGTATTCCGAATGCAAAGAGAGTTACTCTCATTGGATCTTCGTGGGTAACTCCTGTTTGCAGCACACCGTTGAATAGGATCCATTCAGACATAAACCCACTTGTGGGTGGAACCCCCATAATTGTCAGAGCACCAATCATAGCAATGACTGCAGTATATGGCATCTTACCTGCCAATCCCCCAAGCTTGGACATACTCCTAGTCCCCGTTTGGAGTATGATTGCCCCAGCCATCATGAAGAGAATTGCTTTACCTAATCCATGGCTAATATACATGAAAGTTCCCCCAGTGATCCCCATTATGCTTTCCGAACCAAGTCCAAAGAGGATATAACCCATTTGACTCACACTAGAATATGCAAGTACTTTCTTAATGTCATCTTGCATGATTGCCATTGCCCCTCCGTAAATCATAGTCACGAGGCCCCAGATGCTTATGTAAATACTATACTGAGAATAATCCCCTACCAACAGCTCCATCCACAATCGTAACAGACCGTATGCCCCGATACCAATCATTGCTGGAGAAAGCAGAGCTGAAATTGGGGTTGGAGCCTCGGCATGCGCGTATGGCAGCCATATATGGACACCAAACGCAGCAAGTTTTACACCTAATCCAATGACGAGTGCAAATATGATAATTGAAATCCACTGTGCAGGGATCTGTGCAGCGTGGGCTCTTACGGTATCATAATCAAACCCTCCGGCGAAGAATCCCATGGCCAACAATCCCAAAAGCAGAACTACTGCTCCGACATGTGTCCAGAAGAAGAACATAAGAGCTATCCTCTTCCTTGCACCGTAACCGTAGAAGGCTATCAAGAAAAATGATGGAACAAGCATCAATTCGAAAAAGACGTAAAATTCTATGAGGTTGGTGGCTAGTACTGTTCCGAGCATGCCCATAGAAAAGGTCAAGAATAGGCCATAATAGAGCCCAAAGTGATGTCTGATGTATCCCTGTTCTTTACTAGGCTGAGTCAATAACATCCTAGTTTGTCCACTTTGTTTGCTTTGATCTCTCATCGAATTTGAACCGCTAGAAGTTCCCGAATTCGGTGGAGAGGTAAATCCCTGACCTGTGCGTTCCCCCTCATGGTATCGATCAGTAATTTTATGCAACATGTAGGGTTTTGAATAAAGAGTGAGCACAGTACATAGAATATAAATTACCGCGGCAAATGGAAGGCTAAGGCCATCAAGTTTTAGACCAAAGTTACCTACAAATGGACTCCAAGTATATGATTCTGAGTAACTTGAATTTCCTCCATTTAAAGATAAGGCTGGAAATAGAAGTAAGGCAGTGGAAATTGCCATGACTCCAAATGAAAACCAGGCGGCACCGTTTGGACCTATTTTTTTTGCGACCATGTAGGCTCCTGGGGCTATGAGCAACGGAAGAAATGTAGCGGCAAGTAAGAAATAAGATTCAGACATTTTTCCCATCTACCGCCCTATACAACTTATTACAATGCAAATGAGGTATCAGCCCCGTAAACTCCTAAACTGTTCGACGTCTATTTCCTTGTAAAGTCTATAAGCTATTATTATTATGCCCAACCCAACCGCTACTTCTGCAGCCGCTATAGCGATAGAGAATAGTGCAAAAACTTGGCCTTGTGCATTGTGCAAATCTCTTGCAAATGCGATTAGATTAAGGTTTGCAGCATTTGCAATTATTTCTATTGAAAACAGCATCCGTATTGCGTTACGCTTTACTACTAAGCCATAGATACCAATAGCAAAGAGCACAACTGTCACGAGTAATGCGTCGATTAGATCAATCATTTTCCTTAATTATATCCTCGCGTCTCGCCAGAGCCAATGCTCCAATGACCGCGCCAGCCAGCGTGAATCCAAGAACAATTAGTGCGGGAGAGTAATAAGTTAGCATGGTTTTCCCAATCTCGGTAATATCAACAGGGGATGTATTAGGATTGCCAAAAGTAGGATCCCTTACCCCAGATGCAAGAAATATTGCGCCTACACTACCCATAGTAATAAGCATAAGGAGGATCCCAGCCGCCTTCCTTCCCCTATCTTCTTTCGCAGTGAAGAGCTCTTGTGTTCTAACTAGCATTACCGCAAAAATTACTAAGACGGCCACTGCTCCCACATAAACTGCAATTTGAAACATGGCAACAAAAGGTGCGTCAAGAAGAATGAAAAAACCTGCTATCCCCAGCATTGAAATAGCGAGTGCTATTGCACCGTATATTAGCTCCTTACTCTCAAGTGAAACGATTGCTGATCCTATAGTGAGTATTGCAACCCCAAAAAATACTGCATCAGCCAAAACTTTTTCCCCTCCAGTCGATTCCTTGTACTGTAGCTGAATAACATTTTCGGCTGTGAGTAAGTAAATAGGAACAGGCAGCATGATATTCATTGGTACGGATTTGGATTTTCCACTTTAATCTACTGACTAAAGTGACGGACCCACTGATCTTCATTGCACAATACCTCCAGGACCGACTATTCCCCCATAGACTAACGCTAATGCCACGAAAATATTGATGAAAGCAAGTACGATCAATTTATACCATCCAGTATGTAAGAGTATATCGATTCTTATTCGAGGATTGATGCCTCTGGGGAGGAGCAGTAGCATTATGACACCAAACGTCTTAATAGTAAACCAAAATGCTGCATTGACAGTATCTGCATTGTAAATTTGAACCCCGGTATATCCAGGAACAAGCTCTTTGGGAAAGATTTGTGGTCCACTCCAACCTCCAAGGAATAAAATAACAAAAATGGCAGCTAGGGCATAAAGTTTTACATATGTTCCTAATTGGAGTAACCCGTAAATCATACCTGAAGTTTCTGTAAGCCACCCAGCAACTATTTCGCTTTCAGCTTCAGGCAGGTCAAATGGAATTCTTTCAAGTTCTGCCAGCGAGGATATGTAAAAGACGAAGGCACTTATTGGCAGGAAAAAAATGAACCAGTAAGGATTTTGTGAAGTAGCAATTTCAGAAAGATTCAGGGAACCTGACAGGATAACTATAGGCAGGGCTGAAAGGATAAATGGGATTTCAAATGCAATCATCTGATGAAGCGCTCTTAGTCCTCCAATGAACGGATATTTGCTGTTACTAGCCCAAGAGAACAACAGAGCGAATAGCGGAAAGAAGCCTAATAGAGCAAAAACAGCCAGTAGCCCTACGTCAACATCAGCAACAACCCAGCCTGGGGCTACAGGAATTAAGGCTACGACAGCTGCAGCGGTGGCAACAAAAGCGATGGGTGTTGCCCAGAAAATAGGCTTATCAGCCCCTGATGGAGCTATAATCTCTTTAGAAATAAGTTTCAACCCATCAGCTATGAGTTGAAGAATACCTTCAATTTTGCCTGCATAAAGAGGTCCGATTCTAAGTTGCATCTTTGCAAGGAATTTTCTTTCTATGAAAATAGTAGCTGCTGCTATTAAAGCTGCATACATGAACCCAGGAAATACCGCCACCTTAAATATTTCGGTATGTATGAAAAATTTGATAATAGGGAGTGTTCTAGAGGGGTCTACCATCATCGAAAAGAAAAGGTAAGGCGTCAAGACTTCTCCTGCGACAGGTGGCAAAGGTACGTAGAACAGAATAATGAAAATAAGCGGAAGAACTATTAGCGTAACAATTACTAATATCCAAAATACAAGCCATACCAGGCTTGCCACGAAATTTCCAAATGTAAATTTCTGTGGTGCTGATGCCATTTATCTGTCTGCCTCCACAGGCCAGTAATTCAATGACCAGTAAATTGATGGCATATCTCCCAACTTAGATCCTACTAGCAAGAATGGTAGGGCAAGCATATTTCTAAACGATCCTACAGAGATCTTTACCCTATAAGGCTTCGATGTCCCGTCACTAATAATATAATATCCTAAAGCACCTCTAGCTGATTCGACTCGTTTATAAGATTCTCCAGCCGGTCCTTTTGGATTAGGTTGTAATTTAGCTCGAACTTCGCCAGCTTGTGGTATCTTATCTAGTAACTGCCTTAAAATGTGACAAGATTCTCTCATATCCAGAAATGGTATCATTGATCTTGCAAAGGAATCTCCGCTTTTCATATATTGAACTTTAAAATCAATCTCGTTGTAGATGTCATATGGTTCTGCTTTACGTACATCAAAAGGCACCCCTGATGCTCTGACAACAGATCCTGTCACACCCAGACTAATAGCATCTTCCTTTCTCAAGGTTCCGACACCTTCAGTTCTTTGGCGAAATAGTGGGTTATTATAGAATATATCTTCGTATTCAACAAGTCTCTTTTCAAAATAGGCGATCTGTCTTAAACATCGTTCCTTAAACCCTTCCGGCATATCGTTTCTCACTCCGCCAGGAATATTAAACGCGTGAGTGACCCTGGCGCCAGTTAGGGCTTCCAAAAGGTCGATAAATAGTTCTCTGTCTCCCGTAGGCCACATAAACATTGTAGAATGACCTAGGAAAATACCATAGATGGCTAGCCAATACAATGTGTATACCTGTCTATTCAACTCGGACGCAATAGCACGTATGAATTGTCCTCGCCTAGGGACCTCGATATTAACTAGCTCCTCAACTGCCAAACTGTACGAATAAGTAATGTTATTAGAATCGTGAATAACTGGGCGTTCAAGATGGGGAATATTCTGTATATAATTCCGATACTCTGACATTTTTTCTTCGCCCCGATGCACATAACCTGGGTCTGGATCGCAATATACGATGTAGTCTCCGTCAACCTTAACAGTAAACCTGAAGTGACCTGACCCAGGGTGTTGGGGTCCTACGCTTAATGTCATTAAACGGTCTTCCTCAGTTTCCTTAACAATTTCTAAACCCATCTTAATGGTTTCATCAAATTTTGCTTGGAAATCATTCATTTTTCTTCAACTCTACCTCTATCTGAGAGCTACCTACCCTTTATCCTAAAGTCTTTCCTAAGTGGAGGTATATCAGCCCAATCTTCTGGTAATAGAAATCGTTCCATTCTAGGGTGTCCTTCAAAGTAAACACCAACCATTTCGTATGTCTCTCTTTCATGATATTCCACACTTTTAAACACACTGATAAGGCTAGGTACGCGTGGATCATCTCGATCCACCCTAGTGGATAGAGCTAGGACCATTGGAACAATATTCTCATCAGAGTAAGAACTCAAATGATAAACGATCTCAATCTGATTTTCTTTAGGGTAATCTGTTCCTGAAACTGATTCAGCATGATCGAAATTAAAGTTCTCTTTGATGAATGTTGCCACGTGTAAAATATCTTGATTCGGAACCCGTATTTTCATCCTAGAGGGCCGGACATAAATTACCTCGATCTTGTTACCATAAGCCGAATCGATCTTATTGATAATTCCCTGCTCAATATTAGGTGTCAATGAATCAGCTGCTTGTGCTATATGGTGAGCTGTACTGGTTGATGGTGCAATATCAGTGATATCTTTTTTCACTTTCTTTGCAGATTCACTCGGTTGTGCACGTTCTTCTATTGAGGAATCATTAGTAACGTTGTCATTCCTCACTGTTCTAAATTCTTCAGATTTCATTCTATCTTATCTTCGACCTTTTAATCTTTTCTTGGAGTAACATACAACCTTGTATCAAAGTTTCAGGTCTTGGAGGACAGCCTGGAACGTATACATCAACAGGTATAACTCCATCCACACCTGGAAGCACATTGTAGGAATCGATGTAAAGTCCGCCTGTAATTGCACATGCCCCCATTGCAATAACATATTTGGGATCTGGCATTTGGTCATAAACCATTCTTAATCGTGGAGCCATTTTCCTAGTAACGGTGCCCTGAACTACTATAAGGTCACATTGTCTAAGAGAGCCGAATGCTTCAATTATACCAAATCTTTCAACGTCATAACGAGGACCTGATGCTGCACCAAATTCTACGCTGCAACATGCAGTCTCGAGATGAACTGGCCATAGAGACCATATTCTTCCCCAATTAATTGCATAACCAAGGGGCAGATCAAGTGCCCTTGTAAGAACATCCCCCAGTTTTCCAACCATAATATTAATGTTGGTCGGATTGATCAGCTCTTTTAACAAAGCCTATATCTACACTCCTTCCCATAATATTGGTATTTAACATTTCCCGGATTGCAGAAGCTTACCATATCCCCTTTCTCCCAGAAAGATAAAGTGCATAAGCCATAGCTCCAAACATGATGGCCAGGAATCCAATTATTGGAAGAGTGGCGGATCTAGGAATAATGGACAACGCGCTCGCCCAAGCATATAAGAAAATTGATAGCACATCGAATACTACAAACATTAAGATGTATGCGTAATACTGCATCATGAAATGAGATCTCCCAGCTCCAGAAGGCATTTGGCCACATTCCATAGGCAAGAATTTCACAGGGTTATAACTTCGCCGTGGTGATAACAGTTTAGACAATATTAACGCTGGAACAGAGGCAACCAAACCGAAACCGAGCATGTATATAACTGGAGCAAATTGAGCAGCGGTTTCTCCGGCCAATAATTAATCTGGTGCCTTCCAATTCATATAAAAATCTTGCTTCATTTTCCTAACACCATTTCAAAGAGCTTCCTCGCGATTAACTGAGGGTGATGGAGTGACAACTTCAGCATTTTGCTGGCTGTGAAATCTGCTCTGATGAAATCCACGAATTCATCTTCGGAAATATTCTTCAGAGTCTGGATTTCTTTATCCCATTGCTCGTTATTCAATGCCAACCATCTCGACTGAACTTTTTGCGCAGCATTTATTCTAGATTCAATCATTTTTCTCCAAGTAGTTTCATATTTCAGAAGGGATTGTTTTGTTGCACCCTGAGATAGCGAATTGGCCCCCACTTCACCAGCGAGTCGACCAAATTGAATGGCAAATCGTATTCCTTCAAGTATTAGCGGGTTTGACTGACCGGCAGAATCACCAACTAAGATTAGACCGTCCTGTACACTAGTTCTAGCACATCCTTCATTTGGAATCAATCCGTAATGTAGTTCAATCGGCTGTAAATTTGAAAGCTCATTCAGAGGTTTCACTCTCTTTTCGACTAATTCATTCAATTTCTTTAAAGGATCTTGTCTAGATTCTGGTCTCCCAACTCCTACGCCAATTCTTATTCTGTCCTTTGAAAGGGGAAATAGCCAAGCATAACCTGCTTCCGAGTAAATGCTGCCAACCATTAAGATCCATGTTTGTGGGTCAACTCCATTGCAAAAACATTCATACTCCGCACCTATGCCGTACCTGCTCCATTGCGGAACGATTCTAGCACGTCGGGCAACTGTACTATTGAAGCCACTTGCATCTATCACTAACTTTGATTTGATTTCCAGTTCTCCCTTAGGAGTCTTAGACTTGACACCTGTGATTCTTGATGAGTTCGATATAACATCATTAACTTGACTTCTTACCATAAGTTCCGAGCCGGAATTGATTGCTAATGATGCCAGATATTGGTACGTGGCTCTGACATCCAGGACGCAGGACCTTGCAATTTCTCCGTTAAAGTTCACCTCATCGGTTGGAGATATTATTCTGTAGTTTTTGATAGGATTATAAAATTTTTCAGGTATCTCTAGTGTCTTCATATCTTCAATCCAGCTAACCCCACTCGTCCTCACGAACTGGCCCACGCCATCATCTTTTTCCAATACGATGGTTCTAGCACGCAATTTTGATGCAGCATAGGCTGCCGAAAGACCCGCAGGACCTCCACCTACTACAACTATGTCATAATCCAATTGAATTCACCAACACTTGATTCTCTTATTTATGCACTTATCAATTGTGATCCAATATTTCTTTCTGACTAATATTCTTGAAATGGGAGTATGCATGCACTATGTTAAGCAGGTGATCTCTATCCAATCTTCCATACTGCTACAATTTCCACTTCGAAATTCTCTAATTTCTGGACGATTTGTAAAGTTTTTTTATAGGAGTGAGCGGTTACCTTCATGAGCAAAACTGAAGACTTGAACGAGTTGAAAGAAGGAGACAGGGCACCTAATTTTACTTTCTCAGATGAAAGTGGAATCTCGAATGACCTTTGGAACCTCGTGAAGAATAAGAGGGTTGTAGTCTATTTCTATCCACGCGATTTTACACCTGGCTGTACTGAAGAAGCTCATGATTTCACTACAAGATATCAAGAGTTCCAAAGAAATGGGATAGAGGTAATTGGCGTTAGCCCTGATGATCAACAATCACACAAGAAATTCAGAGAGAAAATGAAAATTCCGTATTGCTTGGCATCTGATCAATCTAATTCAATCTCGAAAAGCTATGGAGTTTATGGCCCTAAGAAATTCATGGGAAAGGAATATGTTGGCACACATAGATCTACCTTTCTGGTTAATAAAGACGGTAAAATCTTTAAGGTTTTCAAGAAAGTCAAGCCTTCCTCACACGGTGAGGAAGTTCTCACTGCATTCGCAGTAGGCTAAAATATTCAGAGTGAACCAATTTTTTGTGTGTTATTGCGCACAGTAGGTTTAGTTTTACTTCCTGCCATACATATTGGTGATCTCTTTTTCTAAATACGGATAATCTATTTCTAGGTATGATAAAGTTGATTCTAGTATTTTTTCAGTTATCTTAAATTTAGTCTCGAATTGAGCATTTGTAGCGACAAATTCAGAAACTGCAATCAATATCATTTCAGAATGTAGATTCCACTCACTTATTACCGACTCTGAGAAAGTGTCGAGTAGGATATCTATAAGCTTTTTTAAAGCCGATATGACAATAACTCTAGTCTGTTGTAATACTGATTTGATCCGAGATTTATCTTCCAGGCCTGGGACCAAGTTACAAATCTTGCATTGATAATAATCTAGATTTTTTGCAATACTAAGTGTCTTAGTTAAGCTAGGATATTTTTTCTTCTCAATTGCATTTACCACACAGGAACGAAATAAACCATCGTTCATTCTTACTATGAATTCATTAGATGTAATACCATCACTAGAAATAGCTGAGAAACAATATGAACTTTCAATATATTTTCTCATAATTTCTCGAGCCAAGTTTGACAACAGTGACAAATTACTTCAGGAGCAATATAATGCTAATTCATATATGCACTAAAGTATAGCATAACTATGGAATCAACATGTAATATTACTACAAAACATGGAGTTATAAGAATCGAACTAATGCCGCAAATAGCGCCCAACACTGTTACTAATTTTGGGAAGTTAGTCAGAGCAGGTTTTTATGATCAATTATTGTTTCACCGCATAGTACCAGGTTTCGTCGTACAAGGAGGTGATCCAAATTCAAAAGATCGTGAGAATCGCCGTAATTGGGGTACCGGAGGCCCAGGCTGGAAAATCAACGCGGAATTCAATGAAATAAAACATTCACGAGGCATTGTGTCAATGGCTAGATCCCACGATCCTGACAGTGCTGGATCACAGTTTTTTATTGTCATTAAGGATTCTTATTTTCTTGACGGCCAGTACACCGCCTTTGGTAGGGTTATTGAAGGGATGGATATTGTAGACAAAATTGCGAGTATATCTACTGATGACAATGACGCACCAGTAAATGCACAAGATGCAGAACTCATCAAGGTAACTATCAGCGATTGAGTATATTTACGCTGCAAAATTACCAGAACACTACCATGATAGAAATCAGGCCATTAGCGATTTGAATTAGATTTCTGTTTTTTAGCCTACGAGGCTTCTACAAGCTCTGATACGTGCTCTAAAATCTTAATGTGATGTTCTTCATCTACCACTATACTCCTTAAGAAGGATTTAGTTTCTACGTCTTCTGCTAATTCTAGGCATTTTACCAGTATATCTCTTGACTCCTTTTCGTCCTCAATAGATGCGGAGATGCCTTTTTTCGTAAGGGGAAAGCTACTGCTCGCGCCTTCTATTTCAGCCATGATGCTTGCAATATATTCGATATGTCTGAGACCGTCATTGAGGAGATTGTAGATATAATTTCTAATTAAGGAATTACCAATGGTGCTTAGTACTGACATATAGTGATTCATTTCTTTCAATTCGGCTTCGTGTTGCGATTTTAATAATAAGTAGAGCTTCTGTTTCTTTTCAATATCATTGAAATCAGGTTTCAATATGAAATCAATGATAGATAAGCATAATTAAATTTTCCATATAAAATAGTAGCACTTGACGGTTTAGAATATGTGTACATGAACTTCAGTTCTACATTACAATATTCACACTGAACAGAAACATACTAGACTTTCGTTACCAATTTTCAACTTTTTAGATTCTAAACCTTCGTTTATTTACCGGCCCAAATTGTAGAGAACCATGAATCTACTTAAACTTCTCTTTCACGGTATTCCAAAATCCAGAGCCACAATTGAGATTAGAAATCCATAAGGGTGCGGGAGATGGGATTTGAACCCACGAACCCCTAAGGGATAAGAGCCTCAGTCTTACGCCGTTGACCATGCTGGGCGACTCCCGCTTATTTGTAGCGGTTTAGTTTCGGCTAATTTGAATATTTCTTGGTTAAAATATTTATCACGAAATTGTTATCGCAAACCTAAAGAGATTGTAATATATTATGGTGGCTTTGGTATAATTGATCGACAAGATATGCTAGTCCCTGTGAGATGCTTTACCTGCGGAAATGTAGTGGCTGATAGATTTTTAGAATTTAACAACAGAGTAAAATCTGGGGAAGATCCTGCTCAGGTCATGGACTCGATTGGTATAAACAAATACTGTTGTAGGAGAATGTTTCTATCATGTGTTGAAACAATTTATCAGGTGATTCCTTACTATGAGGCACTTAGAAGAAGGATGTCAGAAATTCAGTCAGAAATAGATTAGACAGCTCATGTCCGTAATTACGTCGGTTAAAGGTAGAATTGTATTCAACAGTAGAGGAACCAAATCAATTGAGGTTGACGTTATTAGCGATAACGAGTATTTGGGCAGGGCTTGTGCACCTTCAGGAGCAAGCGTAGGACAACATGAGGCGATAAGTTTCGCCAAAAATGATCCTGAATTATCGCTGCAAATACTTAATTCAAATCGGGATAAATTTGTAGGTTTGGATGCAAGTGAGCCGAAGGCAGTTTTCGAAGTCCTCAAGTCCATTGATAATTCAGAAACGTATCAAAAAATAGGTGGAGCAGTTGCCTATGCATTGAGCGTAGCCGCAGCTGATGCAGTTTCTAAATCTGAAAATATTCCTCTGTTCAAGTCGCTTAGACCTTCAGGCCCCTATGAATTTCCATACCCAATAGGCAATGTGCTTGGAGGGGGATCTCATGCAGGGCCTGGGACGCCAGATATTCAAGAGATCCTGGTATGTCCACTTATTGCGAAGAACATGGTTGATGCTTTGGAGGTAAATTTCAAGGTGCATAAGGAAGTAGGCCATCTCCTGGAAGAAATGGACAGAAGATTCCCTAAAGGAAGAGGGGATGAGGGTGCTTGGGCGCCTAATTTAAACAACGACATGGCCTTAACAGTTGTAGCTAATGCTCTAGATAGACTTGGTTTTCGACTTGGAAGAGAAGTAGGCATTGGAATTGACTTTGCAGCTTCATCATTATGGGACAAATCTAGCGCATCCTATCGATACGCTAGGCAAGGAATTTCACGCAATTCCGAGCAGCAAATTCAGTTTGTACTAGAGTTAGTAGACAAGTACAAGCTCATCTATATCGAAGATCCTGTTCACGAAGATGACTTTGAAAACATGGCAAAAATAACTAGTACGGCAAACTGCCTCGTAGTGGGAGATGATATGTTGGTTACAAATACCGAAAGAATTCGGAAGGCTAAGGCAGCCGGAGCGTGCAATGCTGGAATACTCAAAGTAAACCAAGCTGGAAGTCTTTACGAGGCTATGAACTATGCAAAAGAGGCTACTTCCAGTGGAATGAAAATTATAACATCTCATAGGTCAGGAGAATCAATAGACGCTCATATATCTCACATTGCTATCGCTACTTCCTCTATAATGATTAAAACAGGAATTCTTGGTGGTGAAAGAATCGCTAAGTTGAATGAATTTATTCGCCTTTCAGAGTATGGTTTAATAAAAGGATTGGCAGAAGTGTCCAATATTTACCATGAGTGACGATAATCAAATTAGTGATGCAAATTTGCCCGCCGGGGGTGAAAAAGATATAGTAACGGCCGAAGCGAATAAAAAAATTTCAAGTGAGGTAACAAATTATTCCTCAGAAAATGATATAGAGGATGGAAGACAAGAAGGAGATAATCTTGAAAAAATGATCCTGGCAACAGGCATTCGAGTCGGGACCCCAGTAAAGACTAAATTTATGACACCCTTCATAGTACGTGCAAATCCCGAAGGACTGTACATTCTAGATATTAGTAAAACGCTATCAAGAATAGATGTTGCTGCAAAATTCATCAGTAGAGCGGACATTTCACGTGTTGCCATAACATCTGCAAGGGAGTATGGGAAGACTCCAGTACTAAAATTCTGTGAACTTACTGGTGCAACAAGAATTTTGGGTCGCTTTATGCCAGGTACATTTACCAATCCTTCTCTTCCAGATTACATGGAACCGGAACTTGTTATCGTAACTGATCCTCAAGCTGACGAACAAGCAGTCATTGAAGCTACCAGAGCTGGCGTACCAGTAATCGCAGTATCCAATAGTGATAATGTCACGTCTAAAGTTGATTTGATAATTCCTGCTAACAACAGGGGAAGAAAAGCACTAGCCACAGTTTATTGGTTGCTTGCAAGAGAAGTATTAAAGAAACAGGGCAAAATCCGTTCGGATAGCGCAATGCCATTATCTATCGACGATTTCGAAACCAAACTGGTCGAAGAGACTCCTTGAAGGATTTTGAGCGGAAACCAGCGGTTTCAGGCTTATTTTATCCCGACAAGAAAGAAGAGCTCCTTCAAGCAGTTGAGTCTCTGTTTTTGGATTCAAAGTTTGGCCCTGGGGCTCTTCCCCCTCCTTCAAATGAAAGGCAAAAAATATATGGCATAGTTTCCCCTCATGCCGGATATGTTTACTCAGGTGCAATCGCAGCGAATGCTTTTTACGAGATATCATCTTTAAATTTTGATACTGTAATTATAATCGGTCCCAATCATTATGGCATTGGTACTGAGGTGGGCATAATGGACGAGGGCAGCTGGATAACCCCATTTGGGAAAATTCAGATTGATGGAAAATTGGCAAGTGAAATATCAAATCAATGTAGTATTGTTGAAGTCGACCCTATCGCACATAGTAGGGATCACTGCATTGAAGTTCAGATCCCGTTCCTGCAATATATCAACAAGTCTGCGACTGTTTTGCCAATTATCCTGAGGGACCAGGGGAAGAATACATCGATCGAATTGGGGAAGTGCTTAGCTAAAATAATCAAGAACAGAAAAGTTATCCTTATAGCTTCCTCTGACCTAACCCACTATGAATCAAACGATCGAGCGCACGCCAAAGATACTAGATTAATATCTTCTATCCAAGATATGAATACTTCCAACTTCTATTCAGTTCTTGAAGACTTTCAAGTTACTGCTTGTGGATACGGTGCAATTGCTTCAGTTATGACTGCAGCCAAAGAATGCGGCGCAGTCAAAGGTAAATTGTTGAGATATGCAACAAGTGGAGACGTTACTGGAGATATTAGTTCTGTTGTTGGCTACTCGGCTATCGCATTTACATGAATTTACCATGAATAAAAATCATGGAAGGTACATCTACGCATCGGCACCAGCTAAACTAACCCTTTTTGGGGAACATTTTGTTGTTTATGGTAATCCAGCTATATTGGCATCAATTAATATGAGAATCTCCGTCACATTACGGCCCAACTCGATTAATACAATAAGAATTAAGTACGCAGGAATGAAATTAGATGCGCCAATTAATAACGGGAGAGTTGACATGATGGGCATTAACCTAAGGTCATTTCTATATCCGATATTGAGTTGCCTTTCCAATATTCAAGACGAGATAGGCAATTTGACCGGACTTGATGTATTGATCGAATCGCAAATACCTCAGGGAGAGGGACTTGGATCTTCTGCTGCATCTTGTGTTGCAGCTACAGGTGCATTTCATTCATTTTTTTTCAAGAAAGATAAAAAGAGAATCTTTGAAGCGGCTACACTTGCAGAGCGTAATATTCACAAACATTCTTCTGGAGCTGATTGCTATGCAAGCACATTCGGAGGGATACTTTACTACAATCCGGTGTCAGGTCATAGACGGTTTAGTGTTAAGAATAGAATATTATTTGTTATCTGCACAACAGGAGTGAAACATAGAACTCAAAACCTTGTTTTGAAAGTAAAACAAATGAAAGAAAATTATCCATTTCTATATATGGACTTGGCAAAAAAGGCTAATAATACCTGCATCGAAGCTAAGAGAGCGTTAGTGACTGGGGACAATAATAAGTTAGGTGTATTACTTTCTGATAATCATGAGTTACTCAAGAAGCTCGGTGTATCGCATCCTAAATTGGAGGAATTTATCAATATATGTAAAAATAGTGGTGCCCTAGGCTGCAAACTCACTGGAGCAGGGGGAGGAGGAGCAGTTATAGCATTGATTCCCAATCACAATAGTCACAGTATTATTTCAGAAATAGGAAAAAAAATACCACAATCAATGCTTGCAGAATTGGATTTTGATGGACTAAAGATTACTCAAGGCTTAAATTCAGTCAAAAAATTCTGATTTTTTATGGTTTCGGAACTAGCACTTATCAAACTAGGTGGATCTGTTGTTACCAAAAAGGAAACTCCTTTAACTCCAAACAATATTGCTATTAAGAACATTTCAAAGTCCCTTTCCGCCGTTAATATGCCAATGATCCTTGTTCATGGCGGTGGGTCATTTGGACATTATTGGTCATTGCAATATGACATGCACTCCCTTCCCAGCGAGTACCATTCTCATGGAATAGCGATTGTGCACGAATCAATGCTTCATCTTGATCAAATCGTAACAAAGTCAATGTTAAACTTCGGAATGAACCCTTATACAATACCTCCCACTACATTTACCTTGAATCGTAAACCAATTCGGGAGAAAATTCTGGAATTAGCAGTTATGACAAAAAGAGGTATTACCCCTGTCACTTTTGGCGATATAGTACATGTAAAATGCTCAAAATACTCTATTATCTCTGGCGATGAGATTATGACTTTAGTTGCATCCATTCTAAGACCTACCAAGATCATATTTGCACTTGATGTTGACGGGCTTTACGAGAATTTGCACAATAAAAAACTTATACCCATTTATGATAAAATCTCACCGATACGCTTCGGGACTGTTAAGGCAGACGTCACTGGTGGAATGAGAAGAAAAATCCGTGAAGCTGTAAAGATATCAAAGTTGGGTCTTGAGGTTTGGATAGCAAACGGCTTGAGACCTGAAAGAATAAGAAAGATCTTGAATAACGAGAAAGTTGAAGGTACAGTAATAAAGGGAAAGCGAGGGAGTAACTAAATGCCCGATTCCTCGGATTCTTTCTCAGATCTGAATGTTATTCAAGAAAGAAAGAAAGAAGGTATACTTATCCCCTTAACAAGAGATGTTCAAGCAAGAAAAACATCGAATTATTTGGAAAATGTTAAACTAATTCACAATGCCTTGCCAGAGCTTGACTACGAATCTGTAGAAACTTCTTGCACTTTTTTGGGGCACAAACTTTCTGCGCCAATTGTTATCGACTGTATGACTGGAGGAACTGCCGAGGCAATTAAGATTAATTCGAGACTTGCTCAATTGGCTGAAAAATTTGGCTTAGCGATGGGATTGGGCAGCCAAAGGGCTGGCCTACGCAGCGAACAGCTGGCCGAGACCTATGCTGTTGCAAGAGATCAAGCACCCAGTGCATTTTTAATTGCAAACATAGGAGGCGCACAACTCGCGAAGGGTATGACCATTGACGAAATAAGTAGAATAATAGCCATGATCAAGGCCGACGCTCTGGCAATCCATCTCAATCCACTACAAGAACTCGTTCAACCAGAAGGTGAACCAAAATACAAGGGAGTTTTGGACAGAATTAAGGAAATAGTTAGGGCGTTTGACTTACCCGTAATTGTTAAGGAAGTGGGAGCAGGAATTTCGAAGGAGGTAGGTAAAAGGCTTGAACTTGCAGGGGTTTCTGCTATTAACATAGCAGGCTCTGGTGGAACTAGTTGGGCTGGCGTCGAAAAACTAAGGGCGGAATCAGCGGCAAATTCGATAAAAGTAAAGTTAGGTGAATTATTTTGGGATTGGGGGATTCCAACAGCACTAAGTTTGATAGAAGTCAAAAAGGTAGTTAAAATTCCAGTAATCGCTTCTGGAGGTTTGCGAGACGGCGTGGAGATTTCGAAGTGTTTGGCCCTTGGAGCCGAAGCATGTGGGATGGCGTTTCCTTTTCTTAAGAGAGCGGCAGAGTCCCTGGATAGTTTATACTCGTTTGCCGAATTATTAATCGCGGAATTAAAGGGAACAATGTTTCTTGTGGGCGCTCAGAATTTGAATGAACTGAGAAACGTTCGATACACTTTGGTAGGACGTCTAAAGGAGGAATTATCGGTCTGAGTATCAATAGTTTGAGGAATGATCTGGACGGCATCGCTAAAAGAGTTAGTGAATTTACGTTAGATTCTCTATCTGGAGGACCTTCGGAATTATTTCAAGCATCTTCATTCTATATCAACACTGGAGGAAAAAGACTTCGGCCATTCATGGTAATTAAAAGTTGCGAAATGTTCGGGGGGATAGAAGTTAATGCCATACCCGCTGCTGCAGCTGTGGAATTGGTTCACAATTTTTCACTGATTCATGATGATATTATGGATAACGACGATTTTAGACATGGAGTATCGACTGTCCATAAGCGGTATGGAATTCCACTAGCGTTACTGGCTGGTGATGTACTATTTTCAAAAGCATTCCAACTCTTATCTTCCGCAAATAACGCTTATCAAGTTGGTAACAATGCGGTTCGAGAGATGGTTGAAAGGCTGGCCACCGCATGTGTTTCTGTATGCGAAGGTCAAGCGACCGATACAGGGTTAGCAAATAGTGAATCTTTTCCTACTATCAATGAATATCTTGATATGGTAAAGAAGAAAACTGCTTCTCTTTTTGAAGTCTCGTGCGCACTAGGTGTACTTTCATGTACGGGCACATCGAAAAATGATGTAGAAAATCTGTCAAGGTTCGGTAACGGTATAGGTATAGCATTTCAGCTGATCGATGACCTAATTGGGATAGTTGGTGACCCAAAGCTAACGGGCAAGGCAGTTGGCAATGACATAAGGGAAGGAAAGAAAACGTTCCCAATCATATTGGCGATAGGAGCTGCGAGCAACAGTCAGAAGGATCAAATTTTAAAAGTATACGGGTCGAAGAAAAGCTCAGAAGATGAGATTAGGGCTGCAGTCGATACAATTTCCACTCTAGGAATAGAGAGCGAAGTACGGTCCATTGCTAGAACACATATGACTAAATCATTGGAAAATATTGAATCTTACCCCGAAACTGAACCAAAAAGAGCTTTAGGATCATCTGCAAGGTTCATAGTAGAAAGGAGTTTGTGACCTTGTGGAAGTAGAACCCACACTTATTGAGTTCATCAAGGAAACTGCGCTAAGAAATGCACTTGGACACAATGGTAAGACAAACGTGAAGGTCGTTGTTTCGCATTTGATGGCAAAAAAACCCGAACTTAGAAATTCAATTACTGACATCATGACAACTGTTAAAGGGGTAGTGGATGAGGTAAATTCTCTACATTCGGATAGTCAACAGGCAGCACTTCAGAAATTTGCTGAATGTTACACGAGTTCTAGAGTTACTGAACGAAAAGACAATATTCTGCCAGAACTACCATTTGCCTCCACTGGTAACGTGGTTACAAGATTTCCGCCGGAACCTAATGGATTTCCACACATTGGTCATGCAAAGGCAGCAATAATAGATGAAGAGTATGCAAAAATGTATGATGGCAAGATGATTCTTCGTTTCGATGATACAAATCCATTGAATGAAAAGATAGAATATTATGAAGCTATAAAGAAGGGGATAGAATGGTTGGGAGTAAAGGTCGACAAAGTAAAGAACACTTCAGATGACATCACGTTGTTACATGATTATGCTAAGGAACTTGTAAATGAGGGACATGCATATGTTTGTACTTGCTCTGTAAATACAATTCATAAAAATAGATCTGATCAAATAGAATGTCTGTGTAGAATAAATCGTGATAGTAATGCCGAGAGATTGGACAAAATGTTTGATGGTTATTACATACAGAATGAAGCAATCATTAGATTTAAGGGTGATATGCGGAGCCTGAATACTGCGATGAGAGATCCAACTCTATTTAGGATAATTGATTATCCTCATCCATTACTGGGTTCTAAAATACGCATTTGGCCAACCTATGACATGGCCGCACCAGTAGAAGACAGCTTGGATTGTGTTAGTCATGCACTTCGAACTAAAGAATATGAATTGCGAAATGAACTTTACTATAGCATACTTGCTAAACTTAAAATGAAAAGTCCAACTGTTATTGAGTTTTCAAGGTTGGAATTTGACGGAATGCCTGTATCAAAACGAAAAATAAAACCTTTACTGGATCAAGGTATAATCTCATCATGGGAAGATCCGCGATTGCCAACATTGTGGGCATTCCGCAATAGAGGATATACTCCGGAGGCCATTAGGAAATTTGTCATTGGACTTGGGATTACTCTGGCTGAAACTAAACCCCCATTTGAAGTACTAGAATCTATAAATAGAAAAATCATTGATCCGATATCACCTAGAGTCTTTTTTGTACCTTCACCCGTAGAATTAATAGTAAAAGGTGGCAAGCAAGGTGTCGTGGAGCTTAGAAATCACCCTAATGAGAACCTTGGTAGGCGGAAGATTGAGATTACGGATAGGTTTTATATTGCATTGTCAGATGTAAATGATTTGCAGGTTGGCGATATACTTCGCCTAATGGAATTATTCAATATAAGAATTGATGAAATTGTCCAGGAAGATAATAATAAATTGATAATTAGTTCTTATCATGGAGACCAAATAACCCAATCGATGAAGAAAATACAGTGGGTATCGAAGAAAGACGTTACTGAATTTAGCGTTACTGTACCCAAAAATCTTTTCAATGGAGATTCGTTTAATCCACATAGTTTGATTATAGTAACAGGGGTTGTTGAATCATATATCTTAAGTATGAAATTAGGTACGATACTCCAGTTTGTCAGATTTGGCTTCTGTAAGCTTAGCAGCTATGGATCAGCCACTTATGCTCATAGGTAGATTGATAGATTGAAGATTGGCAGATTTAGGAATGAAACATTTGGAGATTCTTACGCAATTATATCTGAGGATGGTAAACGACTCATTTCAAAATCAGAATTCCAGGAACAGACAGGTATTCCTATTCCTCACAGCATCAAGGAATTTCTCTTTGGCGGGTGGATTAACGAAGTCAAGAAAAACCTTACTGAAGTCACGTTTTCATATCAAACGGATAAAGTCAAGCTTTTGACTCCTATTCCAGATCCCTCAAAGATAATATGCCTCGCGTTTAACTATTATGATCACGCTCGTGACGCTGGACTAACCCCGTCACATGAACCTGTGATTTTTATGAAACCAAGGACTGCCTTAAACGATCCATTTGGAGACATTATCTGTCCGAATATTGTACATAGGCTTGACTATGAGGCGGAATTGGCAGTCATAATGGGAAAAAATGTGAAAAAAATCGCTCCTGAAGACGCAATGGAATATGTCTTTGGGTACATGATAATGCACGATGTTTCAGCTAGGGATATTCAATTTAAGGACAAGCAGTTTACTCGGGGAAAAAGCATAGACACCTTCGCTCCTTGTGGCCCCTGGATTACTACAAGGGATGAAGTAGATGACCCTCAGGATCTGGCAATTACTACAAAAGTAAATGGAGAAATAAGACAAAATTCTTCTAGCAGCAAAATGGTGATCTCTGTAAGAAACATAATCTCATCACTCAGTCAGGTCATGACCCTTGAAGCCGGAGACATCATTTCCACAGGGACGCCAGCAGGAGTAGCAATGTCAATGAAAAATCCAAAATACCTAAAAGATGGGGATGTAGTAGAAATTTCTATAGATTCTCTAGGAACTATTAGAAATCGAGTTGTGTTTGAATAGAAGTGCACTGAGTCAGCAATTTTAACTATGTGACTGGTCTTCAATTTTTTTGCAAATTTGTCTTAATCTTACTATCTCTAATTCCAATAGTCGAGCATACTGCTCATATGATTCCATTAATTTCTTTCTTATACTAGCTAATTGAATTGAAACATTGAGCGCGTCAAGACAAGTTTCAATAGATCGGTCTTCCGCAAATCTAGTCATGGATTTCCTGAATTGATCGGTCAGCCGTCGCTGCTCGGAGCTATTTTCGTTAATGAATTTTTCAATATCATCTATTTGAGTAATTCTCGACTCACCTTTGTTCTGAACCAGTGGCAGTTGATTACGAATAAGCGATATTTAACCCAAACAACTGTGAATTTGATCCTCGACTGACAATGCATTTATTTACGTCTTTGGGTTCTCAAACTAATATGGCGGTGGATAACAGGGGAGCTGTATCGTATGTACGTGTTCTGAAAGAAGATTTGGCCATATTTAGGATCAAGCCTTCGGAAGGAAACATACCTGACTTTAAAGCAGGTCAATTTGTTACGCTGGGACTCCATATTCAGAGTGAGGGCAAGGTGATCAGAAGAGCTTATTCTATCGCTTCACCACCCGAACAAAAAAAATGGTTTGAATTAGTTATTAGATGGGTTAGAAAGCCTGTTCCAGGTCGTTTGACAACTGAGTTGTTTAGCAAAAGAGAGGGTGACGAAATCTTGTGGCTAAAGCCAACTGGACCCTTTACTATCAATGAAAAGTTGGCAGATGGCTCTCCAGATAACAGAAGAATGGTTCTAATTGGTGGAGGAACTGGACTAGCACCATTCATTGCATATTCGCTTCATTTAAAGAGTATTTCAAGCAGGCGGGAAATTATCGTATTGCATGGTGCAAGTTATGTTGATGAATTGAGTTATAGAGAATTACTCACTGAATTGGAAAACGAGAGTTTGGACGTTGGAAAGGATAAATGGAATTTTCGCTACAGAGCGAGTATCAGTAGACCTCAAGAATGGTTTAATAGGAGCTGGAATGGTCAAAAAGGTCGAGTAGAGTCATTTCTTCGTCCTAGACTAGGAACAGACAAATCTCCTTTGGAAGAACTAGTTGGTGATAAGATTACACCTGAGAATACTGTGTTCTACGTATGTGGATGGCAAGGCACAGTAGATGGAGCACTTGATTACTTGGTTCCCAAGGGTTTTGTAACGGAACGGAATAAGAGAAAAGATGGGAGCTTCGATGTTAAATTCGAATCCTACGGGTGACACTACAAATGTGTGAACCCTATACTTATATCACTGATATGCTAGCAATGAGCGTATGAAGTTCGAATTCGAAGAATTTTCAACCGTAGAAGAAGTTTTTCTGTATTTGATTTCAGTCGCGCCATATATGAAGCAGGTTCTACCTGTGAGCTCCTACAGAGGATATATCTTCTCAATTGTGCCACTTACTCCCCTTTCAGGAGACGTATTAATGATGGTATATGCAAAGGGCAATATGGAGCCAGGAATGATAGAATTTGACATATCCACGAAGAAATACAAGAACGTGTCTTCGGTAGAAAGAGCAGATAAGAATTATTTTATTATTTTAACACCCAAATCTGCGACGGTTGCGGACACTGCCATCGATTCAATGCAGACATATAATAACACTCGTTCTTGAGTGTCATATTCCGTCATATTCCATAGTACCTATTGTTTAGTCTTTTAACTTTATGTTGAATTAAAGTAATCAGAAGATCATCGGTTTGCCGGTGGTGCGGCAGTGATTGACCGGCTTCGTGAGTATCGTTCTATAACATCCTCTGGTATTTGTCCATTAAACAATTGCTTAGCCAAGCCTCTGAGGTATCTCATAATTGCCCAAGTTCCTGCCTTGATAAGAATGGCCATAAAGATTTTCATCGGGGGGCCATATGACTTGTTCCTAATTATAATTGGGATAATATCATTGATTATTCTGAGATTATGCTGCCAGCATTTCCAAAACAATGTAAACTGAGCTTCATTCAGATTTCCAAAATGCATCGAATTCTTCTCAGAAAAATCTTGATACAATAATGGTGCCACCAATCCTCTCATGTTCATATCTTTGAAATCTTCTATCAAATCAATTGTATATTGAGTTTCGTCTGGTGTTTCATCAGGCCAGCCTATTATCAGGGTAAGAGCAGGAAACCAATGGTTATCGTTAAGTATTCTGCAACCTTCTCTAACTACAGTGCCCCATTCATCAGCTTGATATGGTTTAGTCTTTACACCAAGATGCTTTCTTACTAACCGTGGAGCAACCGTCTCTACCCCAAGATTAGTCGCAAGCCACCTACCAGTTGATTCCATATCATTTATGCCAGACAATTTTTTAATCAGCTCCGGTGATGAAGCTACAGCGGAAAGTGTCATATGAGTTGTCCCCACGAAATTTGCACCCACCAGTTTTAGTCCTTTCCAAAGATCAATAATTGCATCTGAATTTGGAACGAAATTCTTATTGTCACATCCATAAAGTAACATCTCGTCAGATTGAAGCCATATGGAATCAAACCCGTAATCTAAATTAATTTTAGCTTCAATTTTTAGCCTTTCTAGTGGAATATCCTTTTTCGACCTTTTATTAACATCGCAAAAATCACATCCACGTCCGCATCCTCTCATTGCTTCAATTAAAGAATTTACCGTTGGACCTTTGATTGGAGGTATGTTCTCAATGTTTCTTACAAAAGTATGGAGAAGTTCAGGAGCTTCATCGTTTTCCAAATCGCGGAAAAGATCTAGCGCTAGCTCATCAGCTTCACCTATAACTACTGTATCAATTCCATGAATTTTCATTCTATCTGGCTTTGCAAGCTCCCAAGAACCATTTCCTCCTACGACAACTTTGAAGTCATATTTCTTCTTCAGTTGTATGATCGAAGCGCACATCTTTTTGAATTTCATTGCAACATAGGACAGTTTTTCGGGAGACATGGTAGTAGTCACTGGCGCCATTCCCAAGGGATCCATAACATTAATTCCTACTACTTTGGTATCACTACCAATACATCGGTGTAAAAGTTCAGGATGTGCTACAATTAATTCATCTTTAGAATATTGCTTAAGCAATGCACTTTCTATTCTTCTCAGACCACATTGTGCGACTTTAACTTCACCGGTTTGCTTGTCAGTTTCCACACTAGGGCAAAATAACTTGTCAAATATGAATTCAGGAACGAGTTCGTAAGGACCGCATGCAATAAAGCCGTATAGAAAGTTACCTCTGTAATTTGTCATTAGACTACGATCTGCTGTTAAAACAATCCGCTTACCAGCATTCATTTTACTCTTGAAATCCCATTTTGTTCTTGCAAGTTGGGTATAAATTTATTACTATCCCTGTAAGAGACAGATTTGGACATGGATACAAATGGAATTATCAATAAAGGCCCCTACTGTGGCCCTTCATGAAAATCGATCTTAACTGTCTATGATTGAGAAAATTAAGTGCCTCTACGAAGCTTGCCCACTTGTATGACTCGTGTTCAGCAGAAATAACGACATTTCTAACTGGAGTAGTTGCGTAGTAAAACTTTACTTCCTTTTCATTTTTCATGCCATCAGATCTAAAATATGAATATCGGATAGCCCCTATAAAGGAGAGAACGTCCAAACTTCGAATGCCCGTTTCTTCATTTACTTCCCTCTCCAAAGTCTGCATTTCCGATTCGCCCTTCTCTTTATGACCCTGTGGGAAACCCCAGTATCCTCGTCGATTCCTGAGCAGCAGAAAAACCGGAACTTGTTGTCCTATGTTTGGATTGCTGTATTTTATCACGGCACCAATCGAATGTTCCAGTTCTATTCGTCTATTAAAGCGAATGGGTCACATAATTATATCTAATCCTTTCATCCAACTTATTCACGTATGTAATCTTTTCATATATGCCTAAGAAGCCTTTCTGTCGAATTTTTTTGAAAGAATCATGGCCATGATTCATTCGAAAGGCGTCCTCATAATAATTTTAAAGATATTAATATCCTACGCAAGGACGAATCAACAGGGCCGGTCGTCTAGTCCGGTAGGATGCGGCATTGGCATTGCTGAGGCCGTGGGTTCAAATCCCACCCGGTCCACCTTGGACTCTCATCGCTAAAAAAGTCTCTTTGACATCAGCAACAATTCTTTTATTGCGCAGTATGTGGTATTTTCGAAATACAGCTGAGGTATTGGGATTGTAACCGATTTCTTTTATCTCGCGATAAAATCCGAAATTGTATTTGAGAAGAATTACTCCTATTCCTTTCCGAGAATTTCGTACTTCCTCCAAAACTTCTAGTGTTAATTCATTCTTATGTATATACGAAGTCGCAATCATTATAATTTGCTTCGTAATTTTTTTCAACATCATCACATCTCGGATTATCAAATCATTTTTCTCTTCTTGTCGTACAATCCTTATTGAAATTGCGCACTCGGTTAGAATCTCAAGTAAATACTGAGTTGACCCTAGATTTATCAAGAAGATTTTTTCAAATAGTGTTAACTTATGATTACTTTTCCTTTCCAAATTAGATATGTTGCCAAGTCTGACATGACTATATCGTTTTACTTTAACGGTTATTAAATCCTCCATTTATAAGGATAAAAATTATACAGTTCGTATATATGTCATACAAAATAGTAACAAAGTAAACAATATAGTGGCAAATGTAATAAGCTTCAATTGACTTTCCAATCTGTTCGCATTATGATTGTTAGCTTCCACTGTACTAGTTCTTTTGAGCTCTTTGTATCGCCTAGACAATCTGATTTGAAAGTAGGCAATAATACCTGCGATAAATGAGATTATAATCACCATTTCTGAGATCGAATTAGTTTGCATTACATATCCCGCTAGTACTGGTAGACTTCCCCAGGAGAAAGCAAACCAGAAGTTACTGTGAAATAGGCCGTTAAATAATTCAAAATTATATGCGAAAAGGAAGAAACCTTCAACAATTGAAATAGGCCACAAAAGCGGGACGTATTTTAACATATAATAAATTCCTATCAAATATGCCAAAGATATACCAGATATTGTCATAACAATCAAAATCTTCTTTGAGAAATAATCACCCCAAGGCTTTACATTACGTGATCCTAAACTGTCTGCAGCATGGGCAGAAAGTCCAACGGAAAGAAAATAGATGAGAAAAATTGCGACGATTCTGTCCCAAGAAACAGGACTTGCAACCAATGAACCTATAATTGCGAAAGAAATACACATTCCTGTATATGGCAGAAATAGCATTCCTACAAAAGCCCTGAACCTAATTGGTCCCCATTTTGGTACAAACCATTCATTAATTCGAGAGTTGTCCATCATGGTTTGACTCCTAATACTACCGCGGAAGTTCCTAACGTATAATACTTGCAATTTATGGATATGAATCCAGTGCGATTAAGCTCCTTCATAAGAATTTCCACCCAGGAGCTTTTGATTATGACTTTATCGAGCTCAGAAAGTACATTCTTCCAACTTTTCGTAAATCTTGCGCCTAGATGAAGAAAATGGAAGTAGAGACACCATAAGCAGTTTGCGAGTTTTCCTCTTGGCAATGTAAAATCGTGAAAGACAACTAGACCTCCAGGTTTTACAATTCTCCAGTGCTCTTTCACAACCCGCTGAATATCTACATATTTTGCAAGATAAGAGGAAAGAACAGCATCGAAAATATTTTCCCTAAATGGCAAGAATTCGGCTACTGAATTGGTTAATAATAAGTATGACTGTCTCCTCTTTGCAAGCAGTAGATAATCGAATATCAAGTCCAATCCTACTATTGAACGTCCCTGTTCAGGTGAAATATAAGATGAAAGGATTCCAGTACCGGTGGCTAGGTCAAGTATACAACGATGATCTTTTTTTAATGGTCTTGCTAGATCTTGCTTCCATATAGAATCACAACCAAAGGTTGCTAATCTAACCAGTGTATCATAACTTGAGGCATTTTCAGATGAGAAAAAGTTTTTGGCTAAAAGTGACCCTGAGGAGTTCATTCTTCAATTTAATATAATAACCTATTATATAATGAGGATGAAAATTATGACCATGGAAGGAATGTCACCTTGCATTTCGTAAACTGGCAGAGGAATATATCAATAACCGAGCTCAATGGAAGAAGGGTTGTTATAAAAAGAAACAAATCTAGCAAACAATTTCATGACTACATTCTAGTTTTTGCATATATGCTGCTTTCTTTCATAGTTTGTCATCCTGTTGCGCCTCCAGCTCTTGGAAGAAATATGGTGTTCAACGAAGGATTCAAAATGCGATCAGTACTTGAGGAGATAGGAGTACCTACACCATCTTTAATTTCCATATCAGACGATTGGCTAATTGAAGATTACATCGAAGGAGGTAACTTGTATTATGCATTTGTCAATGGAATCAACCCTATGATGGCCTATGCAGCTGGCAAGATTACCGGTTCATTACACAACGCAGGCTATGTATTTACAGACAACAAATCTCAGAACTATTTGGTCTCAACTAAAGGTGAACTCTTGAGAACGGATTTATCATTTATACAGAAGGAAAATTCAGTATACTCAAGAAGTATGGATGTGGGCTCATTTCTTGCAAGTGTATTAGGGTTCGATTCTATCAAATATTATTCAATCCAGAAAGAATTTTTTACCGGGTACCTGGCGGCCACAAAAAAACCATTTCCCTACCTTTCAATCGCTATTCGTAACGTCTTGTCAATAGGACTAAGTCCAAATCCATCAATATTCAAGAATATGGTTCATAATTCTGTAAATCTACTATGAGAACATAATAGATAGGATTCTCGTTGATAGATTTCTAGATTGGAGGTAGCTCTGTTTTTCTATCGAATCCGCCTGAGCCAAATCTGCAGTAGAAACATTGGTCAGATTGCATATAGGATATTTTCTGAATGGAAATTGCACCCAATTTTAGTGCGATCTTAGTCATAAATCTATATTTGAACGGCATCGATGGAATCACTTCGCTGAAGTATATACCATAATGATCAGGACAAAACTTTAAGGTAATTGGAGAAGTTTGTTTGAACGCGTGCTTTCCTTCTTTATTGTTCATCCGAAGTTTCTTAGATATGTTAATTTGCTCTCTTATATACTCGTGTTTCGGACAAGGGCAGTCTTTACCGCTAGGATGTTTATATGCAGGGGTATTCTTCCAATCAAAACCTGGGTATTCTTTCTCAAAATCATCCATAATTGTCTGCTGTTATTTCCAGCAGATCGAATATAAACTTGTATCTTCTTAACCGGTAGCTTGCGACAAGATCCTTACATAAACATGTGGATTTTGGACGAAAGATATATTTTGATGATTAAAGAAACCTCGTTAGAAGTGCTACGCGACCAGACAAATGAAGGAATCAAAAGGAATTCAACACCATCTGCCTCCAATCTTACTCGGAACGATAGTAGCGAAGCATCAATACAAGAAAATCATACTGATTCGAATATGCGTACACTGTTGGAATTCAAAAAAACACTTCAAAAAGAGCAACAAGTAGGCGAAAATAAGATCCAAGTAATTAACGATAAAATAGATTCAACCAAGAAGCAAATAGATGAGGAACGTGTCACTCTAGAAGAATTGAGGCTGAACCTTAAGAAGGTAAATGAACGGAAGGATGCAGAATATCCGAGGTTCCTTGAACTAAAAAATAATGTAATAGAACTTCGTAACAAGATGAAAACATTCGATGATAAAAATGTAGGCACGACTTCTTCTAAACCACGGAAAGAGAGACTAGATATGGCAAATCTCGCTAGAAGCTTGAATCAAATCGATAGGGACATTCAGACCAAGAAGCTATCTAAGGAGGAAGAGAGAAAACTAGTTGCGAGATCAAAAGAAACAGCAATAAAATTGCATGCACTACGAATCATTCATAAAAATGAAGATGATTACAGGAGAATTGTTTCCGAGTATGAACAACTGAAATCGAAGATTACGTTGATATTTGATCAAAAGTCGGAATTTGGAGAGCGCATAGGCAAACTTAAGGAAGCACTGGAACAATTGTTAAACTTAAGAGAAACCTTATACGAAAATCGAAGGAAAGCCATCAGGGAAGTAAGAGAAATCGGGACAAAGCTCGAAATGGTAGACACCCAACTAAATGCCATAGAATATCGTCGTTCTCATAAGTTAACGTCAAGGCCCAGGCGAATGAGAGATACATCAGACAGAAAGGAATCTAAACAAGAAGCTTTGCAGGAAAGATTAAAGCGAAATAGGGAGAATCAAGAACGCTTCAATCTTCTTAAAGATGCTGCTGTCAGAAAAATGTCTACGGGCGCTAAATTGACATTCGACGAAATGAAGTTGATTTATGGGGATGAAGGCGCTTACGAACAGCATTAATTTAAGGATTTTCAAATCCTCGCTGTCCCTGTAGATCGCGATCGCATATATGAATAATGATTACGAGTTTCAGATAACGGATGAACAGGGCTTGCTTCTGGTTAAGATGGCACGTATGGCTTTAGAGAAATATCAGAGTGAAGGAACCTGCATAACTGTTGAAGCAGATCAAGACCTGGGACGTAGATTTGGAGTATTCGTTACCTTATATTATGTAGACAAATCTAACAAGTTCGCATTAAGGGGATGTATAGGATATCCTTTGCCTAACGATTCACTAGTCAGATCCTTAGTCAACGCATCTATAAAGGCTGCTAATGAAGATCCTCGATTTAGTCCAGTTAGCTATAATGAGCTTCGAGAGATACTCATTGAAGTATCAATTCTCAGTCCCCCCATGTTGATTTCGGCAGAGAATATTAAGTCAAAAATTTTGATTGGAAAACACGGCTTGATTATTGAAGGTTCGTCTGGCTCAGGTCTGTTACTTCCTAATGTGGCTTCCGAAAACGGGTGGGACACAATACAATTCCTGGAACAACTTTGTCACAAGGCAGGACTACCTAGTAATGCTTGGATGTATCCAAATATAAGATTATATTCTTTCGAATCGATTATTTTTAGAGAAACTAAACCCGGAGGACAAATAGTCCGAATGAAGAAAACACTTTGAAACAACCCAAGATTCACAACTTACAAATTAATAAAATCAAGTAAAAGTACGGCCAGGGCTTCCGTGCCGTTGGTTTGCTTGATAAAAGGTAAGACATCACAATCTGCTTATTGTAGATTCAATCTCGTTTCGGTCCTTCGCATGAGGGCACTGCTTAAGGTATTCTCTTAAATCAAGCATTGCACCTTGATTATCGTCAGTATTTAGTTTAGCTATCGCTAAGTTCTTGTATATTGGCCCATATCTGTATTCATGTATTCTAATTGCCTGAGTATAATACTTCTTTGCCAGTTCATAATGGGCTTTTTTCATATGATAATTACCAATTCCTCTTAAGGATAGATAAGAGTCGGGATTCAATTCTATTGACTTTTCAAAACACTTAAGGGCTTGATCCGAACTCAATTCATTGTACACGGACCCTAAAAGACTCCATGCCAAAGAATTTTCCTTATCCTCGATAATTGCTGATTCCAGCGAAGCAATAGCATTCCTATGATTCTTCCGTAGAATTGATCTTTCCGCTTCGAAGCACATTCTATATGAATCTTTTTTTTCCAGTTCTTGCAAGTTTACTCGCGCCTGCAGCTCTTTAGGTATGATCATTATAGTAATAGATCCATCTTGTTTCCAGAAATTCATAAAAATATTTTGCGGAAATGCACCTTCTGTATCTGGGTCAGGAACATATGTGAATATTCTACCTTCTTCGGTACTGTAGCCAGTAACAATAGTTGCATGCTGGATTGTTTCTTGAATTCCTGGCATTATAACAATGACAGGTATTCCTTGATCGAGCCTTTTTTTTAGATCTTTTAGATTACCTTTGTAAATATAAACCACAAAGCCTATTGACTCTGCTATTTCAATACCTTCCATAATGACTGATCCCCTCACGTTATAATATTTTTCTAATCGCTTATTGACTTCATTTATCGGTGCATCTACACCCCAATACTTTAATACAACATTGATAGCCAATGGCATACAGGCGTTATCTTCACTCTTTTCGGTAGAGGGCAGGATGAGATTACGTAGACTATTACTTGTCATGTACTCTATTCTCAATCTAGGAAATAAAACTGTTATTCATTTGTTACATTTAGAAAATTCCGAAGTATATCCACTCCTATTTCGCCGCTATTCTCTGGGTGAAATTGTGTACCAAAAATCTTTTGTGTAGTGTGGAAAAATAGTTCATGGCTACTATATCTAGAACTAGCAACCGATTTGAATTCTCTTGGGAGCCTAGCAACGCTATAAGTATGGCTTTCATACACTTGAATAGTTCCTTTCTTTGGAATAAGAATATTTTCTTCTAACACTCTGATTTGCTCTACGCCGTGAATCCGCCCAATTTTGTGAATTGATCCTCCAAAAGTGAGAGATATTATTTCTCCACCATAGCAGATGCCAAGTAGCGGCACTCCATGGGAATAGCATGATTTCACGATAGAAGAGTTTACTGCGTTGATATATCTGTCGTTCCTTTGTCTACCCGATAGTATAATTTTATTATATGAAAGGAGATTCGAAACTTCGGTGTAACTTTTGCAGTCGTATTTTTGATTTAGCTTTTCGAGTACATTAACTATATTGCTAGTAAACGGAGAGCCGTTGTCAACGACAAGAATTGTCAATCAATCACATCTTTTATGTAACTCATCCATGAATATAATTATTTCAAAGTCTTAATTTCTGCAATCATTTTGATTAGCAAATAAGAAAAAACATGATCTAAGATGGAATTCATGACAGATTACGAATGGTGCAGGCAATAACCACTACGTTGTTTTAATGCTATATTCATGGTGTGATTTTAGTAACTAAGATTCTGATTTCAGCCATCTTAATGTTACAATTCTATTCATCCAACCCCAAGCAGATTTCAACATTATTGATACATCGGTCAGCGAAATCACAAATTCTGATTTAATTAATGCACCTTCAATTCGACAACTGTGCGCTAAATTGCCATAGGAGTATGAGATTCTTCCAATATCATTTTATATATGTATTACTCCAGCCCTACTCCTGGTAAGTACTAGTAGTCACTATTAGTTGCTGGAAGCTATCTTCACAACATCCTCATTAGAGTGAAATAAATTTTCTCCATTCCAAAATTAGTAATCCGAATTATCCAATCAGTTCAAATATTTATTGTAAATTCCCATTATATCGGCGAATAATTTGGGAGATAATTATTTTGAATTTTATCGAACCGAAACGTGAAGCCAAAATAAATCGGAAATATTTTGGATAATTCCAGAGTAAAGAGCTTAATAAGAATATATCCAAATTGCATGCTCAAAGATACTTCATAAAATCCGCAAGCCCTTTAGATATTAAATAAGCCGCAACGTACGCAGGTAGTCGTTCTACAGTATTACTTATTCTGAAAACATTTCCTTTAAGGTTTAATTTCATTTTTACTTTACTTCTTATTTGAACTTGATAATCTCCTAATACACATGCTTCACTAAATGGATCAAAGGTATCCAGATCCTCAACTTTAGCTTTCAATAGGCTACTTTTCCCATTGATGGTACTAGCCAATCTAAAAATGCGATGAATATCCCTCGTTACCTGAGGATCAATCCGAACTCCCATGGCACGTGCAGTAGTTGTAATTTTTTCTTTGAAACCATTATATCCGCCATGTGATTCTACTATTTTCGTTAACTTCGAAACTTGTACTTGGTTGAAACCTAATTCTGCAGCAATTCGTTTTCTCCACCCAAATAGAATGCCACTCTTTGGATATTTGACTTTGAACCCATTCTTAAAGTTGCGGACTCCAAAACTATCAATCAAAAATCCATTTCCAGATATATAATCAGCAATATCGGCTCTTGAAGGCGAATCTAGAAGTCTAAATTGTGAATCGTCGACTTGTACATGATACCCGGCATTGCCAGAGAAAAAAATTTCTATTCTTTCGTTCAATATTCCGAGATCTTTTGTCAAAAATTCAATTAGCCGGCCTGTCTCAACCTTTAGAGACTGTAAACACCTATTACAGGGAACTGATGTTCGAATTATGTTACTTTCGGAGCAACCTGAACATGTATTAACAACACCTGGATAACATGCCCCGCATCTATTACATACACAATAAGAATGCTTCGAAGCACACGGCATATTTAGATCCTTGAGATCAATGTCAAAAATTAGATCGGCACCTTGCCAGCCCTTAGTCTGAATCGAATTCATCGGATACTTGTAATAACTGTTTGAGCAGAAAACATCTGATGGCGCCACTTTAACCAATCTGGCGATTAGTTCACCCCTATTTGCGAAAGATAAATGTCTTATCATTACAGAATCAAACGATGTATACCCGAATTCATGTTTTTCAATCGATGGAGGGGTAGGTATTATACTAGAGTCGCTATAATAGAATCGTCTGAAAAGGTCTTGTAGAAATGATATATCCAGCACCTTAGTATTAGTAACCATTCCCTACTCGTTTGCTTGCCCGTCCAAACTGTATTGGATTGTAAATACCTTCGCAACCTGTGGTTGCAAAACAAAGGTCTTCGGCTTGAAGCTTTTTACATGAAGGAACCGAATATAATATTCTACTACCTTTATTTCCTGCAAGATGCTCTACTTGGTAACGAGTAATTTTTTCATTGTAGTCAGGGGCATTGCGAAACATGTCAACTATTTCATCTATCTGCTTTCCTATTCTTAACATATAAGTGGCAAGCATTAATCTAGCAGAATGAGGCAGATTTTCTCCCTTATTCATTAACGACACTGCGTGATTAATGCATGGTGGATAATCTACAATTGGGTAATGCTTCTTGAAAGTGGAATAGATTTTCAAACTGTTTCTCAATTTGTCGGCTGAAATCCTGATTTTTGCTGGCATTGATGGTACTATCATATTTTTGATGCGTTTGTAGATCAAATTACTTAATTCGCTTCTTATGAGTCGTACAGCTTCTTCTGTGTCAAGAAACACATATCCTAAATCTACTGATCGGTTAATCAGTTTCCATTCTTGCTCATTCATTCTCGTGGCGCGAATTAGATAATCTGCCACACGAAGTCTTAGGACGTTTGTTTCTAGAGCCGCATCTATCTTTAGATTAAATAAATCTTCAAAGACCTTGTAAAGGAGGAGCTTTTTCTTTGAATATGACTTCTCTTTAATTAGGTCGTCAGTCAAGAATTTTTCAGCTCTTATAGCCTCCAACAATGAGTACTTCCTAACCACAGGTTCGAAATTTAATGCCTTTACGAGCAGAAGTGTGACTAAAAAGGTGAGAATCTCAACCTCATACCTCTCAAGTTCGGTGTATACTTTTCCAGCTAAGATTCCCATTTCCAATCTTTCTGCCGCCCGGCTTACAATGTGTTCCATTTCTGGACGGTCGAACTCGTCTATGGCGAAAGTGGTTTCCCTAATATAGCTTGAAGCTTCATCAAGGAATGGATACTTGGCCAAGTCGGCCGGACCTAGTTTTAATGACAATGTGTAGTAAATTGATTGATTAAGATGGGTATAATAATACTTTCAAAAAACATTTAGATGCAGAGCCATTGACAGTATATTCCATCAATGGAGCAAATGATAGGCTTTCATGTTTCAATAGCCGGAGGTATTTACAAATCTGTGGGCAACGCACGGCAGATAGGTTGCACCGCTTTCCAAATATTCACAAGAAACCCGCGAGGATGGGCCGAAAAAGTACTGAATGAAGACGATTCTGAGAAGTTCAAGGCCGAATTAAAAACTAGCGGAATTAAACCTGAAGCAGTTGTTGTCCACATGCCATATTTGCCTAACCTGTCAGCTCCAGAGGGAACGTTTTATGAGAAGTCTATAAATTCATTAAGGAGTGAACTCCAAAGATCATCGCAGCTAGGAATACCAAATCTAGTAGTACATCTTGGAAGTCATATGGGTGCAGGTCCGGAAAAGGGAGTAGAGCGATTGATAAATAGCATAGGGACTGCTATGGATCAGTCTCGAACTAATCGTGGGAAAAGTAGTGTAACCATCCTCCTTGAAAATAGTGCAGGTCAGAGGAATAGTATTGGTAGCAAGCTTGAAGAAATTAGCATGATTATGGATGGGCTGTCATCGAAGCACACCGCAATATGTATTGATACTTGTCATGCATTTGCTGCTGGATATGATCTAAGAACTAAACACAAAGTTTCCACCTTCATAGACAAGATTAATGCGACTATAGGGTTGAACAAGATAAGACTATTACATCTAAATGATTCAAAGAAATCTCTTGGAGAAAACGTAGATAGACATGAACATATTGCACTTGGCAAGATTGGAAATAATGGTATTGCAGCTATTTTACAGAATAAGGAATTTAAGAATAGACCAATAATAATGGAAACTCCCATCGACTCTATAAGAAACGATAGAGACAATCTTGCAGAGGCACTTAAACTTTCTAGATCAGATTAATTGTCACATATATTGAGCGTCGAATCAACCTGAATAAGTTTAACCTGAATATTATTGATTTGCCTCAATCTAAAATTACAAGAAATATAAATACTTGCCACCTCCGAAAATGTTCGGACAGAAATGAGCATGTATGAAACTGTTATCAAGCTGGCTTTGGAGAGAGGATTCTATTTTCCTACTTGCGAAATTTACGGCGATGCACATGCAGGCTTTTGGGATTATGGGCCCAACGGGGTTAACATGAAAAATAAATTCATAGATTTGTGGCGCAGAGAACTAATTCGAAGAGACGATATGATGGAAATCGATGGTTCCCAAATTATGAGTAAAAGTGTATTTCTAGCATCAGGCCACATCAGCAATTTTACTGATCCAATCATAAAGTGTTCAAAATGCGGAGCAACATTTAGAGCAGACAAATACATTTCAGAGCAAACCGGAGCGGATATACCCGAGCTATTGAGTGATTTAGAAATAGATAAAATTATTGCGACACACCAGCTAACTTGTCCAAACTGTGGTGGCGCCTATGAAAAAAGTAGCCGATTTAATATGATGTTTAAAGTTGGGATAGGCCCATCTAATGAGGAAGCTTATCTTCGTCCTGAGACATGCCAATCCATATTTGTTGACTTTCCCAGAATCTTTAAGACTATGCGTGGTAGACTTCCTATGGGCGTAGGACAAATTGGAAAAAGCTTTAGAAATGAGATAGCGCCTCGACAGAGTTTGCTCCGATTGCGAGAGTTCTATCAGGCTGAAATTGAAATTTTCTGCAATCCTAATAAGCTTAATGAAGTTTCGAAATTTGAAAGTATAAAGAATACGTTACTGAGATTGTACTTGGATCACAAATTTCACAAACTTACTGCGGAGGAGTCAGTAAAGGAAGGACTACTACCTAACCGGCTAATAGCTTATTACTTGTCACTACTAGTTCTTTTCTATCAAAAGACGGGAATAGATATGGACCGGACTCGTCTTAGGCAGCTATTGGGTGATGAAAAGGCATTTTACGCATCTACCGCATTTGATTTCGAGGTTGAGACTAGTTTGGGTTGGATAGAGCTAGTAGCATGCAATTATAGAGGAGAATACGACTTAACAGGACATTCGCGAATGAGCAAACAGAATTTGCATATAGTAGATCCTTCGGATAACTCTAAGATCCTGTCTGCTGTATTTGAGCTTTCTATGGGAATAGATCGAAGCATGTATTCCATTCTTGAACATTCCTATTTAGAGGATGTTGATAATGAAAGGACTGTACTTGCCCTTAGGCCTTATTTGGCCCCAGTCTTGGCAGGAGTTCTTCCGCTAGTAACAAAGGATGGGTTACGGGAGAAAGCGTTGACAATATACTCTCAATTGAAATTGGATTTTACAATTTTTTACGATGAGTCTGGTTCAATTGGCAGAAGATATAGAAGACTAGAGGAAATTGGTACTCCTTTTGCAATTACCATCGATAGGCAGACGATGGTTGATGACACGGTGACAATAAGACATAGAGACACTATGTTGCAAGATAGAATTCCCATATCAGAGCTTAAAGATTATTTGGATAAGGCAATTCATGGCATCGGTTAAATTATTTGAAATCTGAAAATTCATACGAGATATATTATATTAAATTAATGTATCGGGACATAAATTGATATAGAGCCAAGATGAATTTGTTCTGAGTGGTCTAATTAAATGCCAGCACAAGATCCAAATCCTCTTCCGTATGGCGCGTTGCCGTATTACCAAGTTCATTACATAATCCTATCCCTTAATATCGAAGATCCTGCGCTATTCATGGCCAGGTGTGTACCTGAATTGGGACATAGTTTAAGAAATAAGGACATCGTGGGACTGCGATGGATAGGCGGAAGGCTGGCTGAGCTTTTAAGGTCTGACAGAGATCTGTCGGAGATGTTACAACCTTTAATGCGAGAGCAAGGAGAGATCAGTATTGATCCTCAGAAAGACAGAGTAAGAATCTACGCGAAGTGGAAGAGAGAGGACAAGCTTAAATTTGATCCAGCCTTTTACAAGGCAGTAGAACGAATAGCGTTGACTGTGAGAGAATTATCCAAGAGGTACTCCCTCAGTCCTGCTAGTAGCAGCACTCAAGTATAGCTGGGAGTGCACTAGGAGTCAGTATTGAAATCATATGCATACCAATTATATACACTTGCAAATGGACTAGGTTTGATTTATGCCCTCAAATCCGAATAGTAAGGTTCCCCGTGACTCGGCGCCTAATAGCATTATAGAACAGTTCAAGAACGGAACATTGAAGATAGGAATTTATGGGCTAGGACATGTGGGTTCGCCATTAGCTGCTGCCTGGCTTAGAGCTGGCTGTTCTGTAATAGCTGTTGATACTTCTGAATTAGTTCTGACTGCGGCAAGAAATGGTCGCTCGTTGATTCATGAGCCTGGAATTGCAGAAGCCTACAGTGAAGGGCTAAAAAACCATCGATTCGAAGTATCCTCAGATCCAGTTGATGCTTCCAATAAATCGTATTTTAAAATGATTTGTGTCCCAGTCCTTTCAAAGGACTTATCAGCCGACCTTAATGCGGTTATTTCTGTCGCCAGTTCAATTGGCAAGGGATTGAAGAAGGGCGATGTGGTATCACTCAATCCCAGTGTACCCCCAGGAACCACAGAAAAAATTGTCATCCCTACAATAGAGAAAGCAAGCGGATTATCTGTCGCACGAGATTTTGTTATGATATACAATCCAGAACGCATTTATGAAGGACGTGCACTTCAAGATATTGAAAACAATTACCCAGCAGTCATATCATCCGTTGGACCCGACAGCATCGCAATATCAAAATCAATATACTCCATGATTTTTGGAAAGGGTATTCTACAAATTGGTAGCATTCAAACAGCTGAAGCAGAAAAACTATTTGAAGGTGTTTATAGAGACGTCAATATTGCATTGGCAAATGAGTTAGCAAAATTTTCTGAAGTAACTGGTATTGACTTTTGGGAGGCAAGGAGTGCGGCAAACTCTCAACCCTACTGTCATATTCACAGGCCTGGTATAGGAGTGGGTGGAGCTTGTATTCCTGTCTATCCAAAATTTATCTTGGGCCTCGCTGAGCGGTTGGATGTGCGTTGTGACCTAACAAAGATCGGTCGTTTGATAAATGACTCTATGCCTTCCTATTGCGTAAAACAAGCACTTCAACTTGTAGGAGGAGCAAATTTTTCCGAATTGAGAGTTGCCGTATTGGGGCTAGCATTTAGAGGCGGGGTTTCTGATACACGCCTATCACCAACATACGCCGTGATAAAAGAATTGAAAAAAAATGGCGTGAGTAAGATCAAGGTTCATGATCCCTTCGTCCTGGAAGACCCTAACCTAGACAAAGGTGTGACACTTACAAACAATCTCGTTGAATGTTTAAGTGACTGTGACCTAGTTATAATAACTGCAGACCACCAGGATTATCACAACCTCGGAAAGTCAGATCTAGAAAGTGTTTCTATTTACGACGGACGTGGAATATTGAGTAGAGGGGAAATTCATGAATTAAGGTATGCCGCACTGGGGTTTAAAAATAAGAACACAGAAAGTAAGCCTTAATTATTCAATGCGTTCTTATTGTAAAATAGAATCAACACATACCATTTCGAACTTTTCTACAATTTGCAGGGCAAAAATAAATTAACTCGACACAAAATACCTCATAACTGCAAAACCTTAATTGCTACCGTCTGGGAACTCCATAAGTGAATATTCTACCTTCTTTCATAATTGTAACAATTTTGAATCCAATGTCTTGGTAGCCTACTATCATTAAAATGAAGATGCATGTAAGATGCCAACGTATTGTAGACAACAAATCCATCATGTTCTCCGTCAATTCCGTAGCCTCTTTTCAAGTGGTAGGCATACTGCGAATCTAATGCCATATTCTGAATTTTAGAATAATGAAATTCATGACCTTTTACATTTGATATCACACCATAAGTAGAGTTCCACATATCTGCTTTGGTATAATTCAATGTGACTTTCTCGGTCATTGAGGTATCAGCATCTATTATTCCCACCATTCTAAAAGATCTCTTCCTTTTCCCATAATTCAATATTGAATGTGTAAGATACATTAGTCCGCCGCACTCCGCATAAATGGGTAAGCCGCATTCAGCATGAAGCTTTATCGATTTGCGCATCGAGCTGTTAGCTGACAAATGACTCGCAAGTATCTCAGGAAATCCTCCTCCTATTATTAATCCAGATATGTCATGCGGAATCTGCTTGTCTAATAAGGGACTGAAAAATAATATATCTGCCCCATGTAGCCTTAATACGTCTAGGTTTTCAGTGTAGTAGAAATTAAACGAGTTATCCAAAGCCATCGCTATTTTTATCTTAGGTTTAATGCGAGGCTGCTCCCTCCTGATAGAAATGTTTCTAGGACTTCTAGGCTTGAATAAATTAGCCAACTTTTCAATATCAATGCATTCAGAAATTTGCTTTGCAGCTGTCAAAATCTCTTGTCTCCTCGGTGAGGCAAGTTCCTCAGGAGGTATCAGTCCAAGGTAACGTTCCTTAAATCTTATTCCTTTGTTTCTCGCTATGATTCCTAATATTGGAATTTTTACTTTGGCTCCAATTGCATCCACTATATATTTTGCATGTCTTTCTCCAGATACATTATTTAGTATTATCCCTGCTATTTTTACATCCTTATCGAACTTAATAAAGCCTAACGCGATAGCGGCTATGGATCGGGCCGCCTTTGCCGCATCAATAACCAGTATAACTTTGGCATCTAAAAGTTTCGCAACATATGCGGAACTAGCAAAATCACTCTTGCCGTTTGCACCGTCGTATAAACCCATAACTCCTTCTACGACTGCAATATCGACATCCGCTGTTGCCTCATTGAAACTTTTAACTATTCCCAATCTGCCCATCATCCATGCATCCAAAGTTCGCGAATCCCTATCAGTAACTATCTTGTGGTAGCTTGGATCAATAAAGTCTGGCCCTACCTTGAATGGCTGAATTGAGTAACCAATTCGTTTTTTCAATCCATACATGATGGCAAGTGAAACCGTGGTTTTGCCAACCCCACTTGTAACCCCGCCTATGAGCAGAGATGGAATCTTCATATCATTAATACTCCACCCTATCTGCCAATACGAGTAAAGTTGCCCTACTTATTATAAACAGATCGTTTTCTTCGAACTTGGAAATTGGTTAGACCAGACCGAATTACACTTAGCGTCAACTATTTCCTGTAGCATTAGCATTATATGCGCGTCATGAAAATATCTAATTCCATGTACCGCCCAGGAAAAGACTTTATGCTTTCACCTAGGTCGTTTCCACCTAGCGGTGATCAGCCTTCAGCAATAGAAGCGTTAGTTACCGGAGTACATGATGGGCATAGGGTTCAAACCCTATTAGGAGTCACAGGTAGCGGTAAGACATATACGATAGCAAACATGATAGCTAAGACAGGAAAGAACGCTTTAATTATTTCGCACAATAAGACTTTAGCCGCACAGCTTTATTCTGAGTTTAAGGAATTTTTCCCAAACAACAATGTAGGGTACTTCATTAGCTTTTACGATTACTATCAACCTGAAAGTTACTTACCTCAAACTGATACATATATCGAAAAAGATACAGAGGTTAACGAAAAAATAGAAAAAATGCGGCTTGAAGCAACTGCTATGCTAATGTCCGGTGAACCCACCATAATAATTTCGACTGTTTCATGCATTTACTCGTTGGGTTCTCCGGACGAATGGGAGCAGAGTGCGATAATTGTATTTAACGGGATGCAAGTAAAAAGAAGTCAACTTATACGTAAGCTCATTGACGCCCGCTATGAGCGGAATAATTTGAATTTATGCCCAGGAGCTTTTCGCGTAAATGGGGATATTGTCGATATTATGCCTGCGTATTCCAATGAAGTGATTCGAGTGAGTTTATTTGGTGACATTGTAGAGGAAATAAGTGTTCACGAACCCATTTCTATGAATGTTCTGCGATTAGCAAATAAGATATCTATATTCCCTGCCAAGCATTATGTTATTGAAAATGATGCAAGGTTATCAGCAATAGAATCGATTAAGAAAGAACTAGTTGAATGGTTACCAAAGCTACCGGGGGATCTTGAAAGACAACGTCTGTCCTCTCGAACTAGATACGATCTTGAAATGATAGCTGAGCTGGGGTACTGCTCTGGTATTGAAAATTATTCAAGACATTTCGACGGTCGAAGCGCAGGTCAACCCCCATTTTGCTTACTTGATTTTTTTGATGATGATTTCTTATTAATCATAGACGAATCTCACGTCACTATCCCACAGCTAAAGGGAATGTACAGTGGAGATTATACTAGAAAGAAGAGTCTGGTTGAATATGGTTTTAGATTACCAAGTGCCTTCGACAATAGACCTCTTAAGTTTTCAGAGATTGAAAAATATCTTCGGTTGGTGGTTTTTGTCTCTGCTACACCTGCCGAATACGAATTGCAGGTGAGCTCCAGGGTTGTAGAACAATTAGTACGGCCTACAGGGCTGGTTGATCCGATGGTTCAGGTAAAACCTACCGACCGCCAAATTGATGATTTGATCAGAGAAATATCCAGAAGGTCTGAAAAAAGAGAGCGTACATTGGTAACAACACTTACTAAACGTATGGCTGAAGACCTTGCTGAATATCTGGCTAAAAATGGTGTAAAGGTCAGGTACATGCATTCAGAAATAAATGGCTTGGAAAGAACTGAATTACTAAGGCAGCTTAGGACCGGTGAATTTGATGTGCTAATAGGTATAAACCTTTTAAGAGAAGGTCTAGATATCCCAGAAGTTTCATTGGTGGCGATACTAGATGCTGACAAAGAAGGTTTCCTAAGAAATAGTACTAGTCTGATACAAACATTTGGGCGCGCTGCCCGAAATGTCAATGGAAATGTGATAATGTACGCGGACAATGTGACTCGATCCATGCACTATGCTATTATGGAAACAGAGAGGCGAAGACTTAGACAAATTCAATTCAACAAAAAACACGGAATAATTCCTAAATCAATCATAAAGCCAATTTCAAAGAGAGATGATTATTTAGGTATAGATGTTGAAATTAAATCCATGCCAATGGAAGAATTGACTAGTCTCGAAATTAAAATTGAAGCAAATATGAGGAAATATGCAGAAGATTTGAATTTTGAAAAAGCCATTGATTTGAGGAACCAGTTGTCAAAGATAAGGAAAATTATCAATAAATAGATACTATAACAGGTAGATAATTTTGAATGGTAAGATAGCTATTCGTGGGGCAAGACAACATAATTTAAAGAACGTGAGTTTGAATATTCCTAAGAACAAATTTGTAGTGATTACAGGGATTTCGGGGTCAGGTAAGTCGACTCTTGCTTTTGATACGATATACGCAGAAGGGCAGAGACGATATGTTGAATCGCTCTCCGCTTACGCCAGACAATTCCTAGAAATGATGGACAAACCTGACGTTGATTCTATTGAAGGTCTTTCTCCTGCTATTTCAATTCAGCAAAAAACTACGAGTAAGAATCCCCGATCGACGGTAGGTACAGTTACTGAAATATACGATTACCTTCGGTTGCTCTATGCAAAAATAGGGATTCCTCACTGTTACAAGTGCGGAAGGAAAATAACAACCCAATCCGCTGAATCGATAACTGATGGTATTCTAAGATTATCCGAAGGCAATCATATTATGATAATTGCTCCCATAATTGAAGCGAAAAAAGGAACTTACGAGAAACTTTTCATAGATTTGAGACGAAGAGGCTTTGCGAGAATAAGGCTTGATGGAGAATTTATGAAATTGGAACACATCGGAAGCCAGAAATCAAGTTACCCAAGGTTAAATAAATACAAGAAGCATACCATCGAAGTAATTGTCGATCGATTAACTTCAACATCGGAAGAAAGATCCCGCCTTTTTGATTCAATCCAAACTGCACTAAAACTTGCCAATGGAATAGTTGTAGTAAACGATAATGAAAAAGAGACCGTTTATTCCCAGCGTAACGCTTGTACTTATTGCAAGATAAGCCTATCCGATTTGGAGCCCCGATCGTTTTCATTTAATTCTCCATTTGGAGCATGTAAAATTTGCAACGGTTTAGGTTTTAAAGTAGAATTCGACCCTGACCTGATAATTCCGGATAAATCAAAAAGCTTGCTTGATGGAGCAATAAGACCCTGGACTGGGCACTTTGCTACATTTAGGTCATCCATGCTACGCGATGTTGGAAAAAAGTTTTCGTTCCACTTACACCAGCCCATCTCATCAATGACTGATGAGCAAGTAAAAATCATTTTATATGGCACTGATGAAAATATTAATTACAAGTACGTATCAAAGACTTCCGACTCAAAATGGGAATATAGGGGTTCGTTTGAAGGGGTCATACCAAATTTGGAGCGTATCTACTCCAAAACTGACTCTGAATCAAAAAGGCGTGATCTTGAACGATTCATACGAGAGATTCCATGTGATCTTTGTAAAGGAAAGAGACTTCGTACTGAGGCATTGGCAGTTAAGTTGTATGGCATGTCCATAATCGATGTATGCGACTTATCCGTTGGCACCTGCATGAGTTTTTTCAAAGATCTGGAACTATCTGCAACCGACAGGCAAATTGCAAGGAATATTCTAAAAGAGATCATCTCTAGACTGGAATTTTTACACAATGTTGGACTTGACTATCTTTCATTAAACAGGATGACTTCCACTCTATCAGGCGGTGAGTCTCAAAGAATTCGTCTTGCTACCCAAATAGGGTCAAATTTGAGCGGAGTTCTTTATGTATTGGATGAACCTACTATCGGGCTTCATCAAAGAGATAACTCTCGACTGATCCAGACACTGAAAAAACTGAGAGATCTAGGTAACACATTGTTGGTCGTTGAGCATGATGAGGAGGTTATTCGGAATGCCGACTGGATAGTTGATGTTGGTGAAGGAGCTGGCATACACGGGGGGCATATAGTTGGTAACGGGACAGTTACAGAGTTAGAAACCAACAAGAATTCAATTACCGGTGCGTACCTTAGAGGAGAACAACATGTATACAGTGGAAATTTGAACCGAAAGAAACCATCTGGATGGATAAGTATTCACGGTGCAGAAGAGAATAATCTAAAATGCATAACGGTAAACTTTCCTCTTACTTGCATGACAACAGTAACAGGGGTATCAGGTTCAGGTAAATCTACCCTGGTTAATGAAATATTATTCAAAGCGTTGTCAAATCATTTCTTTGGTTCGAAGGAAAAAGCTGGAAGACACGAAAAAATCTCGGGTCTTGATTTGGTTGATAAAGTAATCGGTATAGACCAGTCTCCTATCGGACGTACTCCTAGATCGAACGCTGCAACTTACGTGAATGCATTCACGCCAATTCGAGAAATTTTTGCAAGGACACATCAGTCGAGAGAATTGGGTTACAAGGCTGGACGATTTTCGTTCAACGTCCCAGGCGGAAGATGCGAATCTTGTGAGGGCGGAGGAGTGAAAAGAATTGAAATGCAGTTCCTTGCGGACGTGTATGTTACATGCGATGAATGTAAAGGTAAAAGATACAACTATGAAACCCTGCAAATTACCTATAAGTCAAAAACCATTTCAGACATACTTGATATGACCGTTGAAGAATCCTTAGAATTTTTTAAGAACATTCCTGTTGTTGAAAAAAAATTGCAGACATTAAGTGATGTAGGCTTGGGTTACCTAAGACTTGGACAACCGGCCACAACACTTTCAGGAGGCGAAGCTCAGAGGATAAAGCTTTCTTCCGAGCTCTCCAAGAGGGATACGGGAAAAACTCTTTATATATTGGATGAACCTACTACTGGACTGCATTTTGCCGACGTTAGTAAACTACTAAATGTTTTGGAAAGACTTACCAACCTTGGAAACACAATTATACTCATTGAACATAATCTTGACGTAATTGCTTCATCCGATTGGATAGTTGATCTAGGGCCTGAAGCCGGAGATGACGGTGGCAAGATCATTGCAGCTGGAACACCTGAGGACATATCTAAGAATCCTGAAAGTGCTACTGGAAATTACCTCAGATCAAAACTAGCCTTGCTCCAGACAGTTAAAAAGTTGACAAAGGATCGAGTATAGTGTCTAGAATAGACAGCGAATCATCTATGGACGGACTACGCCATCTTGTTAAACGAATACCCTCTTGCCCAGGCGTTTATCTTATGAAGGACATTAAAGGACAAATTATTTATATCGGAAAAGCAAAAAACCTTAAAAAACGTCTCCCATCGTATTTCGAAAAGACATCAAACGTAGAAGATTGGAAAACTACGCGTCTAGTTAAGAAAGTTGTCGATATCGAATTTGTGTTAACTGACAATGAAACGGAGGCATTCTTGTTGGAATCTAATCTGATCAAGCAATACAGACCCTTGTTCAATATAGAATTAAAGGATCAGCAGCGGTTTACTTATCTTAGAATAACTGACGAGGCGTTTCCAAGATTGCTGGTTACCAGGCGGAATAGGGCCGGCAAGTTTCGGGATCCCTCAGGAAAAATATTTGGACCCTTTGTGCAAGGCAGTTCAAGATATCTAACGGTAGGTTTGTTAAGGAAACTCTTTAAGATAAGAATATGCAATAGATTGCCAAAAAAACCTTGTTTGGAGTATTTTATTAGAAATTGTGATGCTCCATGTATTCATAACGTTTCTCAACAAGAATATATGGAGAAGGTACGTGCATTGGCTGAGATTCTTTCTGGAAATGATACCATAGACAAATTTATTTCAAGAATGGCTAATGAGATGAAGGATGCCTCACTTGCTTTAAAATATGAAAAAGCAAAAGAAATAAGAGATACCATTAGAAGACTAGAGAATTTGAGAGCAAGGCAGAAAATGGAAAATATTGCAAGTCATGCATCTGAGGAATACGTAGGAATACTTCATGATGAATTTAATGGTAAGGCTTACGTATTGATACTTCGTAGACATCAAGGAGTTATAAGAGATAGAAGAAAATTTGAGTTTGAATTGGTAGGTGATAATTCTCTTTCAACCTTCTTGTTTCAATATTACTCTTCTGCCCCTACGATACCCCATGTTATTTATGTAAACTGTGAACCTAAGTCAAAATATGTACTGGAGAATTCCCTCGGAAGAATTGCATGTCATAAAGTTGAGATTATTAGAATTTCATCATCACGAATATCAGAAAGGAGTCAACTGATGAATCTCATATTAAAAAATCTGTCTGCCTATATTGAGAAAGGTATAGAGCCAGCATTGGTTGAACTGCAGAGATTATTACAAGTTAGTCATGTGCCAAAAATTATCGATGCGTTTGATGTTTCTAATCTTGGAACTACTATAGCAGTTGGATCGTGTGTAAGGTTCATGGATGGAAGACCTGATAAGTCATATTATAGGAGGTTCAGAATTAGAACCGTAAATGCTCAAAATGATTTTGCTATGATTGAGGAAATAGTTAGACGCAGATATACAGGAACTACCAGCGGATCTGACCACCCTGACTTAATTCTAATCGATGGTGGAAAAGGTCAACTTAATGCGGCAATGCGTGCCCTTGCAAAGATGAACCTCAAAATCCCGTGTATTTCACTCGCGAAGGGGAATGAGGAGATATTTACAACAAATTCTAGTGTTCCGATTGTCCTATCAAATCGCAGTATCAGCCTACAGATCTTACGGGCAACAAGGGACGAAGCACATAGGTTTGGACTTGAGTATAACATTAAGCTTAGAGGAAAGTAAGTTAAATTTCATTTTTTAACACTATTCCTGCTTGTTGAAAGGACAACAACAGATAGTCTGGGTGATCGAGAAATTATATATCTTGATGGAAAGTCTTTTTTACCATCTAGGGTGGACTGAAATACAATGTCTGGAATTGAATTCCTATCACGAGATAAATTAGTTACGTTCATAGAAGAATCGAAGCTTAGGATAGATGATTTTGTAGTTGCTGCAATGGACGTTGCTGAGGAAGTTCATGGTTCAGTTAACAGGGAGGATAAGACCTCCTCATTCCTGGAGAGTCATACTTGGCCAGTAACAAAGGATGTTATAAATCATCTCGTTTCTGAAGATAGAAATATTACGAGTGTAGAAATCGCATCTGCTATACTTCATGACATACTAGAGGACAATGAAAAGATATTAGACTGGTACCGCACTAAAGATTATGGCTTTGACGCATATCTTAGATTTAGATTTGGAAACCGAATCTATAAAATGTGTAGCGATTTGAAAATTAAACCTATCCATAACTATCATGGAAAAACTGATGAGGAACGCCAGCTCGCACGGTTTCACGACTATTGCAATATTCTTTCCTCAGCTGATTATGATGTCAAAGCTATAAAATTAGCCGATAGAATAAATAACATGAATTTTGTATGCTCATTAAGCGAACTTAAAGATAAGTCTATTGAGGTCAAAATTAGGAGGTACCTTCGAGAAGCTGAGGATTTCTATTTGGCATACGCACTATTACCGCCCAGGATGGAAGATTTTTACCAACGATTAAGAGATTCATTTGATAATCTTAAGCTGGTTACGAGCTGATATTATCTTTATCCCACCTACACGCGCACTGCGCTGTGGATCTCGACTCATATTTATGCTTAATTCGCAAACCATTTAAAGGCAATATCTCGAAGCAGAAGCTGAGCTAAGAATGTTGAATGTAGCAGTCATTGTAAAACTGGAGCCTGATTTTTCGGAAGGAAATGTCAGCTATAATGCGGACGGGACCTTGAATAGGGCTGAGACGAAGAATATTTTGGGTCCGCACAGTGCCATTGCCTGTGATGCCGCATTCTATGCCAAAATAACCACCGGAGCCCGAATAGCCATAGGGACGATGGGTCCACCAATTGCAGATTCCGCTTTAAAGCAAGCGCAACTAATTTCAGATGCAGATGAACTGAATTTGTATAGCGACAGAGCATTTGCAGGTGCAGATACATTAGCAACGGCAGAAGTACTTAAAATCGGTGTAAATAAGATGCTTGACGGAAGTAAAAAGGACATAGTATTTTCAGGGCATCGCGCATCCGACGGCGAGACTGGTCAAACAGGACCGCAAACTGCATGGAAACTAGGATATAATTTCTTGGGAAATGTAATAGAATTTTATGTGGATACTGAAAAGAACTACGTAGTCGCAAAAAGATTAATTTCTTTACAGGGATTCGATGATGTAATCGAAGAGATTGAGGCACCTCTTCCAGTTTTTATAACAGTGGATCCTTCATATAAGTCGCGGTACCCTAAATTATCACAACGGCTAGCATATGCAAAATATCGAAAGGAAGCATCACGACGTGCACAAAATCATAAGGAATGGTTGAAAATTTATGATAGCAAATCGCTACAGTTAGATCCTAAGTTTGTCGGATTGCCAGGATCACCCACAATTGTGTTTAGAGTCGAAAAAATCCCAAAGGCAAGAGGAAGTAGGATGACAGTACAGGTTGATAGTAGTGATTTAGATGGTATCAAATCTGTAATCCAAGATTTGATCGAGCGAATAAACAATTAGGGAAACATGACTACAGACAGTTATTCTGGTTCCAGTGGGGGCAAGTACAGGAATTTATACGTGGTTGTGGAACACATGAATGGAAGAATAGTCCCAGTTAGCCTCGAAATGATTGGGGAAGCTAGAAGATTATTAGACGATTTCAATTCAAGGTATAATGAAGTCGAACAAGTCGTTGTAATATTGTTGGGTTACCAAGTTGAAAACTTGTGTGATGAATTAATATCGTATGGTGCCGATGTGGTAATTTATGCAGAGGATAAAGAGCTTGAGTTTTCGAGAAATACAATTGACACGAAGATCATATCCCAAATTTCTAGAGATACCGACCTAGCACGTCAAGTATCACCACAATATATTCCCCCGTATATTAAACCAAGATATATGTTCTTTGCAGCTGATAGTATTGGAAGACAATTGTCATCAACAGTTCTTGCAGATCTTGAATCGGGGCTTGCATCAGATATAAATAAACTTGTAATAAGCGATCTTGAAATTCGGCATGAACATAAGACAAAAGGGGTCACAGTAAGATACGAAAAAATCCTCGAAATGTATAGACCAGATTTCTCAGGATTCCTTTGGACCACTATACTTTGTCTTGATAACAAAAATCCTGAAATAAGGCGTGATTATCATCCACAGGCCTGCAGCATAATCCCCGGGGCATTTAAGGCGATAGAACCAGATAAGAGCAGAAAGGGGCAAGTTTTGCGATACAAGCCAGTAATTGATCCGCATGACATGACTACTAGAGTATTAAAAAGGGAGGTACTAAAAAAGAAGATCGATTTTGATGGCCACAGAGCAATTGTGAGCTTTGGACGTGGAATTAAGGATGACCCCGAACAAAACATTAAGGTAATCGAACAGCTTGCAAGAGTTCTAGACGCAGAAATCGGGATAACTTTACCCCTGTCAAAGAGACCCTATGAATTAAGTGAATCAGTCAATTCTAGATTCATGATCCCTGAAAGAGTAATAGGTACAAGTGGAAGCTTTGTAACCCCAGCATTATACATTGCTCTTGGGATAAGGGGGGCAGTGCAACATATAGCTGGAATGAAAGGTGCAGAATTTGTACTATCAATAAATCCTGACGAGAACGCGCCTATGAGAAACGAATCTGATGTATTCATAAATGGACGAATGGAAGACGTGCTTCCAATTATGATACAGGAGCTGAATAAGTTAAAGGAAACCAATTCTAAGGGGTAGATCGGTTTGGAAATTTTTGATGTGGCCATAGTTGGGGGTGGATCTGCAGGACTTGCTGCACTTAAAAAGTTGTCAGATCTCGGTAAGCAGGTAGTATTGATAGAGGCAGGTCCTCAAATAGGATCAAAGAATGTTTCCGGAGGGCTTCTTTATTCAAAAAAGTCAAAAAATAAAAAGATCTACAATGTGGAAGACATCTACGGAGCTGATTTCGAAGAATCGGCTCCTTTGGAGCGGCGCATTACTAAATATGAGTTACACGCGACTTCTGGAAATAGAATTTTTGGTATTGATCTAACAGATTTACATGACTATAACACAAATTTTGCTTATTCAGTTTTAATGAATAAGTTGACGTCATATTTTGGATCCTTAGCGTCTGAAAGTGCTGAACGACAAGGCGGTGGAATTGTTTGTGGTGTCCATGTTAAGGATATTATTTGGAATTCTGAAGGCAAATCAATAGTACAAACGGATGAATTGGACGAGTTTCAAGTTAAGGCAATAATTGCGGCCGATGGTGTGAATTCAGAAATTGCGTACTTCACAGGAGCCCGAGAAAAATTTTCGCCAGACGACATTTACCAAGGTGTTAAGGTTGTAATAAAATTACCCGAAGATATCATAGATGAAAGATTTGGCATTAATCCCAACGAAGGGGCGGCACATTTGTTCGCCGGAGACATAACAATGAATCACATCGGCGGAGGATTTCTCTATACTAATCGCGAGACCCTTTCCCTTGGTGCCGTTTATCACTACGATTCTTTGATGTCAAACCCAGTGGAACCTTCCATGCTGGTTAATTCTATTATAAGAAATCCTTTCGTAAGTGAGTTGATCAAAGATAATGTGGCTAAAGTTGAAATAGACAAAAATCTTCCTAAGGAAGAACAATTCAAGAAATGGCTCACTGCCACAAAGCTTTTAAAAGCCTATGAGGACCTTAAGTACTCTTATTACTCTCCATCTCGCAGGTCCAATTTAATTGATACAGGGAAATACAAAAGTATCGAAGATATCAACAATAAATTAATATCAATCAAAGAACAACTTCTCGATAAATACGGTGCCAGCTTTGATAGCAATTATGTAGAGCTAGAATATAGTGCAAAATTAGTGCCTGATGGAAAAAGATGTAGAATGAGAAAACCTTACATTAAGAACGTTCTATTTATAGGTGATGCCGCTGGTAGGGGAATTTTTGTTGGGCCTAGAATCGAAGGACTGAATGTAGGAATTGATGACGCGGTAAGGGCGGCTGAATCTGTATCAAAATTTATTGATAAAGGTAACTTGGTAGGTAATAATATGGGAGAATATTATTCATCCTTGGTCGAAGAAAGCCAGTACACTTTTGATATGAAAGAAATTGACAAAGATTATCTCAGGATATTTCTTAACTCTACAAAATCAATTCCCAAGGAAATTATCGGTTCTCGTTATGGTCTTGTTTTCAGACTAATGTCTAGTGGGAAGCTCAGAGGTATCGCGGTAGGTATCGCAAATATTTTGGGCTATGATAAGATCTTGCCAATAATAGAATCTGAAGAAACATATGTCCAAGTTCCGATTGAATTAGCTAACAAACTTGGTGAGGAAATCAATGCATCCTATATCCCATTGCCCCCTACTGTTGAAGATAGAGTTGCACAATTAAAATTTAATGACGACCCTATATCACACATAATTGTACCAAACTCCTATAGTGATTTCTTAAGAAAACTTGTAATTCTTTGTCCAACAAGATGTTACTATCAGGAAGGCCGAAACATCCTAATCCAACATGAAGGTTGCATTGAATGTGGTTCGTGTGCAAAGAATACCGAATGGAGACATCCTAAGGGAGAAAGGGGTGTCGTATTTAGGTATGGCTAACGTGACATATTTTCATTTATTAGAAGTGTTAGCATTTATCTAGCATATCTCGATATTCCCCAGTTCTTGAAAAACCATTGATCTCTTTTTTCTTTGACTTAGCTATCACAAATAAGAAAAAATTGTTTTAGAGCAACTCTTACTGATAATATCATATCCGCACAAATAACTAAAGATAACCTCCCCAATCAGGTAACGGCTTTAGAGGTTGAGAAGTCCAAAACTATGAATTAACCAGTCAATATCTACCAGATAACTTAAGTTTAATCTTTCCTCTGTAAAGTATCATTACCGTCAAATTATGAACTTCAATAGACATTAAATAAATTTCGACATTATTACTTAAAATTATTTTTTTATGAAATAAATAAATAGTCAATGACTGAAGAAGATTCCTAGCTGAGCTCTTCTAAAATTTTTAGCCCCAGGTAGTTACTGAGCTCAAATCCAATGATAATTTGTTATCATCGATGTTGACGTTATTCTATAATGATCTATTAAATAGTACACGATAAATACTTAGATATGAATCTAGGTTATGTTAAGTACTAAGATTATGTCAATAGTTTTATAACACAAGATTATTCCATAAGGATCACACAATATCATTAGATACCTATTAATACAATAAGGTATGCGATGAAGCTAACGCTCGCGGATAATAGGATAATGTCAGGACATTTAGATCAAAAAATCGCTATCTTCAATCGAGTAGTAGTTATAGGTCTAGGTCAACTAGGCTTGCCAGTTGCAAAGTACATTAAACAAAGAGGATTTGAAGTATTTGGCTATGATATTAATGCTTTCACTATGGACCGTGCGGAGAAAGAGCACGGCATTAAGAAAATTAATGATTTTTCAAACATGGATGTCTTTGTTATTTGCGTATCGACGCACAAGCCTGAGGATGTCTTTGCTCCTCACTTAGATGGATTGTACTCTGTAGTACACAAGATATCAAATGAGGCGCGGAACGGTGCCCTCTTATCAATTGAAAGCACCATATCACGCGGAACATCTAAGAAGGTCTTCGAAATGTTGGACCATAGACTCCACGTGGTTCACGCACCTCATAGATGGTATGCTTTGGAGGAGGATGTTCATGGCGTGAACCAATTACGAGTTATCGGTGGCGTATGCGAATGTTGCTTGCATAATGGACTAAAATTCTATGATGGAACGGATTCCCGAATAGGAGGCAATCTCCAATCTAAGAAGAATGACGGAGCTGATGCAAGTGAATTGATGAAAACAGTTGGCATATCAATGCATCCGGTTTCAAATGTCGAGCTCGCTGAATTAACTAAGATTGTTGAAAATGCTGATAGATATCTTCAAATAGCTTTTGCAGAAGAACTTTATCTCTATTGCCAGGCAAATCATGTCAATTTTTCAGAATTGAAAGATGCACTGAATACTAAATGGAATGTACATATCTTGGAACCTAGGGAAGGGATTGGCGGCCATTGTGTTCCGAAGGATACCAAGATGTTTCTGGATTCTTCTAAAATTGGAAAAAGTAAAATTCTTCTTGCAGCTATTGAGGCAGATCAGGCTTATAGAAAATTTAGACAAATGAAAGACAAACAACACAGCTCTGATAATGCTTTAGATGATCAGCAACTTCTTTCCAGTTAACAGCTCCGTAACATATTGGTTTGTGATTGATGGAGGAGAATAATATAACTTCAGTATTTCTTCTTAGCGAAAGTAGCTGGAAACATCAGCGAATTACTTATATTTCTTAATCTTAAATAGAGTAGTTGCATTCCTATCCATCATGCGGGAGCGTGATTTGCATGGAGATACTGCCTTTAGTGTAAATAATAATTCTAAAAGCCATTCTAGCATTTGGCCGCACAAGTATCTTAGTTTTTCATTTTATAAAGTAGATGCTAAATGGCGATGGCTTAATGATTTAGGTAAAGCCGAAGCTGCAGCAGAGTTTGGTAATTTGTTTGATATTGCTAGTACTAAAATGAAAATCAGAACATATTCAACAATAGGACTTCGCAAAAATTCTGACTTTATGATTTGGATGATAAGTGATACAATTAAAAAGATCCAGATTTTGACTTCCAAGGTTTACTCGACTGTATTTGGAAAATACATCGAAATTTCTGATCTATTTTTATCCGCTGCACGAGAATCGACATATGCTAATAGTGTAACTCCAGGCTTCATGACTGAAGATGAACCCATGAAATACAACATTGTGTACCCGTTCATTAAATCTAGAGAATGGTACTTATTGCCATTTCAAGATCGTAAAAAAATGATGGATGAGCATATTGCTGTAGGAAGACAATTTCCTAGTATTAGACTTAATACATCATATTCTTTTGGACTTGGAGACCAAGATTTTATGCTAGCATTCGAAACTGACGACTTGATGGACTTTCAAGACTTGATTGTTAAATTGAGAGAAACTCAAGTGAGTAAATACGTAGTGAAGGATACTCCCATGATAGTTTGTGTTTTCGAGGATATCAAGAGCATTGTCAGGAGCCTAGGGTAGATCGAAATTGACGGCTCTTAAAGAATGGGCAATCGTATGCGATGCCCTTGAAGATGGAAGCCAAACTATCCTTTTGCGGAAGGGCGGCATATTGGAGTACAAGGATGGATTCCAGGTAACACACAACTGCTTCTATCTGTATCCTACATTTGAACACCAATCAAGAGAATATTTGAAATCAAATTATATGGCAAAAATGGAAGAGTTATCAAGGTCTCCGAACTTTGATGATGGAAAAGTAGCGATCATTAGATCTTGGGCAGAAGTAAAGCAAATTTACAAAATTAGGAACATCAACGATCTTTTGAAGATTAAAAATTATCATATATGGAGTGACAAATATCTTCAAATGCGATTCAATTATAATTCATCAAAACCACTAAATCTTTTGGTACTTCGAGTTTATAAACTTGTGAAACAGATTAGGGTTGAAATTCAACCTCATTGGTCGGGATGCAAATCATGGGTTGAAATGAACATACCCAACTATGATAGAGTTGAGAACTGCACAGATATCAATAAATTAGATTTGATTAAACCAGTCATTGTTGATTCTAAATTTCAAGACATCTGCAGACGGTTGGAGAAAGATTTAGGATAATGAAATATAGAAGACTCGGTAAGAGCGGTATCGTAGTCAGTGAAATAGGATTCGGAGCATGGACAATTGGACTAAACTGGTGGGGGAAAAAAATTGAAGACCACGAAGCCATAAAGATGCTAAAGAAAGCGTACGATCTAGGTATTACTTTTTACGATACCGCAGATATCTATGGCAAAGGAAAAAGTGAAAAGTTGATCGGTGAAGCTTTTAAGGGTACAAGAAATGAAATTGTCTATTCTTCTAAATGGGGTTATGACATATACAATGGAGAACAGGTAGGACATAGCGAATTGCCACAGAAGCACAACAAAAGTTTTCTTTGTTACGCACTTGAACAGAGTCTAAATCGCCTTCAGACTGATTATTTAGATGTCTATAGTCTTCACAACCCGAAAATGGCCGCAATTCAAGATGCGTCTTTGTTTGCATCAATGGATTACCTACAGAGCGCCGGGAAATTTCGAAGTTACGGAGTAGCTTTAGGACCTGCTATAGGATGGGAAGAAGAAGGGAAATTGTCGATGAAGGATCGTAATGTTACTTGTCTACAGACTGTTTATAATATTTTAGAGCAAGATCCGGGGAATACGTTCCTAAGCTATTCTGAGAAATGTGACGTAGGCATTTTAGCCAGAGTTCCTGATGCATCAGGCGTTCTTACTGGAAAGGTTAACGAAAATACAGTATTCAACAAAGACGACCATCGCAGTTCAAGAAAAAGAGAGTGGATTATTGAAGCATTAAAGAAGGTCCAAAATTTAAGATCAATCGCAGATGCAAAAGGGTGGACTATCACGGAGCTAGCAATCAAATTCATACTTTCACAGAAGCAAATTTCTGTGATACTGCCTACAATGACTAGTATTGAAGAGATTGAAATGTTTGCGAAGTTCTCTGATGGTAATTATCTTACCAATACGGAACTTAATAATATCTTAGATATGTATTCTAATAATTTTTTCGCGAATCAATCCACTCCAAATTGATTGTAAATGGATAATATCTTTCAAGGTAACCTTAGAAATATGAAACAAATTTGATTCAATTTACTTTCAAAGATGCATATATTGATCGGGCGGCATACCCAAATAAAATTGGATTTAGCAATAATGGTAACGATTGACTTTTCAAACGAATAGAAATTGAACACATTAATATATTATACACATCGTCCTACTTTAAACGTTGAATCTCATTGTACCAAAGTCGAAATACTATATTGTTACTTCGATTGAACTACCTCGCCAGCATTAATTTAAATTGTCCGAAATTTTGAGTATATACAGTTGAGCATTCCGGTATGAAGGTGTACCGTGTCGTTCTCTGTTAAAATTGATTGTGGAATTGCGAAAGGCAAAACATACGAATCTGACCTAATACATACAACTTTTTATTCCAAGATCGATGTCTGGGATTTTCGAACGAAGTTTAATAAGTACAATTGAACACTGAGAAACTAGTTATGAAACATTATTAGGAAATATTACCCACATTCCTTATTAACCCCTCTCATGATTATTGAATTGGATGCAAACGAAAATATCGTTTATTTTAATGGCGGTGAGCTTGGCGTTATTGGTAATGGTACCCTTAACTAACGCAATGGCGATCGGAAATAGGTGCCCAACTGTATGGCAACGCTCTGAAGGTATACATCTATGTATAGGAACTGAATTGAACGATCATATTGATGGAAGCAGATCACCAGATATTATAATAGGTCTTGCAGGGGACGACTTGGTAAGGGGAGCTTCAGATGATGACGTGTTACAAGCTGGTGCTGACGATGATAAAACATATGGGAATTCCGGGAATGATAATATGCAAGGTGGCCCAGGGTTGGACCAGCTTTATGGCGATTCGGGAGATGACATTATTTTTGGTGGATTCGAGGATGACTTTTTGGTGGCTGGAGATGGAAACGATGAAATGTATGGTGGAGACGGAGATGATGTGCTACAAGGTGGCTCGGGTGCCGACTACTTCGATTGTGGGAGTGGGTTTGACATAGTCATAGGGTTTGACCCGCAGAAAGGAGATACGAACGCAAACAATTGTGAAGATGTAATTCAGCGTCTGTAAGCATCTGAAGGTTAATTTGTATGCCTTGTAATGGTCGAAAGTGTACCAAGAGGGCATCATTCTCTCATTTTACTCCACTTTTGAAACATAAATTAGCGACTTGGCTTTTCTAAGCTTTGGCAATGGTTCAGAACTGAAAATACTTATGGTCAACGACTGTTTAATGTTTAACATGTTATGGATTGTATGCCTGACAAATAATGTGTACCTCGTATATTGATTAGACATCGATTGGATGTTAAAAGTTTGGCAATTGTAGTATATTTGAATGTAAATATTTAATGAAAGTCTAATGTAGCATGATAATAGCTATATCAAGAAATTATTACCCAGTCAAGTAGGTCGAATACTATTTAAAGTCAAACTATTAGTGTCTTCCTAAGAATTCAACGTTACCAACTGGTAATTAATTGACATAATTACAATAGAGTCAATTTTCAACACGATAAGAACAATGTCTGGATGGGCGTTCAGAAACTACCTTAAAGAAATCCATATTCAGAGCTCCGAAATAAAGAGCATGCAGATCAGAAGACAATAGGAATTTTGAACGGCTTATCGACTTACCAGCTAGAGGGCTGAAAACCATGGATCTTACAGGAAATAATATAATTGGGGAAATTGTATCTAAATAATCGTAATGAATCTGGCTGGGCGATCATTTATTGGCGTGAGTGGTGATAGACTTTTCCCATAACAGACTCTGAAAGAAGTGAAAGTAGGAATTCTGGAGCTTATCATAAGCAGACCATTCTTAATTTGTACAGCTCTGGGATTCCTTTAGAAAGCATTTCGCTACAGCTTGATTTGCCACAAAGTGAAGTTGAAAAAATTATCCAAGAGGAAGCTATAGCTGATAAAAAGAAAGTCTATGCAATAAAAAAAATATCTGAAACACCTTCATTAGGTTCATTTTACCTTGGCGCTGTATTTGACCTGGATGCAGCAATAGAATTGGCACAGTCTCGTACGTGGAAGGCACTCAACGCATCTCCAGAATTCAATATTTCATTCAAAAAGACTTACGAAGTTTTAGAACAGTTCGTTGGGTCCAAGGTTACCTTGGTCATTCTGCATATTGATCTTGTAGGATCCACAAAGCTTTCTATGGGCCTTCCTGCAGACAAACTTGCAGTCATAATACAGATTTTTACACATGAAATGAGTATCATCATAGATAGATACGGAGGTTACATCCTCAAGTATGTTGGCGACGCTATCTTGGCCTTTTTCCTGGTAAGCGACGAAAATGATTTTAATATTCCTTGCATCAACTCAATTTCATGTGGTAAATCAATGATCGAAGTTATTAAAAATGGAATAAACCCCATCTTGAATCAATATGGTTATCCAGAAATCAATTCTAGAATTGGGATTGATTTTGGAGACAATGTGGTAGTTCAATTTGGATACGACACATACTCGCACAAGGCCCATACCTCTACAGCCAGCAATGACCATATAGTCAGGATTCCACATCTTGACATACTTGGCTATACTATAAGTATCGCAAGCAAGATGACATCTTTTGCACATCCTGATCAGCTCGTTATTGGTGAGCTCGTTTACAATGCTTTGGACGAACTTCAAAAAAAACATTTCAAGGAGATTATGGTTAATTCTGAAATATGGAGCTATGTCAGTGATAATACTGGTGGAATTTATAGATTGTACAGCAGCTAAGTAATCGTCATGATCAAATAATCTAGGGGGCACGTCCAAATAAAGCATGTGACAGCGATTTTTTGTTGTTGCGATTAGGAACAAGATACCTTTATAATTCTGTTCTTCAAAATCCTAAATAAATGAAGGTGAAAGCGTATTGCTCAAAAAGAGCATTTCTCATTCAAACAGGTATATTTATTTCCACGATGATTCTATTTCTCGTTAATTATGAAGTTGATGTAGCTTCAGCTATTTGGATTAAAATTATTTCTCCCCATGCAGGTGACAGGGTCGACGTGGGAGAATTGACAATTAAGGGGATTTCGTCCGATAATGTAACCTCTGATTGTCAGGCATATGTTGATTGGAATAATCGAAAACCTTATCAGCCCGTTATAGCAACCGGCCCTGGAGGATTCGATGATTATTCGAATTGGACGTTTACGTACAATTCAAGCTACCACTTAATACAAGAAGGTATAAACGACTTAACTTCAAAGCTCGCATGTGCGGGTTCTCCATTGAATCCACTCTCTATGAATAAATGGTACAGCATTAATATAACGGGAGTCAGCTCCGGTGGGGACGATGGTGTAGATTTTCCTCTTCCTACACAGGCACTTGATAATGACGATGAAGATAATTCAGTAGGTTCTCCCTCAACTCAATCTGCTGACGAGACCGATAACCTAATCCAATTAGATGTATCTGTAAGTAATAATCCAATAGCCGCTGGGTCGGAGCAAACCATTACTGTGGAAGCCATTGACCCAAGTAGTAGAGAAAAAGTGAGTGACGCTCAAATCAGCGTGACAATTGCTGACCCGTCGGGGACGATAGTGAAACAGTTTGATACTGATGATGGAGATCTTACCCGATCCTTTGATACAGATGAGAGCGCTTTAGGCTCTTTTACGGTAACCGCGAATGCACAATCTGAAATCGGTAGTGCAAGTAAATCTATAAACTTTGATGTTCAGTAAGTATATTGATCATTATATATGGATAACTAGTAACAGTTCTTTATCATGCCATTCCAATTAGTAATTGCTAGTGGGACATACGTTTGACATATAGGTATTTGCAGATTCAAAATGAAATCTGCAATTTAGTATTTCAGGCCAATTAACATGATTAATGCGAAGTGCGGGATTTGAACCCGCGATCCCGAGCTTGGGAAGCTCGTACCTTAACCAGGCTGGGCTAACTTCGCTCGAGTGGAACAGAACCGAATTAATAAATAAAAGTGTTATTACATAAGGAGGTTAAAAATGTACTATGGGTTCAAGTAATTTTCGAAAATGATGACTATTATTCGAGAAAATACTTTACTCTATCTTTTTTGAATTCTCTAGAACTAAAAAGTATCCTATAATCTTTTATTCCTACTACAGATGACATTTCAGAAGCCATTTTCTCAGCGGATTCAAATGTTCTTGCGTGGATCATGCTGAAAAGGTTAAATTGCCAATCTGGATAAACTGGCCTTCTATAGCAGTGACTTACTTCAGAAAAAGATGCCAGTTTGTAACCCACCTCGTCTATCCTATCATGGGGCACATTCCATACAACCATACCATTTGCCGTGAAACCAGCTTCTCTATGTCGAAGGATCGCAGCAAATCTCCGCATTATACCAAGATCCTGATATCCTTTTGCTACGTCAAACAGCTCATCTATAGACACTCCAAGCCTTGCAGCTTGCTCTTTAAAAGGTTCAGACACAATGTCCAAGTCAGTTTGTAGCTCCCTTATAAACGCCTTATCTCTTGGGGTAAGATCAATGGTTCTTTTTTTACTCTTAACAACAGAATCTTTCGGGACAAGTTTCTCAGGATCGTCATTGATCATATCTAATTTAACCCCTATTTTGTACAGCTTTAAAGTTGGCAATAGCCGATACTTTGTAACTCCTTCTAATTTAGCAAGCCTATCTAAATGTGGTTTCATTTCGTCGTTTGGTGGAATAGCTAGAGTGAACCACATATTATATTCATGATTTCTTTCATAGTTATGACTCACTCCAGGATGTTTGTTTACTTCATTCGCAACCACATCAAGCATTTCTGGAACTACCGCAAAGGCAATTAAAGCGCTTTTATAGCCTAAATTCCGGGTATCGAATATAGCGTTGATTTGTCTGATTAAACCAATTTTCTTCATGCGAAAAATTCTATCCATTACTTGCTGCTCAGAGATATTGTGACGCAAACCAATTTTGAGGAATGGTCGTTGAGCTAGTGGAAACTCCCATTGTATTTCGTTCAATAACGCTTTATCCAAAACGTCCATCTTATCTTGCTCTATCTGCATCGAAGCTGAAAATTGATATATGCACGCGCATTAAATACTTATCCTATTTCAATTCTACTCTCAGGAAACTCTGTGGACCATTCCAAAATCGTAAAGTTAAGATTAACCATTAATTTGTCTTACATTTTGCAATTTATTAGGACACACATATAATGTCTGGCCACACTAAGTAATAGAATTGGGTGAAACATTCCTAAAAAAAAGAGTGGTTTTCCAGGGAGAGCCTGGGGCGTATAGTGAAATTGTTGCAATGAGATTATTTCCGAAATTTGAGACAATCTCGAGAAAAATGTTTCAGGATATATTTGAAGCCTTGGATGACGGCACTGCTAAATTTGGCGTAGTCCCGGTTGAAAATTCAATTGAAGGGAGTGTAAATGAAATTTATGACTTGTTGTTAGATACTAATAAGATTGTTTCTGGTGAATTTTTTCTACGTATTAATCATTGTTTAATTGCCAATTTAGGTCTTCGAGAAACGATCAAGAGGATTTATTCACACCCTCAGGCAATTGCTCAATGCAGAAACTATATTAGATCAAATAAATTCGAAGCTATACCAACTTACGATACTGCCGGCGCAGTACGACTAATTAAAGAAAAGAAAATCAAGGACGGTGCCGCAATTGCAAGTAAAAGGGCCGCAGAAATATATCAAATGAAAATTCTTGATGAGAGTATAGAAGACAAAAAGAACAATTACACTCGATTCTTGATCCTGTCAGATGTCGAAACCGAGCCGTCTGGTAATGATAGGACGTCATTGATCTTTGGATTGCGCAATAGCCCTAGTTCATTGTTTTTTGTTCTTGAAGAGTTTGCAACTCGAAAAATTAATCTTACGAAAATAGAATCACGTCCAACAAAGGAAAAACCATGGGAATATAATTTTTATGTTGACATCGAAGGCCATCAGAAGGATAAGAATGTACATGAGGTAATAGATTCAATGCGCAAGAAAACTACATTTCTAAAAATTCTAGGCTCGTACAAGAAAGGAACTCAATAATCAAACGTTAAACAGCTTTACGCATATTCTGATCACCTAAATCTAGATCTAATCCCTAGTCCAGCAAGTATTATTCCGGTTATTATTAACATCATTTGTGCACCGAATGCTAATGGAATGGCTTTTGTTTCTGCCGTTCCGTTTATACTTACCAAATTTGTTCCAGTGTTTTGTGTTGCTAGCTTGAACTCACCAGATTTGTTGGCAATTAATTCATAACTTAAATTGGTCCTATTTTTTGTTGAGAAAATAATTTTCTTATCAGGGTCATAAATAGTAAAGTCAAAATTTGAACCGTTTAAGCTGATTTTTGCTCTGCTGCCAATTTCCATAATAGGGGTCAAGGTGTCGTTTTTTCCAACTTCAATACTTCCGTTTATTGATACAGGCTTTGCAATATTCGAATCGTATATCGAGATTGTTCCTATGATAATAAACACAATGCCCGAAACGATTAAAGCATAAAATATTAACTTAGAAGACATAACTCCGTTTCACTAAAAATTAATACGTTCAACATGTTGAATCTGCATTGATGCTATTTTAACCGATCGCCATTACCTTTTTTAGTTTCAATTTCAAATATGGTGGAGATATCAAACTGATTTTTGACGTGAGCGTCTCCTGATAAGGACGCGGAAATAAAATAAGCATTAACAACACAAATAGATAGTATAGGTATGATCAACAATAGATCCATGAAAATAGTCATTTACAGCACCAAATTTCAGGTGAAATAATGAGATAGAAGCTTATCTACATATGATCTTTATAACTTGGGATTAGAATATATCAACGGTGTGCGACCTCATTGTCAAATCTATTCAAATAATGATGTCTTCTGCAACCTTTCAAGCCATACACTTGAGTATCCTTCACTTGAATATTCTTCTTATTTTCATCATTCTCCCATGTACCAAAAAAATTTTTATCTTACTTACATTACGCAATTTGAAGCATAGTAAATGGCAAAACTCAATCATGACATGAAAATAACTTTGAATTTTCCATTAAGAAAAGGGTTTATGCTATCAAAAGAGGTAAGTACAATTGTTACTACTTCTCGAAATAGTGGACGCGAGATTCTAGAATATTTTGAATAGTTTTGTCACTTACCAGTTTTTTTATCATCTTTAGGCGTTCTTCTCTACTCATTGTGTGCAAATCTTGAATTGAATCTATTGCTTTGAGATTCCAATAGTTCTTAAGGGCGGTTTCTAATTGCATTTGAGTATGATATGCAATGATCCCCAATGAAGTCAGAGAGAATCGGCCTTTTTTCCTCTTTATGATTCCTGCTTTTAGCATACGCTCTGTTCTGGAATAATACTGTTTTCTAGATAAGGCTAAGGTTGATTTCAGTCTACTACCTTCTGATACACCCTCTGCAATTGAGCAAAATATATCTAGTGACAATTTATCCGAAATGGAGTTTAAGATTTCTAGTTCTGTCAATCGCTCTTTCATGAGGATAATCATACTGCAAAAAATCCATATTTATGGATAGGTTATCCAAATTTGGCCTGAACTAGAATAAAATCACCTAACATGGATATTTGTTGGGTCAGAACTTAGTAAGCTCAATTCAGAGGAGCGAAGTATGTCTCATGAATGTATCATCACTGGTTAGACTCTAGCCCGAGCGGCCCACTGTAATAATAATATTGATCTTATAATACCATGACGGGAGAAGGAGTAATTTTGCGATAGGGCCATAATCTTTGATAAAATAGAATCACCCAAATTCACATTGAGAGGGAAATTACTATACATGCCAGACCTTTCATTTGCATATTATTCTAGCCAAATTAACCAAGCTCGGTATTTTTTAGACCGAGAAATGGATGATTTCCTATAAATCTTAGCATTTTCCTTGTTCACTTTTTATGCAGCGATAAATTCTGATCTCGTCTACTAAAGAAATTCTAATAACTAATGTACATGAACTACTTTAGTTGATTGACTACAATAGATCCACGTCATGGGGCTGACTTTCGATATAGCCTGCTGGTGTTATCTTTATAAACTCAGCCCTGTTTTGCATTTCGGATATATCGTGGGCACCACAGTAGCTCAGGCCAGATCTTAATCCCCCTACTAATTGCTTTATGATGTCAGCTACGCTTCCCTTATATGGAATCATAGCTTCAACGCCTTCGGGAACGTAATCATTTGGATCCTCTAGGTCGAGAACTTCTGCTCCTTCTTCTCTATATTTTCTTCCCAAGGATGCGTAGAACGAAGCCATACCTCGATACATCTTAAATTTTTTCCCATGCCTAACGATAGTTTTTCCTGGACTCTCATCTGTTCCTCCGAATATACTTCCCACCATGACAGATGATGCACCAGCAGCAAGTGCCTTAATCGCATCTCCGGACGTTCTAATTCCTCCGTCCGAAATTACTGGTATATCAAAATCCCTGGCCACCTTAACACTATCAATGACCGCAGTTAATTGTGGTACACCAGATCCTGTAACCACTCTCGTGATACAAATAGATCCAGAACCCACTCCCACTTTAACCGCGTCCACACCTGCATTTATCAAATCCTTCGCACCTTCGCCCGTTGCAACGTTGCCTGCAATCAGTTCTGAATTGGGAAACGCTCTTTTTATCATCTTGACCGAGTCTATGGCGTTGTCACTATGTCCATGTGCAATGTCAACTACGATGGCATCTGCACCACCTTCAAGCAATGCTTCTGTCCTATCGAGATAGTCGCCCTTCACTCCTACGGCAGCGCCAACTAATAAGCGACCTTTCTTATCTTTGGACGCCGAGGGAAATCGTTCCATTTTTAGTATATCCTTGCTTGTAATTAATCCCACTATCCTTCTAGAACTATCTAGAACGGGAAGTTTTTCGATGCGATGATCATGCAAAATCTGTTTAGCTTCCTGAATAGTTATCCCAGTTTTAACTGTTACAACATCCTTTGTCATTACTTCGCTAACCTTAGTATTCATGTCCTGCAAAAAGGTAATGTCTCTACGCGTTATAATGCCCATAAGCTTATCATCATTTTCTTCAACCACCAGCAGACCTGAAACACTATTCTGTTGCATCATCTGGCTAGCGTCGCTGGCACTCATGGATGGAGGAATAGTATAAGGCTGCTCAATCATGACTGACTCTGATCTTTTGACTTTGAGTACTTCGTCAACTTGTTCTTCAATTGTCATAAACCTATGAATAATCCCGATGCCACCTTCTCGGGCCAATGTAATGGCCATATTTGACTCAGTCACAGTATCCATATTGGCACTGACAAGAGGAATATTCAAGGTAATACTTCTGGATAATCTTGTCCTAAGTTCGGTTTGAGATCTAGAAATTATGCGAGATCGTTTGGGGATAAGAAGAACATCATCGAAAGTCAACCCTTCTCTCAACAACAATGTTTCCTTGACTTGTAGGCATTTCTAGGGATTATAAGCGTTTACGTCGGAAACGCTCAAGTAAGTGTGTAAAAGAAGAATCAATAGTTGTAGATAAACGCTCACCTCGAGATAGTTTCCATTTACCTATTACTTCTTCTGGTAATGCATTTAGAGTTTTAATAGCCTGTCTTAGTTGTGCTAAATTATGAGTACGAATAATGTTTGCACCCTTCAAATAGCACAATAACTCAAAGATCAGAGATGGAACGAGCCTATCATTTAGGGCAAGGTCAAAAATATGGCCTATAAATGATTTATTCGAAACTGAGATACAAACAGGTTTCGAAAGCGTGCCAAGTTCTTCCAGATTAGAGATTATATTCAAATCTCTCTCATACCATTGTTGTTTCCTGATTTTCGTAAAGAATTGGTTAGGACATTCCTTTCTAAAGAATCCTATCGAGGGATCAATAATTAAGTTTTCGTCAGAAATCATATTATCGTGCGCGATTTCAATACTTCTCCTTAATATGTCTAAAGTTTCAGGTATGTCTCCTGATTCATATGTGGAATTATTCCCGTTGAATGCACCTAATATTACTGGAACACCTGATTCATAAGCTACTTTAGCCATATGTTTATCATAGTTCAGACCTGTGATGTCATTAATAATATCGGCACCTAGGTCTATTGAGAGCTTTGCTACTTCTGATCTTGGCGTATCCACAGAAATTGGCAGCTTCGTTGTATGCTTTACGGCTTCGATCGCTGTACTTAATCTTTGTTTCTCTATTGTTAGACTTACAGTTGATTGTAAATTTGGGGCTGTGGACATGCCCCCGATATCAATAATGTCAGCACCGTTTTTTTCCAAATCTTTTGCACGTTTAGATATAGATCCATAATCCGTTGCTATTGAGGTTTTATAATATGAGTCAGGGCTTGCATTAATGACTCCCATTAATAAAATCGATCTACCATTCCCTCCATCAATCTTTCTCAAATTAAACATTATAAGGCCCAGAATATCTTTTTAAATCATTTCTAATACTACCATTTCAGTTCCCGACAGCGTCTGTCCAACAATTATATCTCGATTAAATTTGACATTAGTGAGTTAAGGGATTATAAATGAAGTGGATCGCTAATCAGGAATCTTGAAAGTACCTTGTGGAGTGGTATTTATTCGTGGATCTAATAGTTTGGACAGAATCATTTTAATACATATTTTTTCGCAAGTATTTGTATTGCTCGTCTACGTTAAGAGGTCAATTTTTGATGGCTCGAACTCTCGATAGAACACACACAGTGCTCTCCTACGTAGAGGGTAGTCTCAAGAATGCTACAGTGATAGATAGTAATAATAAAGAATGTGGATTCATTTTTTCACTTCTAAATCCCCCTGTTCCTTTAGGGGGAAACATAGTAGCATTAGATATTTATGTAGATGAATTACCAGTCCAAAAAAAATCAATATTAATAGCAACATCGGATGACGTGGTTAACGCTGCCTTACTGTCTGACACTAGACCGATTTCTTTTAAACCATTTCAGAGCGCAAGGTTTCTTATAACTGGTGTTGACCTTGCTGAGGGGAAAAAACACAAGATTGTCATCTTGAGTAAACTTGAAGGATTTGAGCAGATAATAATACCGTTCACATTTACAGACATTGTCCGAAATAAGAAGGAGAGAGTATTCGTTCCTACAAATATGCAGGACGAAGACAATGAATTCTCAAATGGTGAAGACACTATATTCAAGAACTTTACGATACCACTTGTTCTATCTGGTCGAAAAGCATACATTGTCTGTTCCTCTAACGCTTCCCTTTCGGCTAATTGGACTTGGATGGGAGCTAGATATGACAATGGAGGACTATACGTCCCGCCGGCCAGGGCATTTGGGAGAATAATTGTTGAAGTTTCTGTCGATGATGGTGTTCGTAAAAGATTACCAAACTTTGTTGTTGCTTCAAGACATGAAGGTGGGATACTTTACACACGCCATGAGGTGGCTGGAATACAAGTAAAACGAACCTTATTTGTTCCTATAAACAATAAAGGGTTCATAATGAAACTTGAATTCGACTTTGATAAGGCTACCGGGGATCTTGGAGGGTTCATGCCGGAAAGTAAAGGACATTCTAAAAGAAAAATTCGAGTACATTTTATGATTGATGGGAACATTACGAGCTACGGATTAGCTGCTATTTCTCAGAGTAATGTTTCTAAATATTACAAATCAGAAAATTGTTTGCAAATAAGAACATTGGCTAAAAAAGAAGTTGCCCATTATTTTGGCACTATTGGAGTTGCGCCAGGAAATTTGAAGCCTACCAGAGTACTTACTGATTCCTTTGATAATGATCTAGAGCTATCATACGATCTCGTATTAGAAGAAAATTTGACAAAGGAAATAGCCTTGGTAGGAGCGGGAAGCTTTACTAGTCCTCGTGATTGTCTACATGAATTTAAATTTATGCGTGAGAATTACCATAGTCTATTTGAGGACACGAAGAATCATTTCGATCAATATTCGTCAGGCACACTAGCTGTCAGTTGTAGAACAAGATCAGACCCATTCATGAACAAACTCGTCAGAGCTTTTGAGAAGGCAAAAATTAGTTTGGAATATTTGAAAGCCGATTACGATAAACTTGGTGCTGGCATAAGTGCAGGTTTACCTAGATTTCCAAATTACTGGGCGAGAGACACTGGTTGGTCTTTAAGGGGATATCTTTCGCTTGGTGAATATAATTTTGCCTTACAGGTAATTGAGAACTTCTTAAAGCATCAAGCTAAACCAAGTTCTAGACGCGGGTTAAGGGGAGAGCTTCCCATGATTATAAGCGGTAAATCGTTTCTTCATAGTACGACATATGGATCCGCAGATTCGACATTTCTGTTTCCTTGGGCAATTAGACAATATGTTTACGGTACTGGCGACGTGCAGTATCTCGAAAGAAGATGGAAATCCATCAAGGACTTGATAAACTGGGGTTTCTTAAAGGATACCGATCAAGACGGTTTAGTTGAACATGGTTTTTTTGGAACGGCTGAAAAACTCCCAATACAGGATTCCACTTGGATGGATCATATCGACAGAAGGAAAAATGCAAACGATGTGCAGGGACTGTTTTATGAGAGTCTGATTACAGGTAGTGAATTGGCAAAATTGGTTGGGGATTCTGACAGTGAGAGAAAATGGGGCATCGCTGCTGACAAACTAAAACTAAAGATAGATAAGGAATACTGGGAGCCCAAGACGGCATACTATTATGATACTATAAGAAGTGACGGATCGAAGGATGATAGCATTCGCCCCAATACATTGATTTTGTTAATTACTGGTGCCGTGTCCGATTCAAGTAGAGCAGTATCGATCCTTGACAGGGTTGAGCAAGAAGATGTAACTACGTCATGGGGAGTCAGAACGCTAAGCTCCCTTGACCCGAAATATCATCCATCTCTATACCATGATGGGGCAGTTTGGCCTCTGGTTACCGGATGGGCTGCAATTTGCGAGGCTATGCATTCAAGATCCAACAAATCTCTACAATATTTAACTTCCATGGCGGACAGGATTCTTTCGGAGAATGGGATGTTTGCCGAAACTTATCGTGGAGACAGGCCTGAACCGTTTAATTCCTGCATACTTCAGGCGTGGTCAGTGGCTATGTATGTATATGCTCTTAGAGAACTGATGCTAGGAGCAAGAATCAACATGATTGAAAAAAGAATAGACTTAACCCCAAGAATTCCAGACTCGTTAAAGTCTAGCTCGGTTGATATTAATTTCGAAGAATATGTTTATGCCGGGGACGCAAAGACTAAGATTAGGATTCAGGTTCAACCTGACAATGAAAGAATAACCGTACATTCAAACGGGAGATCTAATATGCTTCCCGAATTTAGAAGCACTAATTATTCTGTAAGAGTAGTATGATGATTATTTTGCGGACGATTCTCTAATCTCGGAATGGGGAGGTTATGCTAATTCAGCAAGTATGAATTATATTATCAAGCACGATCAAGTGTTAAGTATATGAAGAAAGGTATTCCGTCGGAATTAATAAGAAAATTCAACTGAATGACATCTTAAAGTGCTTTCATAATCATGATCAAAATAGATGAAGAGAAAATTTTCTTAACAATAAGAGAAAAGGTGCCAAAATCAGTTAGTCTATCCGGCCCTGATGGACTCATGCACAAAATTCAAGCTTGTGCACAGAGGATTACTAGTGCCTTTGATATCCCTGTTTACATTATAGGCGATGCCTCTTGGGGTTCTTGTGATCTGAACAGTCAGGCTGCCGAGATCTTAGCGACTGATGTTTTGTTTAATATAGGCCATACTGTATCGTTAGACTCATTTTACGGTAAAGTAATAATGATAGATGCCTTCGACGACATTAATTTTGAAGAAATTGCGACACGGTGTGCAATAGGATTAAAGAAAAATGGTTTCAAAACTATTTCTATAGTTACTAATAGCCAGCACCTTTGTGCAGTGACCGATGTCAAGCAGATATTTGAGAGGTATGGCTACAAAGTAGTTATTGGCAAGGGCAAAGGTCAATTAAATGATTCGCAGGTTTTTGGATGTGAATTTTATCCGGCCACCAGTGTTAAGGATGAAATCGATGCATTTGTATTCCTAGGTCAGAGTACATTCCATTCAGCAGGAATAGCGATTGCTACAGAAAAACCAACATTCATGCTTGACCCGTACTTTGGAGAATATTCAGATGTAAGTGAATTTGCAAGCAGTCTTAAGAAAAAGGCACTTTTATCAGTATACAACTCGATTCAATCTAAGTCCATAGGGATCATTGTTGGTCTCAAAGAAGGGCAGTTTGCACGTATTAAGGCATTAGAATTCAAAAGAGAATTTGAAAATTTGGGCAAGACAGTTCAGCTAATTGCCATGAGTGAAATTACTAATGATAGGATCAAAATTTTCAATGGAATAGATATCTTTATTCAGTTAGCATGTCCTCGCATTAGCATAGACAATCACTTTAGCAAGCCGGTTTTATCTACACCTCAGGCGTTGACACTCATAAAGTTGCTTAAACACGAACCTGTTGAAAATTTCATGCTCACTAACCATTGGTTGTGATTACTTCTGAAGTTGGGTTGGAATTGGATATGTGAACTGCATAAAAAAAGTTGAAGTTGGGCAATCTCGAATGGTATACATAAAGGAACTAATAGTATGCGGCAGCAGACTGCTGGTACCAGTCCAAGTGAAATGCCCAGTCCCAAACCCCGCAAGATCAAACACGTAGACGTGTTAGCATGGATATGTCGCCTTAGGGTTGCTCCCTCCCGGACCTCACCCATTTCGACGTTTCACAGTCAATTCTGTACCTTCATACAGGTTGCTGCTCACACCCATCCGACACGGCGTGATATCACATCAGCAAGGTAAGTAGGAACATTCCTCTCGAAGATTTACCCAGCAGTTACTGATCCCAGCATAAAGTCGATTTCTGATTTGGGGTACGACTAACACCCCGATCCTCCCTGCCGCCGCATTGATCATTTACTTGTTCACTATATTTGTCTATCACTGATAAAAAATACCTATAGCCATAATTTGACTTCTGACTTCTGAACTAGTCGTCGATTTTCTCTTTATATAGAATTCGTTGCGTGTGACATACTGAGCATATTTCACTAGTCGACTGTCGTTCACAAACTGAGCAGACAGTATATCGTTTTTTGCTACGCTGATTTCTTAATCCTTCTGAAACCTTAAGAACAGAATTGTAAATGTTATATTTTATTCCTGGATGTGAGTCTTCAAGATTGTTCAGGAATTTCCTTAACTCGGTCCTGATACCTTCGTGCATGTAAGGGCACTCTGCCGATTGAAATGGAATTTCATGGTGCAGAGCGTAAAAAACTATCTCTTGCTCGTACAACCCAATAAAAGGCTTAACTTTCTTAATGCCATGCAAGCCATACTCTACTGGTTCGGGATAACTCCACCCAATTCTTGCTGTATCTCCAGAGAAAGTATTTATGAAAAAACTTTGAATATGATCATCGAGGTTGTGAGCCGTTGCCACTACATTTACTCCACATGATTCTGAAAGCATGTCAATTGCACGACGTCTGAAAGTACCACAAATTGAACATGAAGAAATTTTCTGCGAGCTCCGCAGTAATAATGCCTCGTCCATGTCCATCCCGAATGATTCTCTAAAGGATAATACTCTACTCTCAATTTTCAATTTTGAACAAAAATCCTTGACAATCTGAAGTGATTCATCACGATATCCCTCAATCCCCTCATCTACTGTTATTGCCGTCAGTCTGTTGCGGGCGTTACCATCAAGAATTTTATTCAGAATATACAACAGAGTGAGGCTATCCTTACCCCCCGACACGGCAACAGCTATCCTGTCGCCGTACTGAATCATGGAGAATTTAGTTAAAGTCTTCCTCACCTTCTCTTCTATGGATTTCGTAAAACAGTATTTACACAAGATCTCGCCAGAGTAATTTCGCTTATAAACGGCTACATTCCTTTTACACTTGTTGCAATCCGGCAAATTCAACTGTGTAGTTATCACCATCCTAGATTGAAGATATCAATATATAGACATTATTTTGTAAAAAATCAATAATTCATACACATTATTCCAAAAGCATTTAAATCACGCGACTTACAGTACTTTTGTCGCTTTGCATTTTAACCGTGACCTACTAGACGATGTTAACCTCAAGATTATTTACATGTTAAGCAAGGATTCTTCAATGCCGTTTGTTGAGGTTGCAAAGCATATTGGGATATCTGACGCGACAGTTCACATCAGAGTTAGGAGGTTAATAGCCGCCGGCGTTATAAAGAAATTTACAATTTCGGTTGACAATAATATCCTCGGTTATGACCATCTTGCATATATGGCAATAAACATAGAGCCTGGTTTTGCTGACGAAGTAACTGAAGGTCTGCTGAAGCTTGATGAAGTCCTAGAGATTCACGAAATGCATGGAAGATTTGATCTTATCTTAAAGATACGAGCGAAAGATTTAGACCAAATGCGTGATATTGTGGTTAACAAGATCCGAAAATTGCCAAGAATATTGGAAACTGAATTAATGACGGTACTTAAAACTAGAAAAGAAGATCAAATTGTTTCATTGAAGAAGGAAGTCCAAGAGATAAATGAGCCGGGGCAAGATAAATAACATTAGCATCACATTGATCAGTAATTACAAGTTTGCGATTGCTCGTTAAGGTTATCGCTTCTGCTTATCTTTTTTTGACGATTGCCACCAATCAAGGTAGTCGTTGTGAAGTTTCCTCTTGTCATCGAAACTAGTGCTCTGATGTGCCTTATCTCTTAGCTCATCTAGTTTTTCACGTGAAGCATAGATTCCACAGCTCCTACAAATGAAATTCTTGGTTGAAATATCAAATTTTAATTCCCCGCCACACTCTGGACAAAATTTTGCCAATATGGTTTAATCTAATAGTTCGTAATAAAAAGTAATGTTTTACTCAACATTCGTCATGCCTAAATAGAAATAGTTGGAAAGCATGAATCCCTGATAAGAACTTGGCTACTTGCATTGCCTCTCTTTCATGTTCAAATTTTTCAAAATTTTTCCTGTCTTCGAATCTACCTCGATGTTATTCATAGAAGATGAAATATAGTCTGATAGAGCTTTAATCATTGGGCCCATCTTGTTTATCTTTGGCATAACATCAACGTCTACACCAAACTTTCTAAGGGCCTCCGAAGTTGATGGGCCAACAGAGGCCACAATTATACGTTCGTTTAGTGCAGTGGTCAAACCAGAGATATTGTTGTCTGCGTCTGAAACCTTGAATAACCCGTATACTGAAGGAGGACTTGTAAAAGTTATAGCGTGTACAGCACCGTTTATAATGTCCCTAATCAATTTTGAAGTAGCCTGAACCCTAGGTGTCGCATGTTGTCTGTAGCCCAATTCTTCTAATACACTGTCGGCCGTCTTATCAAGAAATGAAGAATAGGAGTATAACTGCAAATCGTAAATTTTGGACCCTTGCAATTCTAACTGCTCCTTAAATGCTTCATTGCCGTTCCCATTGCTAACTACGGCGATTCGCTTTCCCCTAACATCACGGTATTTTAAAGTATCTAATATTCCAAATGCAGTATTAGGACCTAATTCAATATTTTTCAGAACCCCCAACTTTCGGAGTATCAATGACGGCTTATTTCCTCTAGATATTACTCTAGATTTAAGAACTGTTTCCATTAATTCATCTTTTAATTTCAGAACTGAAGCAGCTCTAAATAAGTATTGAACGCTTAGTCCTGTCATGAATATGAAATATTCCATTGGCTGAGATCTGACACTATTGATGAAAATTTCGATTTGATTCAAGCTAATACCAGCGTCCATAATACCTACCGTAGGAGTCAAATATGGAATGCCTCCAAAACTCTTTACAATATGAGAAAGCTCTACGCCTCTCCTACTACTTGTGATTGCCACTGTCAGATTACTTAGCGACATACATCTATGAAACCTAGGCTGACCTTATTTTCATCTTTCAACGCTTGACTTATCATACTTGAACAATTAATTGTTACTATGACCGGAACCCTTAAAATGAAAAATTCGACTCGATAAGAACGTTCCTATCATAAGTAGCCTCCATTTTCTAAACAAACCGAATGATCTAACTGGATTAAAATTAACATTAATATGACTAAGTAATTTGGTGTAATGGACTTTTCTCTTCATCCTGCCACCCAAATGGCAATCCGTTCGCCCGTCAAATGCCATACACCTGTTTCATAATAGGGCTTTCATCACTTAAATTTTTTGATTTCCAGCACACGATTATTTGCATCAATTGCCCCTTCTTTACCATCATATATTTTCCACAAATTGCTTTTATTCGTAATCTGGACTAATGGTATTCCCGCAATTGCGCAACCGGAGGCAGTAATAAGGTCGACCTTACTCGTACAAATTACCCCAGAAGGTGCCACTCCGTTTCTGCCCAATGCAAAAATAGAATATGCACCAACACTGCTTCCTACTGCGTGGGGAAACACCAATATTGCCTCTTTCATTGAAAAACCAAGTAAATCATGTAGCTGATCTGTTATTTCTCCTGTTTGCAGGTTCACGCCTGAGAGGAAGTTTATTGGTATGTTGGTACACAACAGTTTTCCTCTTGCTGTACCGCCTACTATTTTTCTGCATTTGATGTATTTTGTCAATCTACCTCAAATGATCTCTCATAATGGATCTTAGATCCTTAAGGCAGACTGGAAGTTGGCTAAACTTGTTGAAATAATATGACCCCTTTACACTATTAGTTATTACACTATCGTACTCCGCACGAGTAATAAGTGGAGTAAGGCACGTGCATGAATCGCAAATAATATTCCCTCCGGCTCGCTCGATCCTTTGAACAATTCCTGATCTCAAGGCTTTGTCATAAATTGCGCGGGGGCAGAATATCATACATGGTTTTGAGAATTTCCTACCTTTCAAAGATGTTGACACAAGTTCCAGCTCATTTAGCCCAAGTTGAGGGCTACCAAGAGCTATTACATCTCCATTTTCTGAAGTATTGAGCTCACCTTTTACTGACTCCATTTCTTTTTTTCCAAAATTAATGTGCTCATGATCAGTATCCTCATCAGTAAACATTCCACAGGATCCAGATGTGCCAAGTGCTGAAGAAAGTGATTTTGCTTCAATAATATTCAGTCTCCTTGCATGAGAACCAAAGGATACACAACTATTACTCACAGTTTTACCCGCATAGTAACCCAACATCCCGTAGTCTAGCTCAGTTCTAAGATCTAAGTCAAGTCTTACGCGTGTATTGGAATGTCGATATTTGTTATTAAGCAGATCCGAATAAGGTGTTTTGCCGGTGATAGCACTAGCTAATGCACTCAAGCCGCTTTCTTTGTTAGTTAATAACCCGAAGAATGAATTGGCCATAATTGCTGCGTTACTTTCTGCAAAGCTAACCCTCGTGTGCTTTCTAGGGAGTTTGTATATCTCATATGGGATGCACGAAAAAGATGGCGTTATCCCCATTTCTAGATATGATCGTACAATAGTAGTTTGTTTCCGCTTAAAGGTCTTGGAAATTTTTTGCTTCTTTGATCTATCATATCCCATAGGGTTAAGTGTTGTGAACACTGATACCTTGGCTTTACTAAATTTGGTGATGAAATCAACGCCAGCATCACCCAAGGAATTGTAATTAACTCCTGATACATGAGCCCATTTGATCGGAATCAACTTTTCAGCTTCGGTTGCTTCACCGATTGCTATCAGTATCTTGAATGCAGTAGAAATATGTGGACCATATTTGCCGTCCAGCGCATACTCCTCTTTCTTTGAAAGATACACTTGCTCTAAGTTCAAAATAGACATATATATTGTAAAGCTGCTTTGAAAAAAGTTAATTGACAATTATGTTCGATTTTGACCGATAATTAACTTAACATTTTTTTATCCGTAGTTTTTGAACTATTAAGGATAAAGATCTTACCGATAATGTAAGGGCATAAATAGAGCAAGTATTCAGGAATAGTATGGAATGTGCAGTATACGATACATATGTTACAAAAAGGGACGGAAGAACTATGCATTTTGATGTAATTGTCGAATCGGCTACTCCTCATGAGAAGGCGATAGAGTACGGGAGGGAATATTTGAATACTATTGGAGAGGGAGGACAAAAAATGACTCAGGAAGAATGTCAGTTCTGTCACGTGCAAGAGGCTCCGACTATAGTCGATAAGGGGATAAGGGAAAATGGATACTTTATTCAAAAAATGGAAGGTTGTCCTTAATAATCGGATAAGTACTTTCTATTTCTATCAATATTTACTGCAGATTGGTAATGTCATCGGATGTTTTCAATAGGCCTTATTTTTTATAAATACGGCCTACTGATCGGTAGAGAGATTTCACTCAGTGGCTAGCCAAATTAACATTTTTTACAGCATTTGTAATTAGGTCCGGCGCAACTTCGCATGCTTTGGTATTGGTAGGTAGCGGTTGAATGCTGTCGTACCCAATGTTCAGTGAAATTTTTCTTATTTTCATTAAGTCGAGATCTTGATCCAAGTGTGAAATACATCATAAATTTCCAGCCGAAGTCGTCACAATCGGAACAATGGATCAAATAGGATCGATCATAACCATAAGCTTCCCCTACGACACACTTTGAAGCCATCTTAAGCTCAAAATACCATTTTAACCACGTTAACGAAAATGGTCTCGGTAATTCATGCATATACAATCTGGAATACCATTTTGGGGAGATGTCAGCTAGAGTTCGCGATTCCTCAAAACTTTCCATCGCTAACCCATCGGTCATGTTTTCATATTAGTGATAATAATATTAGAAGATTTCTGAAACACTGGTGCCAATTACAAAATATAAAGCAATGTGTGGGATAGATTAGTCAGATCAAAGTGGCTAATTAGGGAATTATCGAAACCTTTCGGCTCCCTAGGATCAGTTATGAAGGTAACATGAGACAAAATGATCAGGATCAATAGCTTTGTTTGGTGGGTTAGTCCTGCAAATATCCATTGAATATCTACACTTGTTATAAAAATTACATCCCTTATCTGGGGGATTCTTGTCTGTTGATTTTATAGAAATTAGTTTTTGAGAAAGCAAGTTTGAAGGCTCAGGTTCTGAAACCGCTTGGATCAAAGCTTGTGTATACGGATGAAGTGGCTTAGACAATACACTATTTACTTTTCCCATTTCGACGATCTTGCCCGAGTACATCACTGCTAGATCATCACCAATATACTTTGATGTTGCCAAATCGTGAGTTATGTAAAGGTAAGTAATCCGTCTTTGGATACTTAGATTTTTCATGAGCTGTAATATTTCAGATCTTATCGACACATCCAACATTGATACTGCCTCGTCAGCGATAATTAGCTCGGGCATTACAATTAAAGCTCGGGCTAGGGCGACCCTTTGTCTTTGTCCTCCTGATAACATATGAGGAAGCTTCATTGATGTCTCTACAACAGGATCCAAAAATACACTCTCCATAGTCTTTAATGTAATTTCAGCTCGTTCTTTCTTAGAGTAGTAATTACAGAATATGTCTAAGGGTTCCATTACAATATTTAGCACAGTCATTCTAGGATCCAATGAAGTGTAAGGATCTTGGTGAATCATCTGCACCTTGCTTCGAAAATATTTGAGATGCTTTCCTGACTTGTGAGTAATATCAAAACCGTTAAACACTATCGTTCCCGAATCTGCATCTAAAGAACGAAGTATTAATCGGGCCAAGGTGGTTTTACCTGAACCTGATTCGCCAACTATTACAAGCGCTTTACCTCGAGATAATTTAAGTGTGACATCATCTACCGCTTTCTTGTATTTTTTTTTACCCGGTTTAAAAGACGAAAATATTCCATTTGAAATTGGGAAATATTTCTTCAAGTGAGTAACTTCGATAATATTGCTCAATGCGGATGCCATAATGTATTCGTATCGTGATATAAAGAAGTTTAGAGCATGCTCACAACACTTGAGCACATAAAGATTTGTTTTCGCCGGTACCAGATAAAATAGTTTTCTACTAAAAGGCCCTTGGGATTACAAATTTCCCATGTCCAATTGCTTGATTATCAACATATCCGTCTTCCATTACTGCTCTGCCTCTTACAATAGTCATTACGGGCCAACCACGTAAACGCCATCCTTCATAAACAGTGTAATCTGAATACGATTGGAGTAATTCTGGTGTTACTATTTGCTCCTTGTGTAAATCAACAATGGCTAAATCTGCGTCCGAACCAGTTTGGATTGTCCCTTTCTGTGGGAACATTCTAAATAACTTTGATGGATTAAGGCTGCATATTTCAGATATCTTTTCAAGAGAGATTCGGTTCTTATTAACGCCCTCACTTAACAATACTGGCAACATACTTGCAAGTCCAGGGAACCCTGAACGTGATTTCCACAGATCATCCTGTATGATTTTTGTTTCTAAGGTATTCGCAACATGATCCGTCCCGACAGTGTCGATTAACCCCTTGCTAATACCGTTCCAAATCATACTAACGTCATCTTTGGACCTCAGTGGCGGAACTACTTTACCCTTTAGATCATTGTATTCAGTTGTATGTGTTAGATAATGGGGGCATGTTTCAGCCCAGAATGATCTGTTCTTATAGATGCGTCTACAATCGACTATTGCCTGTAGAGCGTCTGAGGAACCGATATGAACGAAATACAAATCTGTTCCACACGTAGAAGCCATCTGCGCAACCTTTCGGATTGAAATAACTTCTGATGATGTGGGTCTTGAATTCGACCACAATTGCAACAAACTTTTTTTTCTGCCATCCGTGACCTGACTGTAATCTCTCGTGAATTTAGAACACAGTTCATGGTCTTCGGAATGAACTAGTAGTAGGGATTTTAATTTTGCTGAATTTTGTACAATATCAAAGACTAATTGATCACTCATGTTAACTTCAACTTCTTCTAAGTCATATTTTCCTGGTTCTAAATCAGCAAGGATTCGATTCATATTCGACCCAAGATTCATGTAAATCTTGAATGAGTGAATTCCCAATTTTGAAACGAATTGCATTTCCTTAAGTTGTAAATTATTAAGGATTGACGCATGGATTTGGTAATCCACTATGTGTTTCTCCTTACTTGCCTCCAGATGTTTCGATATGTTCCTAAATGTTCCATTAATTCTTAGCATTCTCATAATAGTGCATATCCCACCAACGGCCGCTGAGCGAGATTCAGTCACGGCCGAGCTGTCAATTGGGGTGAAAACGCCGTAGTGTACATGAGGGTCAATTACCCCTGGCAATACGTATTTTTTCGATGCGTTGACTACTCTGGAGGCTTGAACATTCTCAATCGATTTCCGAAGTGCCTTGATCCTACCGTCTTCGATCAATATATTGGTGTCAATCTTACCGACGAGCGGAATGATAGTTGAAGCATTTGTAATTAATGTGTCGCACGAATTCTCCAAAATATTCCATACTAAATTGAGTATCTACTTTAATTCTTTTGTTGCTAATGATTTGCTTCTTGTCGAGTTATATTGTATTTATAATATCCCATGTAGAAAAATGCTTACGTAACGGGTCTATGATTTTATTGAGATATCGAGCTGTGGCGTTCTTCAGATCTACAGGGTGAATTTTTAGGCCTTTGTAATCAGTCTCTAGGTCGTCATAATCTCCATAAATTATGTTACCGCCGTACTTTGCAGCTCTTTCGATTTGGAATTCTTCAAATTCGTGAAAGATGACGTAGCGAACTATTTCTAAAACAGGATTATAGAGCACTATCCCTGGTGGGCAGTATGCTTTGGCTATCTTTTCATTTATGAGTTGCTCGTCGTCATGTATTGATATACTGGCTTTTGGTTTACTTTTGCTCATTTTGCTTAAAACACGAAATTCCTCGGCAGTTTGGATCTGGTCCAAGTTGAGAGGTTTTTCGAGACCAGGCAAAAGATGGTGGTGAACTGATACTGGGACCTTCCAACCCAATCTTGGGAATATTTCCCTCACAAGCATATGGATCTTGCGTTGATCCATACCTGCATGGACTATATCAAGATCTAGAGATCGAATGTCAATCGATTGCATGGACGGATATAATAACTGAGATAGGTCAAGGTTTTCCTTTTCTGATCTTCCCATTATGGTAAGAGTACGCAGAGTCCTTGGAAGTGACATAAATTTTGAATACTGAATAAGATTTTTCCAGTAATCATGAGAGGAATCATACATAGCCGATCCAAGAACCACATTGACTCCTGGACAAAAAAACTTGAAAGCTTCTGAATAATAATTTGATACTTCTGTTATCTTTTCCCAATTACCATTTAGTTTGTTATTAATATAAGTATGCCAATCTGCAAGAAAAACATTACAATCTATGTTAGCTTTTAGGAAATCGTTGATTTTATATCCCGTAACAATTAGGCTGCCAAGGTGAAGTTTCCCAGAAATCTCCAAACCTATATAATGTCTAGGTTTACTTTCAGTTTGAAAAATTCTCTCAAGCTCTTGAGGTTGTACTATTTCTTCAGTCGGAGGTCTACCAACCAGATGCATCCTGCTTTCGAGATCCAAGGTTCAGCTAAACAACCATACTGGCAACTATAATCTTTACCTTGATTTGGCAGATATAAGATCTTATGAGATCAAAAAATAAACCTCTTCACTTAAGTCATGTTTGCAAGAACTATAAAACCATAATCTTGCTGTCCTGTAATTACAGAATTTGCATGAGCTCATTACAGAATAATTTATTAAATCTCTAAATTTTACTCAATTGGCACATAAATATCAATAAAGTGGGCAAACTCAACCATATTACTGAAGGGATTAACCATATGGGCTTTGTAAATTTCAATTTACATTAACCTCTTTTTTTATACTTTCATATCGAACTGTAAGGAATGCCAAATGCATGGGCAAATTTAAAGATAAAGAGAACAAGGGTATTGTCGTATAGCAAAAGTCTTAATTCTCGAACATGACTTGAAGAGATAGAATAAATTATTGCGAACTCCAAGTCATGCTCTCAAACTGGGAACGATTTCAATTGTGTGGTCCTGATAATAACATCGTTACTGGTTCTTTGATGATTCTATAATCCTGAATTAAGGGCTATTTACAATAAAAATTTAAGAGATGAGAATGGAAGTAACTAAATGATGGAGCTTCGCGACTTACTGGACGGAAAAATAGTAGGAACGGGATCGGATTTTGTGGTTATTTTGAAAGACAAAAAAAGAATTCTCATGCATTTGCAATCATTTAGGCTGGTCGAGCTCAAGAAAGATACAACCCCATACGGATCTGATTACTAAAAATCTGATTGGTTGAAATCTAAAATTAGGAAGTGGATAATTTGATATTGAAAAAAGTTAAATTTAGATACTAAACAATCTTCAATGTTTGAAAAATAAAGCTACCACTGAAGTTGTAAATCGATCGAGCAATGGTAAGGTTGGGAGTCATGTGAATGTTTCACCCAGAAACAAGATCCACTATCATCGGAAGGCAGAATCAGAATTTTTCGTGGACAATTCTGCACTTGCGGGATTTACAGGAGAAAGAATATTGTATATGGCAGTGAGAGAGCTATTAGAGAATGCGTTGGATTCTTGCGAGATAAATCATGTTCTCCCTGTTATTAGCCTACAACTTAGAATTCTCGATCCTGAGAACGACCTGTGGATCATTTCTTGCAAAGATAACGGCATAGGAATTCCATCGGATAAACTTCCAGTTGCTGTCTGCTCATTTCTTACTTCAGGCAAATATGTAGAAAAACAACAACGGGGTCTTTTCGGAGTAGGTCTGAAAATGATTGCAGCTTTTTCTACTAAAGACACGGATCATCCCCTTCGTGTGTGGTCAAAATCAATTGATGAACCAGAGTATTATTTTGATCTTAGAACGGATATTGGAACCAATAAACCAATAGTACTTGAAAAAAGAGTTGTAAAGGATGCTGAACGTGAGATAGAGGCGGAATTTGGCTTTAAGGTAGAGGCTGTTTTAAGGGCACGACTATCGCCGGTTACCAGAAATAAGATTTATGATTACGTCAGTCAAACGAGCGTCGTAAATCCCTATGCAATTATAACGTTTGATTCTGACGATGGATCCGTTACCTTTGAGAGTAGGACATCTGTGATGCCGGTACCTGCGAAAGAGGTTCTCCCTCATCCTGCAGATATGGACCTTAAAACTCTAAAGAAGGCCATACTCAATCACATAAATCAGAAAACAACACTTCATGGGGTACTATGCAACTCTTTTCAAAAAATGTCTATCGAAAAAGCAAGAGAAATCATACTTAAAGCGGGGCTGGATTTGAGGTTAGCTGATAAGTACAATGAGCATGAATTAATTCGGGTAGTCAATGTGTGTAAGCATACAAAATTTCAATCACCCAATACAGATCACTTAAGCCCAATAGGTGAAAAAATTCTAACGGCTGGTATGACTTCGGAATATGCGGTAATTATGAACAAAGAAAATAATCAGGATTCGACACCTCAAACATATCTCACTGTAAAATTGTTGAAACCATCCTTGACGGCGTATTCGTCCCGAACATGTGTCATTAATAATCGTCCTACCGTAGTAGAATGTGGTATTGCGTATGGAGGTGACATTGGCTCCTTCAAACTATTCAGATTCGCTAATAAGATTCCTTTATTATATGATGAGGGATCTGATGTAGCAAAGGAAGTAATTTCTGAAGTTGAAATAAACAAAATGGGTATAACAAAAAAGGAAGTCAAGGAGCAATTCCGAAATGCAGAAACTAGATCCGATCGGGCAATAGACTATTTGCCTATGCATATATTTTTCCATATTTGTTCAACGAAAATCCCGTATAAAACTGCGGGAAAGGAAAGTATTGCTGCAGAGGGGGATCTAAAGCGATACATGAAATCGTGTTTATCTGACCTTTATAGGAAAGTAAGCGCTCAAATCAGAAGAGAACTAAAAATCAAAGAAAATGAGAATAAATTGAGACTCTATAGGCACTATATTCCTTTCATTGTAACGGCCATATCGGAGTCAATTAAAGTCGATGTAGATAAATTAACATCAGCTTTCAATTTGTTAGCTGAACGGTTCATAGGAAATGAGTTGCAATCGTTATCCGAAATTCCTGGCGAAACGAACTCAACGCTGATGGACAATACTCATGTGGATGTGATTAATACAAAGGATCGTAAAACTACATATTTGAAAACTAAATCTGTTCCGAATTTAGGGCATAACAAAAAGGCTATACAATCACAGTCGCAGAAAACCCATCAATCTACTTCTCAAGTAACTTTGGATAGCTTCAAACAATCTAAGGGTAAAAAGAGATAGCCATGCCAACGAAAGATAAACGACACCAAGATGTGATTAAGAAAATTAGATCCATAATGAAAACAATATCAGAAGATGTAATTTTGAAACAGATAATGCCGTCCCTTGAGGTTCCAAAAGTAGGATATGACAATACTGTTTGGTCCGACAACAAACGAATGCTTACAATTGGTAACAAGACGGTATTAATAGGTCCTCACAGTGCCAAAAAGATTCCAACCTTTTCACAATATCTAGTAATGGCAAACGCCATAAGAAAGTTACTAGATGAAGAGATGGAAAGTACCATACGTGGTTTGTATTATGCGACACTGAGTACTGTTGGTGATGAAAAAAATAAGCAGAAGTTTTGGAATAGCCAGGAGGACTCTGACAACGCAATTAAAGCTATTGAGCTTATTACTAATGTTCCGCGCGAGGAATTTTCAGTTACTTCCAAACCCAAGGGGATGATCTCCGGACCGATCACACTACTAGTGGGCGGTGATTTGATTGATTGTAATTTGGGTAGTAGGGCCACGTCGCAGCTAATTCCAACTAATATACGCGATCTAGAGATAGTGGATGTTAAAGCTGATTTTGTCATGGTGGTCGAAAAGGACACTGTGTTGAACAATATTAGAAAATCTGGGTTCATCCAGAAGTACAATGCTATCCTGTTAACCGGTTCTGGAGAGCCCGACAGAGCAACCAGAATGATGGTTAAGACCTTAAATGAAAAATGGAAAAAACCAGTAGTAATATTCGCTGATGCTGATCCTTGGGGATTGGGAATAGCTCTTCGATATAAAATCGGAAGTGAGTCGCTCAGTTATGATAGCGATAGATTAGTAACACCCGATGCAAAAGTACTAGGTATGATGTTCTCTGATATATATGATTATAATATACCAGAAGTAGCCAGGTTGGCTGCAACTGAAGAAGACATGAATAGGGCGCACGATATGAAAAAGAAACCATGGCTTCAAGATCGAAAATGGAAAAAAGAACTAAATTTGTTTTTGGATCGTAAAGAGAAATGCGAATTAGATGCATTTTTCAAACATGGTTTCAAGTATCTTGCAGAAACTTATCTGCCAAACAAGCTAAGAGAGGCTGGAGTTATTTAGTAATAGAATTGGGTCCTAGCATAGTTAGGACGTTCCGGAGCGTAAAATTCAAATCACTTTTAACTTTCACTTGCTATCTATATTCTCTTACTCTTTCATTTTTGCGAGTTACCAACTTGTAAAGTATAACTATTAAAAGCATCCATACTGATGCCAATGCGATATTTGTAAAACTAGCAAACAGGAATGGAACGGCTTCTTGAAGATTTTTTGAAATTTTTTGAACTGAATTATGCATATCTATTAGAGCTGTGTTATAAGAATCAGTATTTGGTTCAAGATATGAAACTAATCTCCCGCGCAAAACCAAGGCATCCAATTCACTATGAATTGAGTCGAAGTCAGTTCTGGCTGTCGCAAAAGGCCATACTGGATTACCTTCTTTTGGCAGGTTTTCTTTTGCTAGATTCACAAAATTTACCAAAGCGTCGGGTGTCTGACTAGTTTCTGCCCTTTCAAGATACGCGACAGCTTTGTCTATTGGATATATCGTGCCTTGATATCCAAGATATGCGACTATGCCACTTACTAGGAGAAAGAACAATAGACCAATTCCTATGGCTTTTGATTGTCTTTTATACATACGTGGATCACCCTTCCGTTCCATAGAAGCATGAATTAACGATTTTAGATGACTTGTATTTAAAATACCCTCTTTTCTGAAGTACGTTGGTTCAAATTTTTTAGCTGATTGATTAGCATAAGGCATATCTGAATTTGAAGAATGCAGAGGTAGTCTTTTATTATTCTTGGCCTGGGACTGAATAATGCTCAAGTAAGCTACGTACATAAATCCCAGGGTTTGGATTGCAATTACAGGAATGAATAATGGGTGGCCTGACATTAGTGAAATGATCAGCGCAACACAGCCATATACAGAGAAAAAAATCTCTAACACGGTAGTCTTTGTAAATGGAAGAACGTAAGATTGAGATTCCCATTTTTGCCTTTTCTCTATTACTCCAAATTTAGGCGTTCTCAAAAATTCATTTTTCTTGCCGACAATTGCATCGAATACTGCCACAGAATTATTGATGGAAATACCTGATGCAAATAATATTAAGAACAAGTATTGGAGAGTTTTATTTTTCCAATTTTTTCCCCAAATTTTTCTTATCATGAAAACGTAGGTGACAGGACCTAGAATTAGATATATTATGATGCCTACAATTGCGGACCATGCTGTTGCTTGAATTTCATAATTCAAAGCTAAAAGCACAGGAAAAATTAGGAATTGAATCAGGAATAGCGGATTTATAATATGCTTTGTTAGCTGAACAAACACTTGAATTTTAGTGTCCAATGGAATCCCTACCTGACTAATAATTTGCATTAGTAACTTTGATGCTACCTGTACTGACCCTTTTGCCCATCTAAACTGCTGTCGCTTCGCAGCGTTCATTTGTACGGGGAGCTCACCATGTACTATGATATCTTCAACAAAGAGACATTTCCAACCTTTCATTTGAGCTCGATAGCTCAGATCAAGGTCTTCAACTAATGTGCCTATATGCCACCCTCCTGATTCCACAATGCAGGAAGATCTCCACACGCCGGCAGTACCATTAAAATTCATAAAAAGATTTGAAAGGCTTTTGGCCTTTTGTTCAATCAAAAAGTGAAGATCTAAAGAAACAGCTTGCGCACCCGTTAAGACAGAATATTCCTCGTTAATATGTCCCCAGCGACATTGCACCAAACCTATATTAGAAGTTGCGAAATACGGAAGGACTTTTTTCAAGAAATTAGTAGGTGGTATAAAGTCGGCATCGAAAATAGCTATAAATTCACCTTTTGCAGTTTTTAAGCCATTTTGTAGAGCGCCAGCCTTAAAGCCAGTTCTATTTTCTCTCCTAAGAATGCTGATATCAACGTCTTCACGGCGGAAGCGCTGAACTACCAATTCAACAAGTTTTGATGTTTCATCATCAGAGTCATCTAAGACTTGGATTTCTAGCTTCTCCCTTGGATAGTCCATCTTGCAAACTGCCTCTATTAGTCTCTGTGCGACATATTTCTCGTTGTAAATAGGAAGTTGAATAGTTACTATGGGAAAATGAATATTAGCATTGGCTTTTCTGTTTTGAATTCGAATCTTTTCATGATATTTGTTTCTAATTGACCTAAAACTAAGATAATGAAAATTTAAGGTGTATGCTGTCATGATCCACGCTATAGCCACAAAAATTAGGAATAACGCTCCCCCCATTTCCGACATTAATTAATATCCTCTCAATAAATTGTACAGTAACTATTTATAGTCAACGTACGAGTTTTGGGTTACTGCCCCTTCTGGAATATTTTTACGCACTGAGGAGGACAAACATTTTCACATGCCATACAAAATATGCAATCTTTTTCTCTTATCATGAATGGTTTCTTCTCAGAGGCAGGGTGTCCTGGAGTATCTAACCATTCGTAAACATTAACAGGACAAGCTTCAATGCATGCACCATCAGCTACACAAATATCAAAATCGACAGTCACCTCTGTTCCCCAAATTCCAAGCTGGCCAGGAGGATCAGTAGGTCCCCATACCTTGATTCCTTGAAATGTTCCAGTAACCTGACGTTTTGATTTAAAAGCTGGATCAATGGGTCCTTCTACTTTAGAATATGATGTACCTGACCCTGTTAGGGATATTGTAGTATTTCCGCCACTCGACATGGATGGAGCAGCTAGAGTTGGCTGAGGCGGAGTAGTAGATGTTGGTTGAGGGGCTTGGCCTTGTGGAGGAGATGGAGCTACAGATGTTCTAGAAATGGGATTTCTCTTAAGAGGAGTCATTTCAAACACCTTCTTAATTGCATCATCAAGGGATAATTTCTGAGTCTTCTGATAATACGCTACTAATTTGTCACCTATCTTTGTATTCCATATTATGGTATCGATCATAATTTTTGCATTAGAGTCAGCTTTCTGTCTATAATTCTTAATCCAAAATAGGTCTCCAAATGATTCAATTGGTTTAATTTGATATATTATATCGATTACTTCCCCTGTAACGATTTCTACTGTAATCTCAAGGTCTGCAAATAATTCGTTATTAGTTATAGGATCGACAGCAGTTTCTGTCCACTTGTGTGTTACATATACGCGATCAGCATATGTATCAACTTTGTAACCTGAACTTTTCAAACTATTCATAAGTGCCGTTATTTCCTGACGATTTGTCAATTCAACAGGAAGTCTAAATATTCCCAAGCGCGACGCATGTAGAGGGTATACACCCCGTTTCGCTACGTCTGAAAGCATAATCCAGACACGTTCCTCTAAGAGCGTGGACATCTAGTAGGATTTGGCCTCCACGTGCTAAAAGTATTTCGATATACAGGGGGTCAATATACAATTAATGGCTAATTTTCTCCTATTGAATCAGATGAATGACAATAAAGGACTGCAATTTCTGATATCGATTAATCCAGGATTGAAGAACTGAAAGTCGTAAAATCACAGCTGGCTCGGAATATCAACTTGATCAGTTAGGTCGGTAGCACTTAAATTATGACCTAACTGAGCCATAATGGGGGCCGGTAGTTTAGTCTGGTAGAATACCTGCCTTGCATGTAGAATGAAATTTCATTACAGGGGAAACGTAGGTGGTCGTGGGTTCAAATCCCACCCGGTCCACCAATACTATGCTTTTATCGATAATTACACATTAGTTGATTTTCTTTATCATAAGTCAAATGTGAGTCAGAGCTCAATGGTGTTCGAATATTAAGACTGACTAAAATCTCCATAACTGGTATTCTAACATTATCAGACAATTTCATTCTAATTATTTGTTCTAGAAGAATAGATAGCAGTAAAATCTTACAATATTATCCTCCTTATTTGTTCCACCTTTCTGTAAAGCACTCTAAATATAAGATGTTAAAAAAAATACAGCAATGATAAAGAAAAACAGCATGACAATATTCATGGCTGCATTACTAGTAACTGGCATAATGGGATTCATATCGGCGGGGGCAGTTCGCTCAGTATTTGGAGGAGATAATAACGATAATGAATTAAAGATAAAACAAGGGGCGAATCAAGATAATAATTGTAAGCTAGACAATGATTTAAACAAAAAGGGGACCACAGACAATACCTTTGCGTGCGCGAATGTTGCATTCAATATAATTTGTTTGCCAGATTCTACATGCATAGTACCAAATGAGCAAGTACCGTACGAGCTCTCGACTCCAACATAAAAATATCTGGCGACAAACTTTTTTTTATCAATTGGGCCATCGAACTTTATTTGAAGTTTCGATTTGATTTGTTAACTATTTAATTATGAGTAAATATGTATTGAAAATAGTAGCTTGGGACACAGCAAAGAATAAGTTGGACAAAGATACATAATTTGTCTAATGTCATTTTTTGGAGGAACCGACAGCGGAAGCACAAAAAAGCACAAGTACACCGATTTGACACTAAGTATCAAACAGACTGTTTTGGAGAGGGCGCACCATAGATGTCAATCATGTTCAGTTAAACTTCATGGTAGTAATGGGCCTTTTTTTGAGCACATTAACGGGTCACGGAAGGACAATAGACCTGCAAATCTCAGGGCCTTATGTGAAAAGTGCTTCGAGCCAGTAAAGAAGAAAGAAAGTAGGAAAGGGATTCTTGGTAATCTGCGTAATAATTTTGGAACGCTCGTAGGGCGGTAATATTGTTACTAGTGGTCAAGTTAAGTGGAAAAATCAAGCAATCACCAAGCTCACAAACTTGAGTATGGAATTGTATAAAATAAATTACATTCTGCAAATTTAGTTTGTAACCAATAGGTCAGTCAAATTGAATAACCATCAAGATCGGAGAAAAACATACGACAATGATGTGCTAATTGAAGATGAACTCATATCTACAAAATGGGTAGTAGCTCTGAAGTATAATCCAGCAGATAGAAGGTTCTTTTTGAAGGAATTTTATTCTCAAGGGTATTATGAGGCATACGATACAGTGATGACATATGCGGAGAGAAGGCATGCTACAATATTGTGGTTTAAGGAGAAAAGGGCCGTTGGCTATCCTGAATCCAACGTCAACTTTTCAAAATTGGAATTCGTTTGCACGTATTGCAACAGGGAATTTACTGAACCAGACCCAATTCCTTGCACTGAAGAAGAATGCGCTTTATGTTTCTGCTCCAGGTATTGTCTTCAACAACATCTACTATTGCGCAGGATTTAGTTAATAGTCATATGTTCCTCTACTTTTGATAATTTTTGTCATCCTTTAGTGTGATACAACAATATTATTTAGCATTGATTTATTCGTTCATTTCACATAACGGACCTCAGCAGGTATCCAGTCAAATCGCTATAACATAAAGTCGAAAGATTCGATGATTTTTATGTCCATTTGTTTCGAGAACATGTCAGTCCCTTGGGTTTTTTGAATTCTTCAATAATTAAATAGAGATTTAATTCGCTCACGAGAGCAATCGAAATGTCATATATTTGAATGAAATTAATATGATTTGTGTAACCGGGAGGAATAAATTGATCTGCAATCTCGCAATTTTCAAGCAATTATAGTCACAATTGAATAAATTCTGTAATTTCCTATAAATTAGGAGACATCAAAGATGCCCAATGCAAGATGAAAATGAGCAATGATAGTTTTCAGAGTTGATCAAATCGGAGATTTATTTATTGCTTAGCCTTGGTCATCATCATGGTAACAAGTCTAATTCTTTCTGGATCCGCATTGAACTGATCTAAATATCGTGAAGAAAAGTCCTGTGGAGCTCCGTCATCAAGCAACTTTACCTTGAATCCAATTGAACTGAAAATCATCCTTAACCATTGTTTCCAAACTGTAAATACCGAGTTCGAAACTGGCTGAAACAGATCGTCTGTAAGCTCTGTGACGAGGATGAATTGACCTAGTTTATTTAATTTCTTTAGCACAATTTCATAAAAAGGTAACCAAATATTTTGCAAATATTGATCGACATATCTAGGATGTGGAAGAACAGAAATAATAGTATCAATTGATTCATCTGGAAAATATGCCACTATTTTTTCAAATGATTCATTAATGAACAAGATATTATTGCCTGATTGTTGTTTGCAAGCTTTCTGATGCTCTGTAGCATCAATTTCAATTCCTATGAAAAACTCACAATTTTTAATTGAGTTCCTTGCCAGCTTAGCCAAAAGTCTACCATCTCCAGAGCCTAATTCCACCACGATTTTTTGGTAATTACCAATTAATGATATATCCAAGATATACAGAAAGGATTTCCAGTTAGCGCTGTTCAGGAATCAGCAGTTCTGATTCAAGCAACTGTTGTACGAGCTGAACTACTTCTTGCTCTACTTGTTGTCTGGGTAACGCTAATTTGGTTGAGAAATGATCAGCTAACTCCGTAATAGTTCTTGTTCCATCGCAACTACTCCAAAAATCCAATATTGCCTGATTTACCATGAATCCGTTATCTTTTTCGTTCTTTAGAATAATTGAGCCATCCGTTTCCTTAACCAATTTGCCTTTGGCCAATGGTTTGTATTTCTCATAGTCGACTTGAAATCTCAGTTTAGGCTTTCCAAATCCCAATTGTTCGCGGACTGAAGGTTCCATTTTATCTATGCTCCACGGAGGATCCCAGACTATTGATACATTTACGCCTCCTATGCCAGTAATCTTACTAACATATCTTTTTACGTCACTTACCAAAGTATCGTGTAACGGACACCCCCGAGTCGTCATAGTCATCTCTATGTCAACATCATTTTTTTCGTTAACCTTAATTCCATACACGAGTCCTAAATCTACAACATTAACTGGTATTTCAGGATCCATACATTTTTTCAGGGCCGAATACACTTGCTCCTGCGTTACTTTCTCAGGCATCTACAATTAAAGGTGAATTTACCGATTAAATACTTTATCTATCAGAATTCATAAACTGGCGAATTCCTTCCTCAAAAGGTGCAGCTAAGACACCTCTTTCGGTTATTATTCCAGTTACTAGGTCCGGTGGAGTAATATCAAATGCGGGGTTGATTACTTTGACTTCCAATGGAGCAACTATTGTAGTTCCAATTCGAATAACTTCAGTTTTATCTCTTTCTTCTATAACTATGTCTTTTAATTCGCTTTTTAAGTCAAATGTCGATGTTGGGGCCGCTACGTAGAATGGAATATTGTGCCTCTTAGCAAGAGCAGCTATTTGATAGGTCCCGATTTTATTAAAAACATGCCCAGTTCTCAAAACTCTATCCGCACCGACTATGATTCTATTGACCATGCCTTGGGAAATAACATATCCCGATGCAGTATCTGGAATAAGGCTAACGCTTATACCATCATGTTTCAGTTCAAAGGCAGTCAGCCTAGAGCCCTGCATTACGGGTCTTGTTTCTGTTGCAATTACTTGTATCTCTTTTCCGCTCTCTTTGACCGCCCTTATGACACCTAGCGCAGTACCATATCCAACTGTTGCCAATGATCCAGCATTGCAATGTGTAAGTATGGTTTCACCGTCTGATATCAACTCTGCCCCAATCTCTCCTATTTTCTTATTCGTGTTAATATCGTCGTTAGCCATCCTAATCGAAGTATCAAGTATGCTCTTTCTTATTTCATCAACTGAGTTACCTTCACTTGCCTTTTGCATAATCAAGTCAAGCGCCCACGCAAGATTAACTGCAGTTGGTCGAGTCGATTTTAGTGTTTCATAAGCTACTTGTAGATCTTGCATCAAAACGCGATGATCTCTAGCTTTACTCTGGAATCCAGCCAGGCACATGCCGAAAGCAGCTGCTATACCTATGGCAGGAGCTCCCCTAACAACAAGATTCCTAATAGCCTTAGCAACATCCTCATATTTGACAAACTCTACGTAAACAAGCTTATTTGGTAACTTGGTCTGATCGATCATGACAACTTTGCCATTATCCCATTTGACAGTAATAAGGGGCCTAATCATGATCTTATTTTTGGCGCGATGCACAGCTCGTAGAGTTAAGTCATTCTAATAATAATTTACTGCCAAGAATAAGATAGTCCTTCATTCTAACTTGCTATTGCCATAACCAATGTGAATAAGAATTCCGCTCAGAACATTCATTCTCCCGAATTAAGTTCAGAACTGGATATATTAGGAAATTTTGATGGAACAGGATTTAATGTATTAAGAGCTTTATGGCACATCTACCTATGAATTGGTAAGCCCGCCATGCAAATTAGCTAAATACATTACGATCGTAGAATACTAAATTGTTGATACGATCAAAAGCCCCACAAGAGCACTTTTCTAGCGTTTCCCTTACAAAAAGTAAACGGTTATTCCCTCAATATATCATTTAATGGGTTCAATCAGTTCACTTATGGTTTGATTCAAAGCAGCTTCAGCGATATCAGAAGATCGCTCTGCGGTTCTCCTAATATCTTCTAAAATAAGTTTCAGGTTCACAAGGTCAGAGTCTTTTACCTTTTGGTTATCAACAAGGGAAATTATCTCCTCTTCCAGGGATCTTACGTTAGCAGATTTGTCAACCATACTATCTGCCAAATAATAATCCTTTCGTAGAAATGCTTCAACAGAATCATTCAATATATTCAGTGACATTTTGCTCATCTCTCTGACTTTATCAAATATTTTGTCAGGTAATTTGCCTTGAATTTTTGCAGATTTAATTGCTATCCCCGTGGCATGATCAGCTATTCTCTCTATACTCTTCACTGCAACGTGATAACTTATGCAATCAGCAGGGCTTTTCAATCCGATTTCTTTGAGGATTCTCTCGTTTTGACAGGCAATTACCAAATTTCGAAGGATGTACAAGCTAAATCGATCAACTTCGTCATCTGACCTTATAACTGCCATTGCAAGATCATTATTAATTTCAGACAGGGCAGTCATAGCATCATTATGCATCGAAGTTCCAATCAAAAACATGCGACGTACTGCTGTCTTTACGGACAACTCAGGGAGGCTCGAAAGCACTTGGATCGTCATAAGATCTGATGATTCGCCGATAATTTCGGTTCCCACCAGATTCCGCCTTACGACTTCTCTAATTGCTTCTCTTTGAACTGGATATATTCTGCCTGATTTTGATTTTAGATTTATCACATTATAACCCATGAGATACATCGAGACCACCTTTCTTTTCAGTGTGTTTTCGCCATCTTCCGCTGCAACAAGCGAATGCGCTTCATGTGTGGAAGCTGCTGCCCTTAAGCTCGTAGGGAATATTGAAAGCGAATGATTTGCTTCTCTTATCACTGTTACCGAGTCCCCCGCCTTCAGACTCATTTCGCCTATCCATTTCTTGGGTAACGACAAAATGTAAGTAGATCTTCCGGTATACTGTATTTTCCTGACCTCGCTATTTTCAGGATAAGATGTCAATATAGATGACTACTGACATTAATCTTAAACATGTTATGTTCATTTACTATATAGTTCTATATAGTAGTTGCGCAGTCTTATTCGACGCTTAATATGAATAAATATAGACTACCGGCAATTAATCTAAAGGAAGTAATCTAACAGTGTCTTTCATAAAGTATCGCATCCTCAGGTTTAGAAGAGTAACCAGAAACAAATTGTATGTTTTAATAAGATTTTTGCTATTTTTATATTTAGGATTTAAAATGAAATTGGGGTGGTATTAACTATGGAATTTGATTTAGAAACTCAAAAGTCTAATTTAGCAATCAAAATTTTGTAAGTCGCAGAACAGATACATCAACATGGTTGATAGTGTCGAATGTATGCCTTGAGACTTTTACGCATCCATTCCATGCATGACATTTTATTATTAGCATAACTCGTCTACATTTTTCGAGCTGATTGCCATTTCTATTTGTTAAGAAGGCCTTTAATGATCAACATAAGTCATCATATTGAGTTTGGAAAATCAATTAACAGTAAGGGAGACACCCAATGTGACGCCATGTAGCCAAACATATCAATCGAACCGTACTCTATTTGACAGTATAATTGGCTTCGACGACGTCAAGAGGCTTTTTGGATTGTCACTAGAATCAGAAAAGCCCGTACATATTTTGTTGGTGGGACCTCCCGCTTCGGCAAAAACGTTATTCATGTTAGAATGCATGAAATTGAACCGGTCTTATTTTACTCTTGGAAGTCATAGTACAAAAGCTGGGATGATTGATTATCTCTTGAAGAATCGACCCAAATATTTGATAGTTGATGAGATCGAACACATGCCAAACAAGGACCAGACTGCGCTTTTGAGCCTTATGGAAACAGGGCTAATTGCGGAGACCAAGCATAGGAGGATAAGATCTACGCAACTCAAAACATGGGTATTTGCAACAAGTAACGGTATTGAACGTATGTTAACCCCCTTGCTTTCGCGCTTCTTAGTATTGCACTTTAAGCCGTACAAGTTTGAGGATTTTCAAAAAATTACTGTACATATGCTTGAACGTGATGGAATTCCAAATGAAATTTCCACCGAAATTTCAAAAACAGTTTGGTCTATTATGAAATCGAAGGATATAAGAGATTGCATAAAAATTGGCCATCTTGCGAAGTCAAAAGAAGATGTATCTTGGATAGTGAATGCGATTCGGAATTATAAATAGTTAGGACAATAATTTTAATTATCCATTATCCGGCAGTATCACATGAATCTGAACACAACAGATGATTGAGATGCCTAGACAGTAACAAAAATTGTTTTCCTCTTCTCGTGACCTCATATACACGCTTTTGTCCATCGTATCTTAATAAATCGTTCTCTATCAGTTGTGCCATATACTCCTTTAATTGTCTATTGGAATTGAGTGATGCATACATTACTCGCGTCACTAACGGAGCCTTGTTGATATTTTTAATGTTTTCTAAAATCATAGTATAAATTTCCTCCTTATTCTGATTCCTCATACCTTTATCCTGGATAAATTAATTCTTAGAGTTGAAGATAAAAGCATAATGGAAAATAAAAAAGTAAAAAGTCCTAGGGTTTTTTTCTAAATTGGCAGATGGACAAAGCATAATGAATGATTAAATTTCTCCAAAATAAATTCATGAATGGCACTTGCTTCACGTGTCTTGACTTTAATGGACAACCTCGGGGAATTAATTATTTAAATCTAATCTCCTTCATTTGGTTTTAATGATCATAAAGAATACTGACCCTTACAAGTTGAAAAGATGTACAATTTGTAAGGTTGACATAGGTTTGCAAGAAAAATACTTTACATTTCCCCTATCATTTCAGGTAATTTGTTTGCGGTGTGCACTTAACGAGATCCCAAAAATATTAGCATTGTTGGAAAGTGATCTGTCAAAAATAAGACAATCGAGTGTTAATCATGACTGATATAACTGTACTTAGAAATGGCAATTATCCCGACAGTAAGCTATTACATGCACAAAATAATAGGCACGCTTTTGAAATCTGTAGGTGTTATTAGTAGCACCTTGCTTACATTAACATGATCGGAAGACAGCCCTGAACTTTAGGTTGTAAATGCAGGTACGAATTCTTGCACTCGCATTTAGCTATGTTTGACGTATTAGCTTAAATACAATTTGACAACGGCTTCTGTATGACTAATCCCGCAACGGAGGTAATCAGAGATTCGGATATTATCAAGAAGATGAAGCAATACTTCCATATAAACGATGATTACTATGCTTTACGATATTTTCAAAACTTGGGATTGAAAAACCAAAGAGTTTCCAGTGAGGACAACTGATCTGGATGAATTTATTACCGTACATGTTTAAGTAGAATACTTATATTCTTATTTCTACACGAATGAGGTATCAAAAAATGAACTAGCTAACTGTCTCGCAATCAGATGATCTCACATCCCCATCAATAGCATTGTAATCATTTATGACATCTATTCCTGTCCCACAGTAAAAGAAATCAGCACCTTTCCCTCCTGTGAGTGTATCATTTCCATCTCCTCCAAAAAGCAAATCATTTCCGTTGTCTCCATGAATTTCATCGTTTCCCTTCCCTCCTTGGAGGATGTCATCACCACTTTTTGCCGCAATTATAAAATCTGTAGATTCTAGATCTCTAGGGGTACTATTGAGTGTCACATTGATCTTGTCATCTTTATCAGTACCGTTAATATAATCTACGGATTTAATCCTAACTAGACTAATATTAGAATCGTTAGTCACTGCTGTGGCAGGTTTAATATTTTCATTGAATATTTGATTTTGAGTGACACCTGTAATGTTAATACTGTTCCATCTGCTTATGGATTTATTGGTAGTAGTATCTATGCATGTAATTTTTGCCGTCAATTCATTTGGACCAGCGTCTATCAAATGATACTTTTCAGTATACCTAAATGTCCAATTTGAGAAATCATTATTGTTATTTCCAACCGCTTTTGCCTTAACTATTTGAAGTGGCTTTAAATCATTCCAATCAACATACACAGTACAATTAGTCGTTAAAGTATCAGATGAAACTCCAGATATTGTTAATTCACCAGATGGAACACTCTGATTTTGATTATGTGACATTATCTTAACAAATTGTTCTTGTGTGACACTATTCGGAGAGTGGTGTGCACTTGAGAATTCGATATTTTGTACCCCACAAATCGCAGTAATAGCTGCAATCAATATTAGCAGCAGAATTGGTAGATTCTTATAAGCAATGAATGAACGGCCAAAAGTTCGAAACATTCATTTAAGCATGAAAATCGGCAATTTTATTTCAATTAGAGAAAAATATCACACATAATTATCATATATTTTGCTCTCCCGTCGTTATAAAAAATTCTCTCAGCCGCCCGCATACATTTTCTGGAGCTAACATAATAGATTGCAATTAATATGAAACTATAGCTCCTATATTGATATGTAGTTAGTTTCCATCTTGCAGTATGACATTGGCCAGTTCGAATAGTTTACACTTTATCAACTTGAAAGAGATAATTGTAACTTCTGATGTAATCTGTATTAAAAGGGATATAACTAGGTTTTTTGCTACTCAAAAATATAATGAATCACGAATCAACATTACCTGATTATTCAAAAACCAATGTTTTTAGATTTATGAAAAAACACGGTATAAATTCCTATGACCAGCTTTTAAAAAAGTCCACGCAAGATATTGAATGGTACTGGAATGCCGTAATTGAAGATCTGGATCTAAGATGGTATCGTAGCTATGATAAGGTAATTGGCACAGGTTCGTATGGTGGTAACATGGACTCACGGTGGTTTGTGAATGGCAAATGTAATATCATAGATAATGCTATTGATAAAAATTTGGAGCAGTGTTCGAACAAGAATGCCTATATTTTTGAGAATGAAGATGGTCTTGTTAGAAAAGTGACCTATGAAGAACTTAATAGAAATGTAAATACTGTTGCAGCTTGCATGAAATCTTTAGGTATAGGAAAAGGCGATGTAGTCGGGATTTATTTGCCGATGATCCCAGAGGCGATATATTGTATCTTGGCTTGTTCCAAGATTGGAGCTATACATACTGTAGTTTTTTCTGGATTTGGGAGTTACGCCCTTGAGTCACGCCTTAGCGATTCTAATGCTAAGATTCTGATTACTAGTAACACGATGTCTCGAAGAGGTCGGATTATCGATCTAGAAAGTACATGGATGAAAGCAGTTGAAAAATTAAAGGTCAGAAGCATAATATCAATTGGTGGATTCGAACCACATAGCGATAACAGACTGATAGGATATACCGAGTTATTGCAAAGTACAAGTGAAACAAGCACTGATACAGAGATTATGGACTCTGAGGATCCTTTGTTTATCCTGTATACATCTGGAACAACTGGCATTCCAAAAGGAACTATACATGTCCATGGCGGCTTTATGGTTGTGTCGGCGCAACAAACCGCCTATACTATAGATATGATGAAGCGCGATATCCTGCTCTGGTATGCTGATATAGGTTGGATAACCTGTCAAACTTGGGTAATTTACGGTAACTTGTTAGTTGGAGGAACAGCTGTGATTTATGATGGTGTCTTGACATATCCTACGTCACACAAGTGGTGTGAATTGATTGACAATCATAGAGTTTCAATTTTTGGCGTTGCACCCACTGCCATTAGACAGTTCATGAGGAATGACAATTTTGTTAAAAATTATGCCTTTCGTTCATTAAGATTATTAACGACTACAGGCGAGCCTATCGATGAGAAGAGCTGGTCATGGTACAGAAAAAATGTAGGAAAAAATGCATGTCCGATTATCAATTTGTCGGGGGGCACTGAAATAGGAGGGGCTATCTTGAGTTCGTCGATGCTCCTCCCTGATAGGCCATGTTCAGTTGGCAAACCACTTCCAGGATTTGATGCAGCTGTATACGACGAATTTGGGAGCGATACCAACCAAGGGTATCTTGTAATAAGAAAACCATGGCCTTCGATGACAAGAAGTATCCTAAATGACCACAAACGATTCATTGACACGTATTGGGCAAAGTACCCGAACATTTGGCATCACGGGGACATTGTCCATATTGATAAAGATGGATTTTGGTATATATTAGGAAGGGATGATGACGTAATTAAAGTATCTGGCCATAGAATTGGTAGCTATGAGATAGAAAATGCAATAATGCGACACTATGCTGTATCTGAATGTGTAGTAATAGCAGAACCTGATGACATTTCGGGTCAGTCGTTACTAGCCTATGTCATTCCTGAAGACAGAACCATTGATCATGACCTTTTGAAAAATGAAATCATCTTGCAAGTTGAAAAATCTATTGGTAAATTTGCTTGTCCAAGATCTATTAAGTTTGTCGAAGATTTCCCACGTACTAAGTCTGGCAAATTGTTACGCAGAATAGTAAAATCTAAAATAAACAATAACTTGAACCCACAGGACTTGACAACTGTGGATAATCCTGAATCGGTTAATGAATTGTGAATTAACACTATTTTCTTGTGACCTATAAGTTCATTCTTTCATGTTTTTATAATTTTGATAACGAGTATATTTCTATTTTGGGGCAAGCTCGCAGACGAATAAAAAATACCATTCATCTTGTAAGCTATTACAGGGCAACTTCTGATCAAATACTACAGAAGACTTTATCCTGCCTGCGGAATTAAAAATCCTAATATTAATTACGAAATTGTACTATTCATCCTGAATGTACAAGAGTGGTTCCATAGTGGAATCACTATGTCAAGAAATTTACTAAATGAATCTAGGGTAGAATTCAGTAATGTTTCCTTACTATATATATCAATGGTTAAATTCAGAAGTAAGTTAGTTAGGATAAATCTCATACCTTCTTATGCTCCAGAGTTTGACAATCTACTTATATTATGTATCTAATGAAATTAAGAGAATAATTGGTGCAAATAACTATTTACCACTGCCTAGGAGCGTTATTTACCGTAACAGTGATCCTTGGAAGTCTTGGCGGTGCTCATTTGTTGGCATTTGCCGACTCATTCAAATGTAGTGATAACGAGGACAACAACTGTAACAACACCGTTATAGTTCAGAATATCACCATCGATAATAGTTGCAACATAATAAATGAAAATAAGGACCACAGTAGCCATAATGAAAATGTTAATCAATTATTCTGTACGCATCAATACGCAAACGTATATGGTTCGCTCATTAACGCACCGGTGTTTAATACGATTATGGGAGACGGGAGTATAATGCAGGATCCTTTTGCTCCTATTACATAACGCTTCATAAATAACAGAATTAGCATTTGTTTGTTATTTATGACTTGAACAAAATTAGTATGCCGCGGTTTTATGGGATAAGTATTTTAACCCAAAGACTTATGCGGACTGGGAGGAATAATTGCAAACAGCAACCAATAATTACCAATAATTGAAAAGCGGAGCAGTATGGCGCCTATAAGTATCAATGTCTACATAATGCTCACAAATCGCATACCGTATATTACCATAATTCATACACACAAATCTTTATACGTACTCTAGAAGAATCCCATTGAAATATTAATGAGGGTTCTTTGGAAAATGAGGAACAGATTAAGCATGCTAACTTTTAAAAATGAATTTTCAACCTTCTTGCATTTTTTCACGATAGTGGGTACACCACCTCCAATGACCCTTATACGCACCACACTGAGCGCACAAAAGTGTACTCTTACCCCTATTCAAATCCCATCAGCTCGAACGAAATTCTCCTGCAGAAACATAGTCGCGCGCTCAAGTTGGTGACACAGTGTTGAATTTATTCCATTCGCCTCACTTGCTAGTAACTTCATATTAATCTGAGATATGGTACCGTATGTAGCTACTCTATTGTTCAAGTTCTCGCAAAATAATTTTTGCCGCCTCTTCAGCCCCGCTTCGGCCAATTTCTCTCCTGTTATTGTTAGCTCCAATTTTGCTTTCCATAAGAAGTTCCAATCTGAAAATATCTTCATATGTATATCCAAATCTGCTTGCATTTTGTTCTTGTTCAAAATGATTTTTGATTGGAATAAAAATTCCAGGTGTTCCATATACTACAGATTCGTCGATCGTAGACCTACCAGCTAAAGAGACGACTAAGTCGGAGGCGTAAACATACTCATGCAAATTTGGAACGAATCCAATATTCTTAATAGAGCTCGTCCGATCAGTTTTGTAAATTGAAAGGTTTGAAGCGATCATGATATTGGCGTCAATTTTGTTTTGCAAGTTGTGATATGCCTTTATTGCCCTCTCAATTAAAAATTTCCCAGACTGTGTGCCCCCGATGCTTACCAATATTGTGGGTTTGTCCATACCAAATCTTTTTCGCAATAACTCTCGGTTAATGGTACTTAATTCTCTTACAATTGGTCCCACAAATGATGTGTTATCATTATTTTTTCCATAGTCGGGTATGATAACATGATTACAATTATTAATCATATTTTGTAGCGATTTATTCATTTTTTTCTCAAAGATCGAGAAGAAACCTCTGGTGAAATGGGTTCGAGTTATATCCGTTACCAAAATTTTTTTACGCTTGAATTTCTCTGCAACAGCAATTGAGGCAAAATCTTCGTCACTAACGATCAAATCACTTTTGTAGGTGTTGAGTATATTGTGCGCTGTTTCCTTACTTTTTCGATAATACATTACGTATTTTAGTAACCAAACGAAAATAGAGCGTAATCGCATCGAATCATCAACATGGAAATTGGGTGGCTTATATGGATCGAAGAACCTGAAACCCTCGTTTGAAATAATAGTTACTGCAGGATGTCCAGTAATGAATACTATTTCCTCCTTTTTGATATAAGACATTTGTTTACAGATAGCAATATCTCTAGTTGCGTGTCCCAAACCGATGGGACTCGTAAAGAAAATTATCAAGTATATTGTATTCGATCTATATGTTAAGTAAAGATTTCCAATTTAACTTTCATTCAAATTATACCTACAATTGAACTTTAGGAAGTGAATCCTAGGTATGAATTTGGATAACCAGTCGAAATGTCCACTTTCAAGGTATGAAGTATCATATATCACAAATTAACTTCTGATGTAAATCTTTTAGCCTGCCGTCAATCTACTCTTAAACTTTGAATCATTTTTTCACAGTGTTCATCTGTCCAAACTCCTACACCCTGTAATTTGCCCTTCCATTTTTCTTCCGTTCTATCTACACAAACATTTGTCAATGCATTAAAGTACGCTTCTGTAACAGCAGCATTATTCTGTTTGTCTACATTTTTTGTTGCCTCAGTAAAATTAATATTGTTTATAGCAAATTGTGAGTTATTATTTAGATCAGTAACATATTCTTTCAGTACTTTTACGTCTTCCCTTGTACCAGTCTTACCATGCCCAGGTACGTAAATATCAAAATTGTATGCTAAAGCCTGATCATAAGATCTCATCAAAGCGGGTACTTCTGGCGTAGCAGCAAGGTGCTTATACGGTACAGCGTCTGGAGTAAGCTGATCTACAGCCATCAATACTCTTTGGTCTGGAATGTAGATGAAAATGTTACCTCTTTGGTGATACTGTCCTGGATAAATCAAGTGCAATGTTTTATTAGCAACTGTCAGAGTAGTATTGTCCACAAACACCCTCGTTGGAACTGGTCGTTCGGGATCATTAGCTTTATTCAGAACATCAGCCGTATTTGTTTCTGCTATTATTTCTACAGAGGGTACAAAGAGATGTGCAGCTCCAATATGATCTTTATGGGCATGACTATAAATAAGATATTTTATAGGTTCGTTTGTTACTTCTGATATAGCTCTGAATATTTTATCACCTATACTAGGTGGTGCGTCAATTACAATAACACCTTCCCCAGTAGGCATATACATGACATTGTAGCCATCTGCACTTAAGACATATATTCCATCTTTGATCTCTTGCAAATCATAATCTCTTTGAGCAACAGCCTCATTGTTGCCCAAATTCACGGTGTATATCAAAATTATCAGTGCCGTTAGAGCAAGAGATTGTACCTCTAACAATTTCCAAGGTAGAAGTACATTAAATTGCATAAAACTCAAATTCATTAATTTATAAACCTTATTAAACTTACTGCTGTGGTAAGAGTATGCAAAATAGAGAAACAGTTTATCTAGGCGTTACCGCGGCCATTTTGTTCCTAGGTTCATTGGCAACGGTTGTGTACGCAATTACATTTAATGAACCAGACTACATTGTGACCAAGTCCGGAATGAGGAATGGAAATCCCTTCATTACTGTTGAGGGTAATGCAGGAGCCTCTTATGATCCTTCAGTAGGTGACGAAGGATATCAGGCATATATTTTCGATACTGACAAAGGCATTTTCGAAATAACTGTTGCCGAAAGTAGTTCAGATAAGCCTCATTATTCAACAAATCAAATATTGGCCAAGGAGGTAAAATTAGACGAATGTTTATTAAAAAATCGGGAAGTTCAAGGCAAACCTGCATTTGAGAACAATACAGTAATGTATGTAGATCCTGGCCTCAACATCACAAAACTTAACAAAGTCTATACAGTACAAGTAATATCAGATGATCCTGATGAAACATGTGAGACAGGGCAACATATACGGAAAATATATTCAAATCAAACTACCGAAACTATAACTCAAACTGACTAAGCAAATGCGAGATTCATTGATTTTCTAACCTGTTGTTGCACTGGGATCATTGAAAGCCGACATTCATCATAGGTATTAATTACAGATGATCATTAGTGTGTGTCTATCCTACTATGTCAGAGTAAATTACTAGGTGTTGCATGAGGCTAATGGAAGGATTAGAACGATTACCTATATACCTGTAACAATAACGTTTCACTCCCCTGAACCTGTCTTGAAAATAGTGCATAGGGAGTCCTTATACTTCATTCTCTTAGCCAACTATGCATAGGCGCAGGTCCAGACATCATTATCGCTAATAATTTAATAGGAATCATGAAAAATGGTTTTCAATGAAAGTCAAATTTAGCTTTTACCAGTCACTGAACTAAGCTAGGGACGGTATCAATTGCTGAAAATATTATGAAACTAAATCTAAAAAAAGAGAGGTGTCAAGATAGTTAATTTTCAACTATCCTGTCTGCTGGTTGTATGTTAGTCACACAGACTGCTTCAAGGTCGCCGTTAGGGTCATTGGGTGGGTCAAATATTGGAAGCAATTCGAACGACACCACTTTTGGACCAATCAAGATATTTGTCTGAGTTTGTCCTTCAAATGATTTTGGCAAGTTCTTCTGCACCAAATTGGGGCCAGCGACAGTCAGTTTTCCAGGGGAGCCAAAGGTCAATGTAGTTAAATCGACTTCAGGGTTTGCTCCGCAGTGATCATTCGGTGGGAAAATTAATTGTGTGTAGTGATTATGGAACACCGGGTTATTCTTGTCTCCACCCTGTGTTACACTATCGAGAACTCCTGGGTGAGTGGTGGATACTATAACAGTCCCTGACGTAAGTTCTCCGTAACCGAATGCACCGCCACTTCCATCTTTTGGTATCACTGCTCGTGTGTTCATCTTTGCACTGTCAACCTTGTCCGATGATGTCTTGACTAACGCTTGTCTTATGCTTAAGAAATCTGCTGTTGTAGCCCATGCTGCAATTGGAGCCACAAGGATTATACCTGCAGTTATTGCAAGTATCAGCTGATTTCTTGCCTTATTTTCCATATCATGCTCTAATCTAATCTAGGTTATATGAGAATCCGACATATCTTAGATAAGTGCGAACGGAATAATCTGAGGTAACATTATCTTCGTAATCCCCGGCCTTCCAATTCTATTAGGATATGTTTGCCTGTTCATAGACCCAATAATTAAACTTGAGTCTTCAAATATTTGAAATTCTTTGTCTAAGGGTCATTCAGCGTTTTACACTGTCTTGTCACCCATGAAAAAATTTGTAGTGTTTAAGCTATTCAAACCAACAGATTTATAGAACCAGAAACCTGGCGATATAAAGAGCGTTAGAAATGGATTGACCAGGCTTTTTGATCCTCATATTCATATGTACTCTAGGACCACTGATGATTATGACTTGATGTCGAAGGCTGGTATTGAGGTGATTGTTCAACCATCATTTTGGCTCGGTGGTCCCAGGAGACATGTAGGAACATTTGAAGATTATTGGGAACACATGATAACTTTTGAAACCAAGCGGGCAAAGGAATTTGGGATCGAGCACTTTGTCTGTGTATCAGTTAACCCTAAGGAAGCAGTAGAAAGGCCACTGGCAACTGATGCTCTGGATGCCATGATTAATAATGGATATCTAAATAGGGAACGAGTAGTAGCGGTCGGAGAAATTGGATACAATCTAATAAATGATCTAGAAGAAGAGATATTAGTCAAACAAATGGACATTGCAGTTGAAGCCGATATGCTTATGACAGTCCATCTTCCACACGTCAACAAGGTAGAAGGAATGAAACGGCTTGAACGGATACTAAAAGATGGTAAGACATCCGCGATTGGCAATATTTACAAGAAAGAAAAGATATTAATTGATCACAATGTTGAAGAGACCATAGAAAAGACCTTAGAACTAGGAATGTGGGCGGGACTTTCAGTATACCCCCATACAAAACTCTCGCCGGAAAGGGCAATGAACATTATAGCGAAACACGGTACAGACCGAATTATGGTTCACAGTGCAGCGGATTGGGGAGTTTCAGATCCACTAAGTGTGCCATTGGTAGCCAGGGAGATGAGAAAATCTGGCAGGTTTACCATAAATGAGATTGAGAAAGTAACCTTTTACAACGCATATGATTTCTTTAAACAGTCTCCAAAATTTACTTGGAAACCCTGATAGAAACTACTAAACTAAGGTCATTTTTTTCACCTACAGGTGTCGACCCGACTAAATATCATATTGGCAAGGAATGTTTAATTAAATGGGCTCAACGAACTCCGCGATACAGTTCTAAATGAAATTATAGTCAATTCGGAAGTTGTTCTATGATTTCTAATTAATTAATAACTGGGCAATATCGGTAGTCTTACTAGTATTTTTAGGTCTATGGCTCAGGTTTTGGGCTCCGTAAATCTTCAATTATTTTCTTACCATTGGGGAAGATCTCCCTGTTTAGTATATCGTATTCTAGTGAAACTCTACCCGGTCCAGTTATGAATAAAGTGATACAAACTGCCATAATTAACAATTCAAACTCATAACCACCAATAAATCCCTTTGAAATTTTGACATGTAAAGCAATTCCTATCATTTGCAAAGCTACTAATCCTGCAGCTATCCTAGTCAGGAGACCAACAAGTATTGCTATCCCCCCTGCTAATTCCAAAATTGCAATGGCAATTGCGAGTTCTCCTGGTAGTCCTTGACTAGCAAAAAAATCTTGAGTACCTGGCATATCATAAAATTTGGGTAATCCGTGTCCAATAAGTACGACTCCAACCAATATTCTGATTGGGAGTGGGCCAAACTTCATTAGTTGAAAACTATTCACTAACATTAATTCGCTACATCTGTTATAAGAATTGTAATACAACTAAATATATTGATCCTCAACTTAATTTCACTGTCTTGATGATTGTATTATTCAATGTACCGTGAATCTATTGATCAAAATGAATAGAGTAGCAAGATCTTAATTAAATTAAGTCTTATTGAACGAAGCCCGCGGCATTAGTTGAACACCGAGTTCCTATTTTGCTACAATACACTTGCGAACATAATACCAAACAGTTTTAATCTCCTGTAATAGTCTATCAATGAATCTCTCGTGAAACAGCAATCTAAAGTCTGGTTTATACTCGTTGCTCTATGGATTATAAACGGTTCCAGTTTCCTAGCGATCAAGATTTCAATTGATACTATACCTCCACTCTTAAGCGCAGCCCTCAGATTTACTATTGCAGGATCGATACTTTTGACTGCGTATGTATTTCGCAAAGAGTATCAGCATAAGCATGAACACATTGGTAAACAGCAATGGAAGGATACTATAGTGCTTGCAATTGCTTTATTCCTTGCGGGACAGGGTCTTCTTACGTGGGGTTCTCAGTTTCTTTCTTCTGGTATGACCGGTCTCCTGAATTCGACCATTCCCCTATGGGTAGCGATAATAGCTTTTGTATTGTACAGGAGAGGAATGTCGAAACTTACAGTACTTGGACTAGCAGCGGGGTTCGGAGGTTTGATGCTTCTTATAGCACCCTCACTTGGAAGCGGCACTCTTGATCCTATGGGACTCACGGCGCTTTTACTAAGCTCAATAGCCTGGGCTCTTGGCTCAATTTATTCGGCCAAAGCAAAATTACCAGTAAGCATTCTCGCCTCTTCCGGAATGCTAATGATAAGTGGCGGATTAATTCTTATGGCAGCCAGCTTTATCTTGGGAGAATTCAAAGGATTAGATATTTCCCAGATCTCTGGGACTTCCTTATCTGCATTGATCTATTTGATTGTAGTAATTACTGTAATAGGATTCACTGACTTCTACTGGCTCCTCAGAGTAACTACTGCATCACTGGCGAATACATTTGCATACGTAAGTCCCGTGATAGCCGTAATATTAGGATGGGCAATCTTGCACGAAACTATAACCTTAATTATGGCAATAGCAATGGCTGTGATTTTATTAGGAGTAGCATTGATGGTTACTAAGCCTAAGGCGCACAAGAAAGCTGTGAGTAAATCAGTTCAGGAATAATAAAAAACTGCCACTTAGGTTCTAAGTGTATCTTCAATCAGTCACGAATAATAGTACTAGAATTATACTATCCTGAAGTCTATTTGCTAGGCAGGAACGAACGTAGCATCCATGCCATCTTTTCATGCTGCTCCATTTTATCAGTAAGGAAATTGGCCGTTCCTTCGTCATTCAAGCTCTGGCACTCTTCAATATGCTTCCTTAGAGTCTTGATAATTGATTCATGCGCCACTAGGAGATTTCGTAACATTGTGTCGCCATCTGGAGTTATACCTGGGTCCTCTTCAATCTGGGTCGAGCTTATGAATTCCTTGAGGGTTGCCTTAGTCATCCCCCCCATGGCTCTCACCCTTTCCGCTACTTCATCTACTGCCTCTGACAAAAGTACGTACTGTTCATCAAGGAATTTGTGAAGATCGTTGAATCTTGGATCCACAACATTCCAATGATACTTCTTAGTCTTTGTCAAAAGTACATATTCATCAGCCAGATCATCATTCAACAAATTAGCTATTTTTCTTAAATTATCTTTAGGGATTCCCGTGTCTATTTTTTCTTCAAAATTATCCCTGCTTGATATGGTCGTCTTCGTTCTACTCATTACTTAATTTAGGTCCTTATTGTATTTAATTAGTTCTGTTTTTGCCAACTGATACGAATTCTGAGTACATTGAGATATTTCGTATATCAGTAAAGTACACTTCGGAAGAAAAATTGGTCCAAAGTAAACATTCTTATGCTTAGTTTGACTTCTATTTAATATATGAAAAAAAGGGTGGAAATAATGTCACAATCAAACACCACAAAGAACGGACAAGAACGTGTCACTACCAACAGAGATAATATCAGGCATTTAGAATATTTCATGAATGGCCAATGGCGCCATAGTCACCGATGCAAAGAATTTACGAATAAGGATTGCACGATCAAGGTTCAGATCAGTACTACTTGAAATAATGGGCATTCCATTTAGACCCAGCATGCTTTTTAGATTTAATAGCTAAATTATCGTTCTCAATTTCGTTTTCCTTTTGCTAAAGCCCATCGAATTTCTGCACTAATAATATTAGTAAATTCTTTATTACTAGTAACTAGTTCACCATGCGTATTGCATCTGACAAACGAAATGGGAAGTAGAAACTTCATCATCCTGGATTTATTTGATAGTAATGTGGAACTCAACTAGTCGATACGCAAGAAATCTTCCGAGGTAGAGGTTTTACATCTTTTGTTGAATAAGTTATCAGAGATAATTTCATCAATCGCCAAAGATCTGAGGAGCAACCCGATTTATCCAATTTTCCCAACAACAAGGATGTTATAAGAAAACAGTACTGTTCAGGAATCACAAAAATGACAAGGAGTGGTTTGGTAGGCGTGGGAATGGAAAGCTATTTCTTACGAGCCTCGGAAAGATTGCATACCGATCTTTAATGAAAATTGATTAGGGTGTAGCAGATTACTGGAGACCTAAGGCAATTAACTCTATGCAAGACTTAAATGAAATGAGTAAGGATGAGCGCCACAGAATTATGAAAACAATTGTTGGTAACGATAAGACCCTGCAAAATATTTTTGAAAATCAATATTCGGGATATCGTCAGGGAGCTAGACACTATGGAAATTAAGTTAGATCATTAAATTTCAATCCTAGGCTATCAAAAATCTAATCAGAGAATGCGAATTAAAGGCTAGCAATATCTTAGAAAAAAAGTCACTCAATTGTAGGTAATAATATTAAGATGAGGACTAGCTTAGAGGTAGGATGTCTCTGATCGAAATTGGTAATATAAAGACGGCTAACATGATCTTAATCTGAAGTATTAAATACTGATACTGTCGCGGATACTAACTTAGTCAGTTAGGAACTAGTAAGGTATGGCGATCCGGGCAGAAATAATTTGAATTTTTTAACTTTGAATTTAGGTATGAAAAGAACTTGGCGTACTTCTCTAGTAGGAAATCGGATGTTGAACTTGAACGTACAAATCCAGACCCTCATCTAGGTGTACATTATGTTTCACTAGAAAAATTAAGTCATTTTGCATCAATATTCTTATAAATGACGTTATCGATAATAAGGAAGTGCTTGACATGTTGAGTAAGCAGCGAGCTATCGTTTTAGCTCACGTATTATCTACTCTTAATGTTATGATATTCTCTGTCCTGACTGAGGTGGACATAATTACTTCTGTTCCCTACGCTGTCAAGGTCTTCGAAGAAAGAAATCAAAAGACGTTAGCGCTGCCGTCGGGGCAGAAATGTCGCAATTGTGCATCCGACACTTTTTATCTTAAGGAGACCCTCGAGATGGTCAATGTTTCGCCCAAACCCGTACTGTGTGAGAAATATGAATGTGACAAGTGCGGAAAAGAAGTTGAGTATTGCAAATATTCAACCTAGCATAACTCTAATCCAACTCGCTTCCAAAGTAGAGGTACAATAGCCTGCGTGCCTTTTCAACCCTGATTTCTTCAAAATAATCAAATCAAATACGGGATATTTAGATTAGTAACGCAATGATCCTCGTACATTTACACGATATTACTAGTGATAAATATAATAAATTTGTATCAAACTAGGCAAGGGACAATCAATCTAGCTTAAGCATTTCCTACATATCTTATTTTTAGTAATGCCTTTTTAGATTCTCAATATGGGGTGAAATATTTTAAAAACACATATTTTTGAGATGTTACTCCATTAACATAAACTACTTTTAGGTTGTAGTCATATATAGTATGTTGTACCATTACATTGTATGTCAGATGATTACGAAGTAAAAACAGAGACGAAGTATAAGGTAGAATCGAAAACTGATACCGAGAAGGATCTCGAAGACGCAGCGGACAAAATCAAAGCCGGTGCGAAGGCAGTAGCTAAGAAGGTAGAAGATACTGATAGGGACCTTGGGACTGAGTATCAGAAGGAAAAAATTAAAGAAAAAATAGATTAAGCAATTATTTCTTTCTTTTTGCCCACGATAGCTATTAAGAGTAATGTAGCTGAGCATATACTTCTCACAATTTTACATGTTACAGAAATGAACGTGTCCTAACTATGTTGCTTTAGATTGTAACTCCATTGGTATTTGATTTTCCCTATTGAGCCCTAATCAAATTTACAAGTGAAAAAGAAGAAAAATGAAATCTAAAAGAATTAATCAAGTTTAGGGCAGATTATATTGAATTCGGCAAGGGGAACAGATGATTTAGCTTGTCAAATGTGATGCTACCATTTTTTCAGTTCCAGATCTTGTCACAAGATAGCACTTCATGCAAAGCATTTTTTCAAACAAATGTCGAAGTTCAAATGTTTTATTTCCGCAAATGTCACACCTCATTTGGGTCAACACTTTGAATCATCTCATGTTACACAGGCTACTATAAAATTATTCACCAAAAAAAACATAAATAAACTAGGAATGTATGACAGGTCCAGATTCTGTAGCTGAGCTATGTCACTTTTATACATTATTCAATAATTACAGCTGTAATTCCGATATTGATCCTACAAGACATGACAAGACTCGCTATCTAGGACCATAAGAATTTTTCTAACGTCAAAATTGTATCTGACTGGATTGTTCATAGTAAACCAACACCCTTACTATTGCGTCCTCAATACACTATTTCTTATGGTAACAAATAGATACATTAAGTTCATTATCCCTATTATTGGGAAAGAGAGTATCAGAAATCAATCGAGTAACAATCATGGTCAAACGAAACCTCTACTAATTTATTGACGGATGCGTTTGGGTATGAACAAATATATTCCAAATTCCAACACAGCAATAAGTGTGTAGAAGGTCAAGACAGTCTTGACGTGAAGTTGGAATTAGTGAGTCTTTTATCAGAAGTGTAAATCAAGTCATCATTGGTATCAGTTCGGGATTACCAGAGGGTAGACATCATAAATTAGTTTAAGATTAAATGTTACTCTTACATGATCCCTCGTGAAAATTTTTGTAGGGCATAAGGGTTTGAAATTTGGAATTTATGGACAAAAATTTGCAGGCATAGGATCTCCCTTCTTTTTAAATAAGACTTTAATGATGTTCAGGCCTATTACAATTTGAAGTATGAATGAACAAAAAATTGCATTAGTAACTGGAGGTACACGTGGCATAGGGAGGGAGACAGCTATCTTACTTGCTAAAATGAATTTCAACGTAGCTATTTGTTCCAGAACCCAAGAAGATATTGATACTCTGATAAAGGATACTAAGGCGATGGGAAGTAAAGGGGTGATGGGACGAAAGTGTGATGTAAGCAGATCTAGTGAAGTGAATGCTTTTGTATGTGAGGTGCTGAACATATACGGCAGGATAGATTTCCTGATAAACAACGCTGGAATTGCTTATGTCAAAAAACTCATTGATACAACAGAAGAGGAGTGGGATCGAACACTTGACATTAATCTCAAAGGAATTTTCCTGTTTTGTAAAGCAATTGTTCCGCACATGATGACTAATAACTTTGGTGTTATTATAAACGTGAGTTCGGGTGCTGGCAGAATAGGCTTCGAAAATATTTCGGCATATTGCGCTAGTAAATTTGGAATTATTGGCTTAACAGAAAGTTTGGGATGGGAAGTTACTAATTCTAATATCAGAGTAATGACCATATGTCCTGGCGAAGTTGCGACACGTATGCAGAGAGACGTCGACCCGCATTATTTTGAGTCAAATAAACACAAAATACTTCGTGCAGAAACTGTTGCCCAAAAAATTATAGATATGATGGTTGATGATAAAAAGTACAGAAATGGAGATTCTGTTGATCTCCCAAACTGAGCTGTAGTACTATAAATCAGATGGATTCCTACTCTAATCAAATGAAATAAAGTAACGTAATTAAATAAAAATAATCAGGGTCCAGAAGTAACTAATCTTGCAAACATAATGGATCCTGTATCTTTCCCACTGTCATCGTTACCGACTTGGCATACTATGAATATTTACCCTGTGTCTCATCTGTACTCGTCTCCACAGTCTCCAATAATATCAAATAAGTTCTTTGCTCTTGCACATATTGCATTTATAGAATCTATGTCAGAATTGTCTAGATTAAGACCAAAAACTCTGGCATTATCAGTTCTGTGATCGACGACCCCAAGTCTAGCTCCTATAATAACGCCAGCTACTGCCGACTTACCTAGTATATAGCTGGTTGCAACATTGGAAATACTAACATTATGCTTTTGCGCAATTCTTTTCAAAATCAATAATAGCTCCTGAAACAAATTCCACCCTCCCCAAAGATCTATCATTCGTTTGTATTTCCGTAGGCTTAAGGTATCTAATTCAATAGTGGACGGCTCCGGTTTGCCTTGAAAGCGCTCAGATATCAAGCCCCCACAAAGTGTTCCATAGGCTAAGAGACAAATATTATGTTGCAGGCAGAACTGCATCATTTTTACTTCTGGCCTACGATCGATAATCGAATATTGAATTTGATTTGAAACAATTTGTAACCCTTGGTCCTTCATTATTTGCATGCGTTCGGTATCAAAATTTGTAAGTCCAACTTGCTTGATTAATCCTTCGTCCTTGAGGTCGAATAGGTATTTGAGAGCGTCCATGTAATAGGGATTAGTATAATCCCACCAGTGAAATTGGAGCAAATCCAACGAGCTTACTCTCATTCTACTGAGGGATTTTTGTATATTGTCGGTAACCACAGAACGAGTAATTGTTCTGGGCTGTGGAACCCATTTTGTCAATGCCTGAATGTTGTCAATTTCCGCTTCTTCTCTTATATTAGATATTTTAGTTCTGAACTCTCCAATAAAATCTTCAGCTGGGCCGTAAATATCAGCTAGATCCCAAGTCCTAAAGCCAGCATCGTGATATTTTACCATATCTAAAATTGCTGTTTCATGGTCAATATGGCCGTGCCCACCAGCCACCTGCCACATGCCATTTACTATTCTGCGTATCGTTAAATCAGGAGCCATTTTGTAATATTCGTTGTTCAATTAGATCATCCCGCGTTCTCTCTACATTTCTGTTTAACGAATTTGAAGTACAATGCTCCGTCTACATTTTGTAGTTGTCTAACTACGATATAGCCATTGGAAAAGAAAACAACTAATGCAGAGAAGTCTCTCAAGTAAAATTCTCTCAAGCCTATTGTTAATTACTTCGTATCTTTACGTTCAATAACATTCAGCTCCCAATATTCTTGGAAATACTCTGACACACACCGCTATATGCAATTCAAAAAGATGTAAATTTGGTATCTTTTGGGCTGCAGAAAGGCTTCTAATGGCACTGCAAATTCGGATTTGACGTAATTGAAATTAGATTATGAGCTGAATAGCCGGGAAAGTAATACTGTACAACATCACTATTCTAAGAGCAAATTCGGAAGAGATGCAGAAATTGCAATCTCTCTCTACATGATATCCAAAGGCTGGGGAGTGATTATGTCCAAGGGAAGCAGGGGACCAGCAGACCTGTATGCCAAGAAAGAATCGAACTTGTGGTGCGTGCAGGTCAAAGCGAGTACCAAAGGACCTAGAGTTAAGGGCGTGGCAATTAGCAGACTGATAGATCATGCGTTGGCAGAAGATGGCCGTCCGGTTCTTGCAATATTGCAGCCATCCTTTAAAATGTATACGTTGGATAAATTGGTTAATTACAAGGGATCAATTCAAGAAAGGAAATTTGAGCTAATAAATTCATCTGAACGTACTGAAAGTTTTTGCTTTTCATTTTATGACCTTCCATCTTGGCATCAGCTGGTTCCATGAACGAAAAAATCGCTTTAGATGTAAATGGCGTTGTGACATGCCGGTCAGGTAGATTGAATCATTTTCATAAGCAATCAGTGTTCAATCTTGCTGGATCTCAAGAACCCTACTTGGCGTAGTTATTCAATTCTTAATTCATAATGGTCAAATACATCATCATTACTTGCATCTACCGAAATTTCAAACGGAGATTGAAGTGTCCTTAGCAATTCATCTTTTGATTGCAAAGATTCAATTACGCTTGACAAAGTTGAATTATTAAATCCAATTAGGTCATCATTTTCATTGAAAGCTTGAATGAACACATCAGCGCCCTCGATAGTCTTATTTGAAGGGTTGCTGAACAGTCCCATGAGTGTATATTTTGTAGAATCTAGATCAGTATACGTTTGATTCACAAAGGAGGCATTAGCTATCACAAAGTCACCAGTTTGAACGACGTTCGTATCAGATGCTGCAAAAGCTGATGGTATTACTATACCTAGTATAGATGCAAGTGAAAGCCCTATTGAACACAATTTCATGACGACTGTGTCCAGTCCAGTCCGTAAAATATTTGTTCTGCTTAAACCGGTCATTTATCGGCCAAAGCACATTCCATTTCCAGACAGTCATTCCTTGCAAATGTGCGTAGCATAACCTGTGTGACAAGATAATTTTTCTAAAGTTTACTCCAAGGGTTATGCGAAATTAGGGATCAAATTCTGGGTTCATAAAAGTTCAAGGGCAAGAGCTACAGTTCAATGAATTATAATTAATAAATATTCAAAAATAATCCAGAGGGATTAGTCGAATGCTGATGTTCAATGTTTTATCCCTGTCTCTGTTACAATTTTTTCCTCTAACCTAATGTACTGATTGTCTCCAACCTGAACATATCTCTGTCCGCAGTTATCGCACCGGAAAATGCGTTTAGCGTGTAAACTTCTAAATCTTTCCCGATCGATTCCTTCAACCACTACTTCGGCCTCAGGTTCTAAAATACCCTTTTCACACTTGGAGCATATATCCAATTTCTCGTTCATTTAATGACGGGGTTCATTTCATGACATGTAATATAAGGTTTCTAGATAATTATACGCCATTCATTCCTTCTTAATTAGACTAAGACATACTTCTGGTTCTCCAGCCCCAAGCCTGGTTGAGCAATTTTATTCATAGAACGAGCTTGATTATCGCAAACTCCCAAAATACTCGTACACTTGGGGATGACAACACACACACACAAGTGAATTCGAACGCAAAGTAAGACAAAATCAACAAATTAAATCCTTGCGAAATATTTTTTGTAATTAATAATGCTTTTAAGTCAAGTTCTTCATATATATTCGGATACTGCGTTGGAGTTGAATTAATGATAAAACGCAAGGTGGGTGAAAATTTTTTATCCCATCCCAATCACCCACCAACGTATCCGCTTCTATCTTATCCGCATTAACGTGAAGATACTGTTATCTAAACTTAGCTATAAACTTTTTCATCCTCACTTTGCAAAAAAGACTACAAAGTTTAAGAGTTGGATAAATATGAGAGATGATCCCTCATTTTGTAAAAATTATTAGGAGAATCTCCTGACTATCCCAGCCAATATAGATTGTTAAATTATGTTGAGCCTTTTAGCACATACCTGGTGATAGTAATTTCTTCGGCGAGTTCCGCAGCTAACTATGATATCATCAACAGTAAAGTCTTTGGCACAATAATGACACTTTCCATTCTGTTTTCTCTTAATTATAGTCAAAATTCGGCGCTTTATTATAGGTTCATCATTTGCAAATGTTACTGGTTGAGCCAAATTAACTTCTCTACCTAGGTCTAAGCCCTTGCTTCTTAAAATATTATACGATGACGCATCTAACTTTTCATCAACAGTCTTGCATCAATTGTAAATGAAAAGTAATTTGACTATTACCTGCTGGTGTTGGAAGAAGGGGTGAGGTCACAGATACGGGTAACATGCCAACACTCAGCAGGAGTCATGCATTGAGGTATTTGTATGCCTTTAGAACTTGAGATGACTTGACAGGAGACATCACTACTCGCCTGCTGCCACTGGTCACCTTGCGTTATTGTTATTTGGCGTAATTTCGTTGCAGGTGTGTGGTAGAAACACGTAGATATTTGGTCTGCCTTCCGAGATCAAAAGCTCCCGAGTTCAGATAATCTTGCGTCTTTCTAATAATTTTGATCGGATGTTTTTCTTATTTACGTTTTGATAGAAGAAGCAATAACCCAAAAGTCTAAAATAATCTAATACCATAAGCAGGAAATTTTCAAGATAGCAAGCTCACCCCTGTGAATGCGATCCTATTCTAATAGATACTTATAAAGCGGCTTCGAGAATTAAATTAATTCTAACAAGCTCAAGTCGATGGCCCAATCCTTGTAATTAGCACTTATGATTATACTTGAGTCAGAACAACAAGGAAACTTAACAGAATTTATTGGCTGTAATTGAACTTTGAATAGAAGCCATTCTTTCCGGAACTATCCCATTCAAAACCAATATCCCTGTAGACGTGGCTGCTCGAGCGAGAAATAATTGGGTTATATCCGGGCGCTATTGTGAATGCGTGATTAGAAACGAGGCAGTCTCGAATGGGATCCCCCCTTTAATAGCTTAAATTTCCAAGCTCAACTACTCGGGGATAGTTACCCACCGCCTCTTCCCTTCAATACCAAATGTTATAGGGGCAGACTTTATCCCGACCACTTCCCCGATGAGACTGGCGGCCGCAGCGAAGAAACCCGCCGCTTGACCCGAAAATATTTTGGACAATACGTCTTTTTGTTCTTGATTTACTTTTTGATCAATATAAAAAGCAGCTTTCATTTTTGGTCCAGTAAACATGTTACCTGGAGCCGCAAATATGGCCACTGCATTCAAATCATCAACTCCGATCTGATCGTAATGGCCTTTCTCTATATGCCATGCAACAGTAGCATTGCAGTATCCTTTGTCTGGGTCTAACAAAAATATGCAAGGGCATATAGCATCACAGTTACAGCCTTCAAAATAATCTCCTTCTAGTTTTCAGTCGCTGGTGTTAGTAGAAGCTAACTAATTTCCCACTGCTTACAATTAGAATTATAGATATAAGGTTATTGTCATCTCATAACTCCCAATTGCTCCAAATTGATACAGCGAAATCTCTCCTTGTCTAACTGTATACTGGCACGTTATGGTTTCTGCCAAGGGTATCAATTGTGTCATTTACGATCCTTCGGGTGAAATATTTCTTGATTTGATAATAAAAGTTTCGAGATTCTTCAAGTAGCTGTGATTCGGTATTCGGCAAATTAGGGCTACTGCCAACGCGAAAAATTTCTTCCCATGCGTGTGGGTTGCTCAACAAGCCTTGTAATTCAGGATAAGTTGTTAAAGCTTTGACCACACTGGCAGCTACCGTTGGTAAGAGCATTTGTTCAACTTTCATGACATTCATAATTTCTGAACGCGCAACTTTCTGCATTTCCCTGTAACCATTTGAAGACAGGAAAGCATATAATGCAGATCTATATCTTTGATTTTCTTCACGCAATGACTGATTCAATCCAAAGAGATTAGCATTCTCTTGTCGAGCGGCAATATTTGTCTCCTGCAAGCCTTTCAATTGATATTCTATGGCTTGCTGCTCAAGTCTTAATTGATGTAACCTATATTTGAAGAATTGAATATTTTCAGTAGTGCTTTGTTCTACTGCCTTCAAATCGCCTACCGACTTAATTTTCTTCAGAGCTTCAAAAACTTGCCTCACATTCATCCCCCTGGCATCTAGCTCATAATACAAACTTACCACACTTTTTATTGAACCCCCGTTTTCTTGATAGACTTCTTGATGTTCCTTCATCCCTTTCAATTTCCAATACTCAAGCTGGGAGATTTCAGCTTCCCGTGTAGATATATCAAGCTCCGTAGCAACTTCAAATGGAGTTCGGCCAAGATTATACATGAGTAATGCTTTGGTTCTAGAGCTCTTCTCCTTGGTTGATTCAGCTTGTTCGATCCGATGTTTAACTTTTGAAATTGTGTTGGGCGACGTGAGAACTTTTTGGCAGATTTGATTCCAGGTCAGCACTCCTTCCCTTAGCAGCTTTTCGATTTCTTTTTCTTTATCTTGATTATTCAATTATGATTCTATATAGTTAGTTCATATTATTAGGGATTTCTAATCGTGAGACGATCAGATGCCCGTGATCATGTTTAGTTTATTTTGCGTTAAGCATCACTCAACAGCCTACTACTCGTTACTATTCTGCATTATTTTCCTGCTATCTAATTTGGCTTCTTTCTATTTCTTGATTCTCACTACTATTAGTTGCTATCGATTGAATTTGATAAAAATCAAAATTAGAGTTCTGTTGGATCCACTAAAAATATTTAAAAGTTCAGTAAAAGATCATGCAGCTCCGTATGAGTCACCAAATGAAACAATCATTGAATTATTCTTCAATGACTAGATCCACTGATCATTAATTCAAAATACTTATTTTGCTGGAAAATAATAAACTCCGTGGAATACTCCAGTAAAATTAAGAACAAGACAAATATTATTCCAGTAATTGCTGCAACAATTGCTATCTTCTCTGTTGCATTGGTACTAACTACAGTTGTACATAGTGGCATCAGTAGCAGCAGTGGTGGTGGTGGTGGCA